>CAZRHR010000023.1:0-33290 GCA_964599915.1 uncultured Candidatus Competibacteraceae bacterium | reverse complement strand
TATCCTGCAAAAATGAGCATGGCAGCTAAGGCGGCATTAGGGATTTTCTCCAATAATGGAATGCAAAAACAAATGGCGAGAAAGAGAAACAGGGCATGAAAAGCATTGGCCCATCGGGAGCGGCCGCCTGTATGTAAACTCACCGAAGACCGCAATACTTCTGAAATGACCGGTAGGCCACCTAAAAAACCGGACAATAGGTTGGAGGCACCTTGCGCGATCAAATCACCATTCACGGGACTTTCGCGCCGCCAAGGATCCAATTGGTCCACTGCTTTCAATACTAAAACAGATTCTAAGCTACTAACAAACCAAAGGATGAATACACCCTTCCAAAAAATCGGCATGCCGAATCCGGAAAAATCGGCGCGCCACTGCAAAGTCTCCCATGGATTTCCAATCTCCACCAAAGCGTCCGGAAGATGTTGCAAAGGCTGGACATACGTCCATGGAATCACAAAGACCAGCACCACTAGTGGTGCCGGAACCTTTTTTAACCCCAATGCCGGAAACAAAAACATTAAAAACAGGGAAACCAAGCCGATAGGAAAAATCTGCCAATCCATCGCTTCAAGATGAGAAAAGACAGCGAAATAGGTTTCCAAAGGCGAATGTTCCGCTAAAAGAGCCGCAGGCATGCCTAACAGCACCGGAAGTTGTTTAGCAACGATGATCAAACCAATGGCAGACAGGAGCCCTTGCACTACAGGGCGGGGAAAAACATCCGCTAAACTGCCGAGCTTGAGCATTCCCAATAAGATTTGAAAAACCGCCATCACTACAATGGCCGCAGAAATAAGCATCCAACCTTGTTCGCCTCCCCCTAAGTCCGTTAAAGTGGCAGCGCAAATGGTGATTAGGCCAGCCGCCGGACCCTTGATGGCCGCTTCGGAAGGAGAAAAAAACAAGGGAACGATGCCACCAATTATAGCGGAAAAAACGCCCATAATCGGCGGAAAACCGCTGGCCTTGGCTATACCTAAACATAGGGGAAGCGCCAAAACGCTCACCATGAATCCAGCCAATAGGTCAGAAAGCCAGTACTGCTTTAGGTTCCGAAACAAGTAAACCGGTTTTTGTGTTGTTGCCTCAAAACTACAAGTATTTTTTAGCTAAAACACCCTCCCAGCTTACTATCTTCTGTTTATATCCTTCTAGAGGCCAAAGGATGCCTAGACTCGGCGCGCATTTTCTCCAACCCAACCCAATGCACCATTTGACCTTTTTCCCGCTTTTTTCTAGAAAAATGGTCTAGATACAACAAAAACGAGTGGTCAATCATGCGCATTTTAGAAAAATCTATCGTCAATGTTTCGGCACTTGCTAACTGAAACCCTACTCTTTTTTTGAAATCAATCATATTGGTAAACAATGCAGACCCAAGAAATACCACAGTAACCCCTTGCTCATTTTCCATGATTTTTACCTGAGACCGAAATAATTCATTCCATCTCGCACCGCGATACAAATGAAAAACAACTTTCAAAACAATGCCTGCCAATATACCAAGCAACAAATCCTCCCACAAGGTGACACCAATGGTCACCAAAAAAATAACCAATTGATCTAATCCAATCTCCTTGATATGCTTAAACTGTTGTGGAGCGGCCAAGTTATATCCGGCATAAATCAGCATGGCCGCTAAGGCAGCATTGGGAATCATAGAAATCCATGGTACCAGAAACATCATGGCCAAGGTCAAGAATAAGGCATGGAAAAAGTTAGACCAACGGGTTCTGCCGCCAAACCGAACATTGGCGGTACTTCGTACTACTTCGGAAATCATAGGCAAACCGCCTAAAAGACCAGAAAGCACATTTCCTGCACCCTGTCCTATGAGTTCACCATTATACGTAGAGGTCCTTTTAAGAGGATCTAAATTATCCAAGGCCTTTACGGTAAGCAGCGATTCAAGGGAACTCACAAATAAAAACATCAATACATATTTCCAAAATACCCCATTGGACCATTCGGAAAAATCTGGTCGCCATGCCAAAGTGTCCCAAAATGGACCAATTTGGACCAATGAATACGCCGGCTCTTCTTCCTGAAAATGTAAACTGAGGGCCAAGGGCACCGAAAATAGCAAAACCCACATGGGTGCAGGAATCTTTTTAACCCAACCCCATTTCACCTTAGGCAACAAAAACATGAGCGCCAAACCTGAAAGACCGATAAGGGCAATACGCCAATGGGCAGACGCAATCCATTTAGGCAGATGCAGGTAAAGCTCCAAGGGAGACTCGCCTGCATAAAGAGAGGGCTCATCCCCCAATAAAACGGGAATCTGCTTGGCAATAATGATTAAACCTATGGCGGCCAACATGCCATGAACGGCTGCTTGGGGAAAAAAATCACTCCTGCTACCTAAGCGCAAAAGGCCAAGCAGCATTTGTAACATGGCCATCACTAAAATGATGGCAGAGGTCACCTCCCAACCATGTTCGCCACCGCCAAAGGCTTGAACAGAGGAGGCACACAAGGTAATAAGACCCGCTGCCGGACCCTTAATCGCTAAGGGCGACACCCGAAAAAAAAGGCTAACAAAACCCCCAACCATGGCCGTTAATACACCCATGGCCGGGGGAAATCCACTTGCCTTAGCAATGCCCAAACACAAAGGCATCGCCAACATAAACACCAAGGCACCTGCCATCACTTCTCCAGACCAATGGGTTGGAAAAAAGGCGGAAGCGGAAAAAGGTTTTTGTTTTATTTTCATGATCCTACGGATTAAGAAGTCATTAAAGCTTGTTGAGGAGCCTGTTGTACATCAGGCCCCATAAATAATCGGGCATAATGGCGAATCAGCACAATGCCATTTCCAAAATAAACCAGCGCAAACATGAGCGCCAGACCGGGATGAACCAACTCAATATGAGAGAGTAACAAATCTTCCCCAATGAACATAGGGGTAATGGGAAAACCGGATGCACCCAGAGTCGCAAGAAAAAACAACCCTGAAACAAATGGATAAGAGGCGCCCAACCCTTGATAATGTGACAGGTGAAATGCCTCCGGCTGCTTTTTCTTTAACCATAAAAGACTCACCATTCCCAATAAAAAGGAAGGAATTAGACCTCCAAAGTACCAAACCACATGACCAAGGCCAGATTCCTGATGCAATCCAATGGCGGCCGCCAGCCAAACCTGACCTAGAAAAGCCATCGTCCAAGAGCGAAGCGGCTGCCCCTTTTCTCCAAACGCCAAGACCACTGAAAATAAAGCGACAAAAGCACAAATCCATGTAGCAACATCCGGGTTCCAAGACGCTAGGAAAATGGTGATTAAAGGGAGTAAAACAACCACACTCCAAATGACCAACTCTGGCAAAAGGACCAACTTTCTGCCCAAACGCTGCCACGGTCCAAACACCCAGCGGTTCATCCAACCATCCAAATGCCACTCAAAAAGTCCATTCACAAAAAGGGTCACTTGCACACGTTGTCTCCATCCAGACGCAACAAAAAAAGGCCGCAGGTGAAAGCCAAATCTCTGCGCCCTAATGGTGTAGCTTACAACCGAGGGTGAAATCAAAAGCTGGTAGGTGCGTAGACCTGCATTTCCCATCATATGCACCAAGGCCATTTCCCGCTGCCCAAAGGCCAAAGTGATGAACATTAGCCCAATTTGTGCAACCGAAGCATACGCAATTTGTGCCTTAATGGTGTACTGCGTTTTGGCCACACTATACCCATATAAAGCCGTCACTCCACCTATGATTCCCAAAACAAACCGCATACCTATCATGGGCTCCCAAAAAGGATAGGTTCGAAGCAATAAAAACACGCCTAAATGCACCGACAATGCACCATAAAATATAGCCGATGAAGGTGTTGGCCCTTCCATGGCCCTAGGCAACCAAGAGGAAAAAGGAAATTGTGCAGATTTAATCATGGCTGCCAAAAAAATGAAACCCGTAATCACGCTGGCTACCTCAGGATTTTTCTCCCATTGAGCATGTACTTGTAGGGTATGCGACAAAGATTCAAACGCGATATTTTGGTGCCAGTAATGATGGCTGGCCCATAAGGCAAGCAGTAGGCCAACATCACCAATTCGGAAGATCGAAAAAATCCTTACGGCATGCTTTACTGGCAAATACCTGTCCCTATAAAAAGCAACCAGCATGAAGGAAGACAATCCCAAAACCTCCCAGCCCAACAATAGGGTTTCAAAATTTCCCGATAACACCGCCATGGTAAAGCCGGTAAGAAAGAAAAACAGGGTATAGAAAAACCTTGCATATCCCTTTTCTCCAACCACATAAAGATTAGATAGACGGAAAATCAACAAAGCAAGTACCTGTCCCGCCAAAACAAAACTCAGGGAAATATAATCCACCAAAAATGCAAGGGTAAATTGATAATGAGCGTCCTGATAAAGCTGATATTCTACGACATGAATTTGGGACCCATCCCATACCATCCACAGCCACAACAAACCCATAGCACTCATCAAAGAAGCACTGATGAAACCAAGGATCAACTTCGAGAGGACTTTAGGAGAAAAAAACTGCATCATGAAAAGCAGCACAAATCCCAAAAATGGAATTCCAACGGGTAAAGCAACCAACCACGCATTCATAAGGCCTCAGATAAGTGGTGACTCCAGGTAAAGGAAGCGTCTTTCGCTTGAAAGAAGTTCGATTCAAAGGGGATAAATTGGCCCTGTTTCCAAATAGATAGGGTTTCATCTTCAGGCGAAATCGCCACCAAATGAAGCCATTGGTTCTCGTACCAGCGACATAGTTCGGGATGTCCGTTTAAGACGGCGGCCACGATGTCGGTGCGCTGTTCAATGACCACCAGCAAACGAACCGGGTCGTGCAACTGAATCATTTGTTCGGGTAAGCCGGGTCGCAAATCTCCATCTATTCCATTGGCCACGCCAAAAAGACCGACCACATTATGAGGAAGTTTCGAGCCTGCTCCCAATCGCTGTGGCGACACCGCCGAAAAATAATATTCCAGGTTGATGCCTCCGGTTACCGGCGTCACCGCTTTTAGCAAACCCAACAAATTCTTCCCCTCCGAATCTGAAAGTGGATCGTACGATTGTAGAAAAGCCCTTCTGTCCAAATGAACATGGCGAGATAAGGACCGCCGACCAATCAAACAAAGGGCATTCGTGGCATGGTTCCACTCCGGACGTGGCTCAAAAAAACTATGTGCCCTTCTTTTTACCCGCGCATGAATGGCCTTATCATCTAATCCCTCGGGAAAAAATGGAAATTTCTTGGACCGCTCCACAGCATTTCGCTCCAATGCCTTTCGAAAAATCTCTTGGTCCTTTTTCCATTGTATTTCGTGGGCAGGCGACAAGGATGTATCTAAAAAATATTCCATTTCATCAGTCGTAGTGTCATGCACGGCACCCATGAAAACCGTGGTAGATGGAATCTCTAGACCTTGAGATAAAAGTTCGGCGCGCACTTCGGCATCGTTGGCCATGGCTGAAATGAGTCGGGCATTCACCGAGCCGCTTCTACCTGAACAGGCGCCACAATCGTAGCCAGCATAATGCGTGTTGTTGCTGCTGCTGGCTCCGTGCCCGATGACATACACCAACGGCGCAAAAGGACCACGTAAACCCATCCCTTCCAAAAATTGGCGTACCCGTAAAACCTGTTCAGGGAGCGTGAATCCATTTTTCACCTGTTCTGCGGTGTACCTCAACTGCCGCTTCGAATCCATATGGCGAAAAGCAGAAACCATCAATGGCGTAGGGCGAGGAAAAAAGATGGATTGCCCCAATTGAATGGCGGACCAAAAGCCCGCTAAATGAGAAAAAAGCCAACCGCCTCCAATTCCTTGAGGCGTTTTTTCTAACCGCCGAGAAAGGGCATATTTAGATTGTTCCCCATCCTCAGCAACCACATGGGATGGTGTCATGGGAGCCGGACACACTTTGATCGCCTCAATGGCACCGGCAGGCTGGAATGTGCAGTCCATTTGAAAAAAACCAGGCGTGCCAAAGGTTTGGACGGTTGGCGCCAAACCTTCTACATGGCGCCGGAAGGATTCCTCTCGGTCATCGATACAAAACACTGCCTGAAACCTTGGGGTGATTGGGGACTCGGCCATCGGCTTGAGTTGAAAAAGCACTTTTTCATAGGTAAACCATTCTTTCAAGTCTTGCCAAACGCTATACACGGTAAAAAGCTCTTCTGGAAAATCAGGCACCGCCAACACCTTATCCTCTTCTTTTATATAGGCAGATAATGGCTTCCCTGTTTTTTCAACCTCGTCGGCTTCCAATAACAACGCAACCAAAACGAACTCCTCTAGGGTAATAGGCCTCGGCTGAAAAAGCGCATGAGGATGGCGTTCCAAATACGCTACCATACCTGACCAGCCGGGATGGTTCCACGCTTGATCCCATAGATAGGTGTCGAACCAAGTTGGATTTCCTACCACCGCCTGAAGCAATGTCTCCAACTTTAGGTTGGGGTCCAACAACCAATTCCTCACCTTTTCGCTGCGAAACAAGGGTGTCCAACTATCTTTTTGGAGGTTTCGCAAAAAAGATAAAAAGCCTGTCGGCACTTCGGGTAAAGCCCCGGTAGATACGCCTTGGTCCAAATAAGCACCTACCCATCGAAAGAGTTTGGGTGAGACCTTTTTTTCCATAGAAATACCTGCACAACGTTTCCAACATCCATACAACCTGCCCGTTTCTGGATGCCAGGATTCTTGGTACGACTGATGTAAAAGCTTGTTGAGCCAAGCTACGGCATGGTCTCCGAAGCGTTTTTCCAGAAAGGCCAGCACTTGATGTTCAAGTAGCCCACTTTGGGCATACCAGCTTCGATAATAGGACAATCCCGGATATGTGGCATAACCCAACCACCGAGAAGCCTGTTTTAACCCCTCATGAAAGGAGGAATCTTGGAAGGCCGACAATGGATTTTGGTGAATAAAATCCCTTAATGGCGCCTGATGCGGCAAGTACACGTGCAGGCGTTGAAGCCGCTCGTGGACTACAAAATCATGGTTCATACAATGAAAAAAAGACAATGAAAAGAAAGAAACTTATTAGATAAAGTTTCGGTCTGTCTTGCCAAGTTTCAACTGTAGAAATAGTAAGTAAAGGGGGTGGCGCTTAGACAAAGCATGACCACAATTTAATCGCGCAGGTTTGGCCTTTGGCAGGCGCTGATCATAAGAAGCGTGGGAAGAATCGGTGCCTAAAAGACCGGAGGGTCGGTTAACCGGGCGAGGACTTTCCGTTTCTACTTCCAAACAACAGGCCAAATGCGTGCCTGTCTGAATATGACCTTGAAAACCTTTTACCTCGGAAACAGGTGCGACTTCCCTTGAAATTGACGCAGCAGAAACGGCTGTAATCCAAAGGAAAAAAGTCAAAAAAACACCTGTAAATGCCGGGATTAGTCTTTGCATTTTTCGAACATGGGAATACAAATAAACCTAATGAATGAATGTAAATTTTTAAAATAAAAACATTTTATGTTTTGGCCAGATATATGTCCAAAACGAAATGTTAATCAGAGGAAACCACAATGACCGAAGAATCTCCTTTTACCCGCTTTATGATAAATCCTACAGGTGATTTTACCGGCTCAAAATCGCCCATTTCAAACATTTTGAGGGGCTGGTCAAAGGTTCCAATTGGTGTCAACTCTTTTTCAGTGCGTGCAAAAACCATGTAGACCGCACCGCTATCCAAAGCCGGAAGACTATCAATATTCAACATCACCTCACCCTCGTCCGCAAACCAATGAATATCTGCACCGATATGGCGTATATTATCAGAGAGTTGAAACTTTTTATAGGGCCTTCTGGTCAGTTGAACAAACTTTGTTTCCAGTTGATAATAGGCGTCATACACTTTTTCATAATCCTGTAAAAGCGACGCATAAGCCTCCTCTTTTTCTTTCAACTGGGATTGGGTTCTCTGGAAGTTCAGGTACCAAAAGATTCCGAGGAGCGTACTCCCAATCAAATAGGTCAAAACCATGAAAATACCCAGCCGAGAAAATCGACGACGCCAACCCGATGCAGGTACAGGTCCATTAATCATTCCGGGGCGTTCATCCAAAGCGTCCTTTAACAAGACCTCTTGTTGCTGGTCCGTTGGATAAGCTTCCAAGGTAAAAACCCCATTTGCACCAAATTTCTGGGAACAAAGCCTCTGGAACAAAGCATAAAACAGTAGATTATCAGCACCTTGATACCCAGAAGAGCGTAATACACCTTCCATTTCCCACAAGGATTCTTTGATTACTTCTGAGGCCGTATTCCAATCGAGCAATGCACCTTGCCCTGTAGATTGCAGAATTTCATGTAGGCCATCATTAAGCCATTGACGATACAAAGCAGCTATGGAATAACCTTGTGGCATTGAATTTTTTAAGACGTAGGCATGGCACTATCGCCGAACTTTACAAAGTTAAAGGTATGTAATTTGGCGGATGGAATGGTTTGCCAATACTTTAAGATGAACATGAGCCTGAGCCGAAGAATCTACCATGCAGGAATGATGCGGTTTGAAATACCTACTTTTGAGGAAATTATCTCACATGATGTCCAAAGCTTTTATTTTAATAGCAGGTCTATATCTGGCCACAAGTGCTTTTGTTATCGGACAAGGCACCCTTCAATTTAACCGTGTGCTCTTGGTGGAACAAGCGGACCAAACCGTACCCGCAGGAAAAGTTTGGAAGGTGGAAAGCTATACGCCTTCTTCTTCTTATGGAATACATACAGGAACACCTCAGAACCACGTGATTCTTGTGAATAGCCAATCCCGCATCGTAGGCATGAGTGCAGGATTCAATGTAAATTATAATGGTGGTGCGCATGGTAGCGGTACGTTTAGTAGTTTTCCCATGTGGCTGCCAGCAGGAAGCATACTACGGGCAAGTACCAATGTAAGTCAGCTCAGCGTCATTGAGTTTAACGTGATTCCTTAAAGGCAAACTTGCAGGTATAAATAAAAGTGCTATATTTGCACCAACTTACACTGTTAAGCATAAAAGTGAAGGGGACTGAGGTCCCCTTTCTTATTGGATACCTATGAAGCAAGAAATCCTTCAAATTTTACAACCCCTACTCGATGAGAGAGGTTTGGTATTGGTGGATTTTCAATCCCCCGCAGAACATCGTTTCCAAATCTTTATCGACGGGCAGGACAATGTATCCATAGATACGTGCATTCAAATTGCCCGACAACTCCGCGTGTTAGGAGGTGAAGCATTAGACCCGTTTGACCTCACGGTATCTTCTCCGGGCTTGGATAAGCCGTTTCGTCATCCCATTCAGTTCCAAAAAAACATTGGGAAACATGTTGAAATCCTCATGGAAGATGGCCGAAAACTGATTGGCAAATTAGACGCCGTTCAAGAAAATGCCTTACACCTTATTTGCATGAAGCCTTCCGTACATAAAGGCGGAAAGCCAAAATATGATGCCCAGCCTACCATTTTAGAAAGGTCTGCCATCAAACAAACCGTAAAACACATTGTATTCTAAATATTTACACCATGTTAAACAACCGCTCCAATGGATAATGTAAATCTCATAGAATCCTTTTCAGAGTTTAAAGACCTGAAAAGCATTGACCGGGTCACCATGATGAGAATCTTGGAAGAAGTGATTCGTTCTATGATTTCAAAAAAATACGGCGCTGATGAGAATTTTGATATCATCATCAACGTAGATAAAGGTGATTTAGAAGTTTGGCAAAACCGCGAAATTGTGGAAGATGGGGGTGTTGAAGACCCCGTTCGCCAAATTTCCTACAGCGATGCCATTAAAATTGAGCCTGACTTTGAAATTGGGGAAGAGGTGTCTCAGGAAGTAAAATTCCCGGAGTTTGGACGTCGTGCCATCATGGCCATGAAACAAAACCTCCATGCACGCATCAATGACCTGGAAAAAGAGTCCGTTTACAAAAAATACAAAGACCGTGTAGGTGAAATTATTGCCGGCGAAGTCTATCAAGTATGGCGTAAGGAATTGCTTATTCTGGATGACGAAGGCAATGAATTGTTGCTCCCAAAATCAGAAATGATCCCTACGGATTATTACAAAAAAGGGGAAACGTTAAGGGCGGTGGTCTTACGGGTAGACATGAAAAACAACTCTCCGGCCATTATCCTTTCCCGTACCTCTCCGGTTTTCCTAGAAAAATTGTTTGAACAAGAAGTACCTGAGGTATTCGATGGACTCATCACCATCAGAAAAATTGTTCGTATTCCGGGTGAAAGGGCAAAAGTGGCCGTAGAAAGCTTCGACGATCGCATTGACCCTGTAGGCGCTTGCGTAGGAATGAAAGGGTCTCGTATTCACGGCATTGTACGTGAATTACGCAACGAAAACATCGACGTAATCAATTACACCTCCAACTTACAACTCTTTATTCAAAGGGCATTAAGTCCGGCCAAAGTGAGCTCCATTGTCATCAAAGAAGACAATAAAGCTGCTCAGGTGTATCTCAAGCCAGACCAAGTTAGCCTGGCCATTGGTAAAGGAGGACTTAACATTAAGTTGGCGTCTAAACTTTCCGGTTATGAAATCGATGTCTATCGTGAAGACGAACAAGACAACGAAGACGTGGCATTGGATGACTTCCGTGATGAAATCGAAGACTGGATCATTGATCAGTTGAAATCCATTGGATGCGACACCGCGAAAGCTGTTTTAGAGCATAGTGTAGCAGAATTAGCAAAACGAACCGACTTAGAAGAAGAAACCATTCAGCATGTGATGGATATTCTCAAGGCCGAGTTCGAGGAATAAATGTTTTTCACAGGAAATGCCTACCTTTGAGGCTTAAAGCATCTTCCCGGGAAAGGCCAGATGATTAAATTTTAGTATGTCGGAAGCAAAAACGCTCAGATTAAGTAAAGTAGCCAAGGAGCTCAACGTAGGTATTAGTACCATTGCGGAGTTCCTTTCTGCGAAAGGCCATGTAACAGAGGCCAACCCCAACACCAAAATAGACGAGGCACAACATGCACTCGTCCTAAAACAGTTTGCTTCCGACCAACAGGTAAAGGAAAAGTCCCGGCAAATGGGAACCGTTTCTTTGCCCAAAGGCAGCGTAACCATCGAAGACAAACTCCGCGAGGAGAAAAAAGAAAGATTCGATGAGCTCCCTTCTGAAGTACTCATCAAGGACACGTCGCTAAAATCTGAAACACAGGCTAAAAAAGCGGTGGTAGAAGAAAAAGTAGAAGACGTTGCTCCGCCTGCACCCAAAGTGGAAGCGCCGGCCCCTGCGCCAGCACCACCAACGGTTCAGGAAGTAGCTCAGCAGAAACCTGCTCCCGTAGAAGAAGCGCCAGTTGCAGTGACTCCTGAACCTCCGACTCCTGCACCAGCCCCACCTCCTGCGCCAGCGCCACCAGCGGTTGAACAAGCCCCAGTTGCTGAAGCAGAAGATAATGGTCCCGGACTTAAAGTCTTAGGGAAAATTGACCTTGAAGACCGTAGAAAAAAACCTGCGCCAAAGGGGAAAAATCAAGGACCAGAAGCAAAGCCAAAGGCGGAGGAAAAGCCAGCACCCAAAGCGGAAAAGCCGGCACCAGTCATTGAAAAACCTAGCGCGCCCACACCACCCACACCACCCACACCCGCGCCTGAAGCCAAAGCAGAACCGATCCCAACAGCTCCACCTGAGCCGCCAAAAGCGCCTGCTCGCCAAGAACCAGAAATGATTCGTGGTACGGTTGAAAAATTGGAAGGGCCAACCATTCTTGGTAAAATCGTACTTCCCGTAGACGGAAACCGTCGGGGAGGAAATAGCCAAAGTGCTGCAGACGCCAAGAAAAAACGTAAGCGCATACAAACCCCGCCTGTTCAAAAAGTAAATCCTGGAGCCCCAGGACAAAACCAAGGACAAGGACAACGTCCAAATCAAGGACAAAGACCTGGCGGACCCGGCGGACCTAATCGACCTGGTGGCGGACCAAACCGTCCCGGTGGTGGTCCTGGTGGTCAAAATCGTCCCGGTGGCGGACCCAACCGTCCTGGTGGTGGTCCCAACCGAGGCCGAGCTCCTGAGCCTAAGGTAGAATTGACCGAAGAGCAAATTCAGAAGCAGATCAAAGAAACCCTCGCTCGCCTTAGTGAACGCGGAAAAGGTCGACAAGTAAAATTACGTAGGGAAAAAAGAGCTGAATTCCGCGAAAGACAACAAGAAGAAGCGGCTGAAATTGAAAGAGACAACCGTATTCTGAAAGTAACAGAATTCGTATCGGCCAGTCAGCTCTCCCAGATGATGGAAGTACCCATCACAGATATCATCTCAGCCTGTATGAGTCTTGGTCTGTTTGTATCCATCAACCAAAGGTTGGATGCAGAAACCATCTCTATCATTGCGGAAGAATTTGGATTTGATGTACGCTTCGTTACCGCTGATATTCAAGAAGCCATCGCGGAACAAGAAGACCGCGAAGAAGACCGTATCTCTCGCCCACCGGTCGTTACCGTTATGGGTCACGTAGACCATGGTAAAACCAGTTTGCTCGACTACATCCGCAAAGCCAACGTAATCGCAGGCGAAGCAGGAGGAATTACCCAGCACATTGGTGCATACGGGGTTCAACTGGAAGACGGACGACACATCACCTTTATTGACACCCCGGGTCACGAAGCCTTTACCGCCATGCGGGCACGTGGTGCGCAAATTACAGACGTCGCCATCATTGTGATTGCTGCTGACGACTCGGTGATGCCACAAACCATTGAGGCCATCAACCACGCTCGTGCCGCCAATGTACCCATGGTGTTTGCCATCAATAAAATTGATAAGCCTGGTGCCAACCCTGAAAAAATCAGAGAAGCACTGGCCCAAATGAATATTCTGGTAGAAGAATGGGGCGGTAAATTCCAGTGTCAGGAGATTTCTGCCAAACAAGGCTTGAACATCGACAAACTTCTTGACAAAGTCCTTCTGGAAGCAGAAATGCTAGAACTGAAAGCCAATCCAAAGCTCAGAGCTTCCGGAGTAGTTATCGAAGCCCAGCTGGACAAAGGACGTGGATATGTATGTACCCTTTTGGTACAAAACGGTACCCTCGGACAATCCGATGTCGTATTAGCCGGTCCATATAGCGGAAGGGTAAAAGCCCTATTTAATGAGCGCGGAACCAAGGCTGATGAAGCCGGACCCGCCATGCCCGTGAGAATGCTCGGACTTTCCGGAGCACCTCAAGCAGGTGATCGCTTCAACGTCATGGAAGACGAAAGAGAAGCCCGCGAAATTGCCACCAAACGCCAGCAATTGCAGCGTGAGCAAGGTATTCGTGCCAAAAAACACATTACCCTGGATGAAATTGGTCGCCGAATTGCCATTGGCGATTTCAAACAATTGAACATTATTATCAAAGGGGATACAGATGGCTCCATCGAAGCCCTTACCGATGCTTTGTTGAAACTTTCTACCACCAACATCCAAGTGAACGTGATTCACAAATCTGTTGGTGCGATTTCGGAATCCGACGTATTGTTGGCCTCTGCATCAGATGCCATTATCGTTGGCTTCCAGGTTCGACCCAATACCTCTGCACGGAAATTGGCCGAAAAAGAAGAAATCGACATCCGTCATTACTCCGTTATTTACCAAGCCATCGACGAGGTCAAAGCCGCCATGGAAGGTATGTTAGCGCCGGAAGTAGAAGAAAAAGTAACCGCCAATGTGGAAATTCGCGAAGTGTTCGTGATTACCAAAGTGGGTGCGGTAGCCGGTTGTTATGTGCTGGATGGTAAAATCGCCAGAAACCACAAAATCCGAATCATTCGCGATGGTATTGTTGTACACACCGGCAAACTCAGCAGCTTGAAACGCTTCAAAGACGATGCAAAAGAAGTAGCCACAGGATACGAGTGTGGTCTGACCATTGATCGCTTTGACGCCATCAAAGTAGGAGATATTATCGAAGCCTACGAAGAAGTAGAAGTAAAGCGGAAACTCTAATTCCAACTGAAAACATCGGATTTCACACCGGTAGATTAACCGGTAAAATCTAAGGATATAGCACTTCGAACCAACATCCTTTGCCCTGTTTTTTAAGAAAACGGGACAAAGGATGTTTTCATTTTGGCCCTTCGCATCCATGTTCTTTCCTACCTGAGCCTCGCTAGAAATCAAGATAGAAAGGCACATTAGGGCGGTACTTCCCCTTTTTGATTCTCGAATACGACGTTATTTCATCCGGCCAATTAACACACTTTAACACTCTTGTTTTTATCAAACACGTTGTTAATGATACATTTAGACATATAAACGGAACCCAATGAAATCTATTCACACCTACACGCTACTTGTCCTCTTTTTCCTCACACAGTCCGTCTATGCCCAATACCCATCGACCCTTTTAGCCGACGTGAAAAAGCAGAATCCCAAAGAATTCATTACCGTGACACCTGTTGGCAATTGGCTGATGACCCATGACCGCATCCCAGATTGGCAACCACACAACGCCTGCCAGCATGAAGTTTCCATCACAGGAGCCAAACAACCCGACGGCACGTACTGGACTTATCAAGCGCTGGCCATTTATCATAAAGCGGGTAATACCTTCGTTTTTAACCGCTTGTTTATCATTGAAGATGCTACAAAACTCAATGGTGTAAATTTGCCTGACAATGACTTTTTCCTAAACCTTTTCCTTACAGAACTTAAGGCACGGAATCCCATGCTTATGGCCATGAATTATGAACTTAAAAAAGCCGTAGGATTCTATGCCTTTGACATTGAAAAAACACCTAAAATAACTGGTTCCGGGACCAAACTCTTTGCAGAATATGTGGTGGAAGTAACCTTGGATTTACCCAATGGGCTACAAGTGGAAAAAAGGAAAGTGCCCATTTATGTAAAAGCAGACCAGAAAGATGGGCGGTTCGTTTTTAACCATGCGCGAAAGAAAAATGATGGACCCGTACTGAGCCAAAAATCCTACCAAACACCAGATCAAGTGGAAGCATTGCCACAATATGGCAATACAACAACACCCTTGGAGCAAATGATGCGATAAAGGCTTTTCCCGAATTAAAACTTAGGTAAAGCCGTCGATAAAATCCCTTGTTCCGGTAAAAGACATGGAATGTCTTGAAGCAAAGGATAGGACACCAAACTACTTGACAAAAATCCCGGCGTAAGCGTTAGTAAGGGTTCACCCGTAATGGGGCAAATCCAACCCGCATCACGGCTGGAACATTCCGGAACTTCCAACACCAAAAGGCCACTTGGATTCAACGGATTCAAACTCATGGAAAACGGGGCGTGTTTCAACACCCGGCAGCCCAATTTCTCGGCAATTTCCCTAAGGCCTTTCACATAACCATGATGCGTCATTCGTGCTTTCGCTTCCTCATTGGCCCATTCATATCCTGGTTCTATCAGGACCAAATATTTTCGGCTCACGCGGATCAGTTCCTTTAGTGCCGCTTCCTCTTGTCCTCCATTCGGCTCCAGCGCATGTGCTGTAAGCACAACGTCCACCGCATGATTGGCCAAGGGAATGCGGAATAAATTGGCCACAAACCAAGCCACGTTGATGTCATGGAATCGCGCAGCAAAAGCTTTGGCATACCGCAAACGTGACCAAGAAATATCAAAAGCCAACACGCGATCGAAGCTGAAATTCAAGGCTTGAAGCGCCGGAACTAAAGTTATCCCTTCTCCGGTACCCGCATCTAAAAGACTGGTCACCGGCTGAGGCAAGGCCTCAATTTCTTTAGCAATGGCTTCAGCGTATGTCCTTCGAAGCGTTGGATCCTGATCGAACGCCGCCGTGTACGTACCCGCTTGGAAATCGTAGCTCATCAAAATATCCGCAGCCTCATTGCCTGTTTTCCCTTCTTGGCTTTTCAAAAAAGAGAGAATGTTACCACCCGCCAAATAATGTTGCCGTACCGCTTCTAGATATTCAAAATTTTTCATGGAGCACCACCATAGTTTGGGCGGAAGATAAGTTTTTTTTCTCCGCAGTGGATATTACTTTCGTAAGGATGATGCTATCCCGGCAAGGTTTTCCGGCCCACCAAAAGGCCATGTACGCACTTACCGCCTTTTTCGGGGTGCTGTATGGATTGGTCACTTTTGTCAACCACGCCCTGTTTCGAACCTATGCGTTCGACTTGGGCATAAAAAACCAAACCCTTTGGTATTTTGCCCATGGCAGAATGGCTTACTCTAGTTTACTGCCGGAACTTCAAGGCGACATTTCCATTTTTGCCAATCATTTTGAGCCCATTTTGGTGTTTTTGGCGCCTTTTTGGTGGATTTTTGGCAGCTGGACTTTGTTGGTGGCCCAATGGGCCTTCGTGCTTTGGGGCGGTTGGGGCATCTATAAACTTACCCAACACTGGACAGGTTCCGGTTGGACCGCCGTAGCCATGGCATGGTTATATTATTGGGGCTGGGGATTCTTTTCTGCCTTTGGCTACGATTTTCATACCAACGTACTGGCGGCAGGTTGCATTCCCTGGGCGCTGTATTATCTCTGGAAAGAAAAAGTTTGGGCCGGACTTGCCGTAACACTGCTTTGGCTGAGTTGTAAGGAAACCCAAGGCCTGCTCTTATTTTTTGTGGGAACAGGTTGCCTTCCCATGGTTTGGAAACAGAAAAAACAACGGTTCTTGGCCATGGGCTTGGCCGGCCTTGGCCTGCTTTGGTTTGGCGTGGTCATGAAAGTGGTGATGCCATATTTTGCAGAAGGCCGAATCACCTATTTTCATTTTCACTACAGCGCGCTGGGCGAAAATGGTGGCGACCTCATCCAATCGGTGCTTTCCGAGCCCATCTCGGCCATTAAACTCATGTTTACCAATCCTTATGCACAGGATAAAGTGCCGGGCAATGACAAACTGAAATTCATCCTTGCCATGGTTTGGTCAGGTGGATTTTTGTTGGTGTTGCGGCCTGCATGGATTTGGATGATGGTTCCTATTCTACTGCAAAAGCTATGGTCTGACCAACCAGCCCATTGGGGACCCTTTTTTCATTACAACGCAGAATTGATGCCCCTACTGGTTCTTGGTTTAACCCGCGTTTCCCAAGGCGTATTTACTGCACCGGGGAAAAATTGGCTGTTGGCTCTTTTGGTATTGGCGGCTCCGGAAGTGACCCGAAGGTCTTTAATATGGTATCGGCTGTATCCTTGGGCCAGAGAAGCCGTAGACTTCACCTTTCGCCCGCATTATCAAAGAAGTTTTCCTGTAAACCAGTTGCATTCCATCCTGAAAAAAATACCCGAGGAAGCATCCGTGGCAGCCACAGACTTTGTGGTACCCCACTTGGCCAACCGAGCTGACCTTTTCGTTTTACCCGACACCGGCCATGCCCATTACATTTTGAAAGTAATGGACGACCGTGACCTGCCACCGGATCAACAAGCCGCGCTAAGCCAAATACAACCGAAAACCCAAGACGAAATCCTTTGGCAAGAAGGGCCGTTTCTTTTATGGAAAAGGCATGTGCCTTAGTCCCTCATATCGGGGAAAAGCCTACCTTTGGGCCTTCAACGTGAATTCGCATGCTTTTTGTTCAAAACGTCTCCCTTCAATTTGGTAAAAGGGTTTTATTTGATGAAGTAAACCTAACGTTTACCCCCGGCAATTGCTACGGCGTCATTGGGGCCAACGGGGCAGGAAAATCTACTTTTCTTAAAATTTTATCCGGCCTTCAAGATCCCACTACAGGTGCAGTAAACATGCAGCCCGGCGCACGCATGGCCGTTTTGAAACAAAACCACTTTGAGTTTGATGAGTTTACGGTGATGCAAACCGTGATCATGGGACACAAGCGGTTGTATGAAATCATTTCCGAAAAAGACGCCCTTTATGCCAAGCCGGATTTTTCTGAAGAAGACGGATTGCGTGCCGCCGATTTAGAAGCAGAATTTGCCGAAATGGAAGGGTGGAATGCCGAAAGTGATGCCGCCAACATGTTGAGCGGTCTTGGGATTACCGAGGATCGCCACCATATGCTCATGAAAGATTTAGCCGGAAATGAAAAAGTACGGGTGCTGTTGGCACAGGCATTGTTTGGCAATCCGGACATTCTCCTTCTTGATGAGCCCACGAACGACTTGGACGTAGAAACCGTCATGTGGTTGGAAGATTTTCTCATGGATTTTCCCAATACCGTGATTGTGGTTTCTCACGACAGACACTTTTTGGACACCGTATGTACCCATGTGGTGGACATTGATTTCCAAAAAGTGCAACTTTTCACCGGAAACTATACGTTTTGGTACGAGTCGAGCCAATTGGCGGCCCGTCAAAGACAGCAACAAAACAAGAAATCAGAGGACAAGCGAAAAGAGTTACAGGACTTTATTGCCCGGTTTAGCGCCAATGCCTCCAAATCCAGACAGGCTACTAGCCGGAAAAAGCTGCTGGAAAAAATCAACATTGAAGACATCAAGCCTTCCTCCAGAAGGTATCCTGCCATATTGTTTAATCCGGAGCGCGAAGCCGGGGACCAGCTACTTCGTGTAGAAGGACTTACGGTGAAAGAAGATGGGCGTAACATCCTCAACAACTTGCATTTCACCATTAAACGAGGCGATAAAATAGCCGTTCTTTCCAAAGAAGCCCTCGCCCCAACTGTTCTGTATCAAACCCTTATGGGAGAGAAAAAAGCAGACAGCGGTTCCGTAGAATGGGGCATAACCATAACCCAAGCGTACCTTCCAAACGACAACAGCGCCTATTTTGAAAAAGATTTACCCTTGGTGGACTGGCTCCGTCAGTATTCCAAAGAAAAAGACGAAACGTATATCCGCGGATTTTTAGGACGGATGCTTTTCTCCGGAGAAGAGTCTTTAAAAAGTGCCAAAGTGCTTTCAGGAGGTGAAAAAGTACGGTGTATGCTTTCTAAAATCATGCTGCAAAATCCGAACTTTTTGTTGTTGGATGAGCCCACCAACCACCTAGACTTAGAAAGCATTACCTCTTTCAACAACGGATTAAAGAATTTCAATGGCACGGTGATGTTTACCACCCATGACCATGAGTTTATCCAGTCGCTGGCCAATAGAATCATAGAAATCGGACCCAATGGAATGATTGACAAAGAGATGAGCTACGACGACTATATCCGTGACGAGCGGGTGAAAGAAGCGCGCAAGGCTTTATATGAGTAAACAGGGTCAATTTTCCCGGTAAAAGACTAATTTTAGGGCAAAGACCTTGTCCCCATGTTAAAAAAAATGCAGGCTTCCCGCGCGGAGGTGTCGGTTCCCAACCAAATGAATGAAGGGACCCGCATCGAAGGAAACATTCATTGTGAAGGTAACATTCGCATCGACGGAACAGTAGTTGGTGAAGTACATGCCGGAGGGAAAGTAGTTGTTGGCCCAAAAGGAATGGTAGAAGGCCATGTATTTTGTAACCAAGCCGATGTGATGGGAAAAATCGTAGGGAATGTCACGGTGAAAGAACAAACCCTCATTAAGGCTACAGGGATTGTAGAAGGAGATTTAACCACGTCCTCTTTGGGAATGGAAGAAGGGGCCACCTTGAATGGAAGATGCCGGATGTCCGGCCCCGAAGCGCCCCAACATGCATGAGTGGCTCAAATGGTCAAGTCTGGGATTTCAGTTGCTGGCCAGCATTTTACTAGGATTATTGGCGGGAAAATGGTTGGAAAATCAAACAGAAGCCTCAGGTTGGGCTGTGGGCGGCGCGCTTGTAGGGACACTGGCAGGACTTGGGCTTGTATTGAAAGTCCTGTTGAAACCACCCAAAAAGAAGTGAGCTTTCCCTAATTCGCCCCTAAACCCTTACCTTTGCGTCGATGAAACAGAAATACGGATATTTCCTTGGCCTAACCGGAATCACCGGATTATTGCTATTGCTATTTTTTAGTCTTCCCACTGTGGTGCCTCCGCATGGATTCTTGGTTATTGCGGCCTTCTATTTTATTACAGGTCTCAGTCATTTTTTATTGATAAGAGCCGTAACGGCCAACCCAAACAAATTTCAGACCCATTTTCTCGGCGCCATGGCCTTTAAAATGTTTGCCTATTTGGTGTTTTTGGCCCTCGTACATTTTTTGGTACAACCCATTAACCTTCCGTTTGTATTGACCTTCTTTGTTTGCTATTTGGTATATACCACCTTTGAACTGTTGTATCTTCAATGGATGCGTAAAAAATAATCCAAAATGGAAAATCTGGACACCCTAAGGCGCATGTTTCCCGGTCTTGAAATTGGGCTTCTTGAGGAGTTTGAGCAGTTTGGACGCATCCACCACGTTCCAGAAGGAGAAATGATCATGGATGTAGGGTTACCTATTCGAGACATTCCGGTGGTAACCCAAGGCATGGTAAAAGTGTTCCGGGACGACAATGACGACCACGAGTTGCTTCTCTATTATCTGGAACCAGGTGAAGCTTGCGCAAGTTCTCTCATCTGTGCCACCGGCGCCAGAAAATCCAAAATCCGAGCTGTAGCCATGGAACCCACTTCCATTTTGGCCTTGCCCATTGAAAAAATGGATGAATGGGTAAAGAAATATCCAAGTTGGTACAAGTTTGTTTTACAAGCCTATCAGGATAAATTTGAAGAATTACTGGATACGGTTGATTCCATCGCTTTTAGCCATATGGATGAACGGCTTGAGCGACATTTGCAACAATTGGCCCAAGCCAAAAACAGCAGGATACTAGACATTACGCACCAGCAATTGGCACAAGAGCTCGGAACGCGGAGAGAAGTAGTTTCACGGCTTTTAAAAGCCATGGAAAACGATGGCAAGCTAAAACTTGGTAGAAACCAAGTGGAATGGTTAGGCGCCTAGGGCTTTTCTGGCATAGGTATTGAAGATAGACACAGGTAAGTTTTTCTTTATTTTTTATATCTTCGATTTATATGAAAGCCATCGTCTATCTTTTTCTTTTGGTCGCATTTCCTTTGTTCGCGCAACAATACAGCGCTATTCCCGCAGCCGACATTCAAACGCTGGAAGGCGCCACCATCAATACGGCCACCTTTCAGAACAATGGAAAACCCATGATTATTTCTTTCTGGGCCACTTGGTGCAAACCCTGCATCATGGAGTTGACGGCCATTCATGAGGAATATGAAGAACTTGTGGAAGAGACCGGCGTAAAACTTGTGGCTGTTTCCATTGATGACATCAGAAATGTAGCCAAAGTAGCACCGTTTGTCAATAGCCGGAAATGGGAATATGACGTGTATTGCGACCCCAATGGCAATTTTAAACGCGCCCTTTCCGTGAATACCGTACCTCATACTTTTTTAATTGATGGAAACGGAAAGATTGTATGGCAACACAATACTTACACACCGGGGGACGAGCAAAAATTGTTTGCTTTGGTCCGCAAACTTGCGTCAGGACAACCCATCGAGTAATTCATTTTCCGATTAATTCCATTTTCACATGCGTTGGTTCCCCCTATTTCTGGCCTTTGCCCTGATCTCGTCCTTACAGGGACAGGTTTTTGATCCCGGGGGAGGACAAATTCATGGAAACATTGGCATAGACGCCCAGTATTACCAAAGAGACACACTGATTGGTTCGCCGGAGGTACCTGAAAAATTCCGGATGAATGCGTTTTTAAATTTGGTGTACACCAATGGCAATTTTTATGCCGGCGCCAGATATGAAGCTTATTTGCCCAAGCCACTTTTGGGATTTGACAACCGGTTCGAGGGACAAGGCATTCCCTTCCGTTATGCAGGCTATAAAAACAATTTTTTAGATGTAACGGCTGGCCATTTCTATGAACAGTTTGGCAATGGACTCATCCTGCGCTCTTACGAAGAACGCGCCCTAGGATTTGACAACGCCATTGATGGGTTACGGGTAAAAGTGACCCCTAAAGCCGGTTTGTTATTGACTGGACTGCTCGGAAAACAAAGGTATTTTTGGAATTACAGCGCCGGAGTTATCAAAGGCTTCGATGGAGAAGCCAATTTCAATGCCCTTTTTCCCAAAGCCAAATGGGGTAAATTGCGTTGGGTTTTGGGAGGAAGTTTTGTGAGCAGATATCAGGGCAACCAAGAAATTCCAAACCCCGACAATCCTTCCCAATTGTTGGACATTCCGTTGAATGTGGGTGCGTTTTCAGGTCGTACGAACCTTGGCATTGGCAAATTTCGGTTTAACATGGAGTATGCCAGAAAAATCAATGACCCGAACCTAACCAACAAATTTATCTATAGGGAAGGTTCTGCTTTTTACTTTTCCGGCAGTTATAGTACCAAAGGACTTGGCATCAGCTTACAAGCCAAGCGAGTAGAAAATATGGATTTCCGCTCAGACCGAAACGAGACGGGCAATGTATTGCTCATGAATTTTATACCCATGCTGAATAAACAGCATACCTACGCACTTCCCGCTACCGTCTATCCTTATGCGGTGCAAAACAATGGAGAGCTCGGGTTTCAGGCAGACATCAATTACACCACACCAAAATGGTTTAAAGGAAAGTATCCCACCCTCATTCAGCTCAATTTTTCCCGTGTAACTGCTTTAGATACCACTTTAACGGGAGATCGCATGGGTTATACCTCTTCCCTACTTGGCGTTGGCAAGCCTTTGTATATGGATTTCAATGTGGAACTTACCCAAAAGTTGAGCAAAAGTGTAAAATTCACCCTGATGTACATGTATTTATGGTTGGACCGCAACTTGGTACAGGGTTTGGGTACAACGCCTAGAGAAATCGGGGCCCATATTGGTGTAGCAGATGTGTCGTGGAAAATCAACAAAAGTCATACCCTACGATTTGAGGTTCAGGGCATGTTTACCCCACAGGAATTGAACCACATAGGGGACCGTGTCAATGGAAGTTGGGCCATGGCGTTGATGGAATACACCATTTCACCTCGATATTTCTTCTCCATTATGGACCAGTATGCCATTGGAAATCCGGTTGAAGCCTATCGCATTCATTATTTAACCGTAAATGCCGGAGTAAATTTGGGAACTACGAGGCTCATGTTGGGTTATGGCCGCCAGAGAGAAGGCATCGTGTGTATTGGAGGCGTTTGCCGTCCGGTACCGGCTGCTACAGGTTTAACTTTTTCCTTGATGACCTCCTTTTAACTTTGATTTCGGCAGGCCCCAATCATGCCACGTAAACGAGGGCGTCGAGCCTTGTAGAGGCTGTGGGTTCACGTAAAAATATTCCTACCTTTACCACAGAATTTTGAACTTATGGGCAAATTAAACGGCTGGGAAATCATTCTCATTGTAGCAGCCATCCTGCTTTTGTTTGGTGGAAAAAAGATTCCCGAGCTTATGAAAGGCATTGGGAAAGGCATCCGTGAATTTAAAGACGGGGTCAAAGGCAACAACGAAGAGAACAAAGGCAGCGACACCAAATAATTTTTTGGACCATTCATGAACATCACGGGCTTTGCATCGGTGCAGGCAGCTTTAGCCGATGGGCTAAGCTTCACGCAGTTGGTATCTTGGTATTTAGAACGGATTGAAAAAAGAGCATCTTTAAATGCTTTTTTAGAAGTTTACCGAGAGGAGGCCCTGTCCAAAGCCGCCCTTTTAGATGAAAAAAAACAATCCGGTCAGCCTTTAGGGAGATTGGCAGGCTTGGTTTTAGGCGTAAAAGACAATATCCTTCATGAAGGACACAAGATTTCCGCTTCATCCCGCATATTAGAAGGTTTCACTTCGGTTTATACGGCCACTGCATTATCTCGGCTTTTGGCAGAAGATGTTATTGTTATTGGCCGCTTAAATTGTGATGAGTTTGCCATGGGTTCTTCCAATGAGCAATCAGCCTATGGACCGGTAAAAAATCCCGTGGATGAAACGCGAGTACCGGGAGGAAGTTCAGGAGGTTCTGCCGCAGCCGTAGCCGCAGGTTTATGCACAGCAGCTTTAGGTTCCGATACAGGCGGCAGCATCCGACAACCCGCCGCTTTTTGCGGAGTCGTTGGTATTAAACCCACCTATGGTCGAATTTCTAGGTATGGACTTATTGCTTATGGCTCGTCTTTTGACCAAATAGGTCCCATCACACATAACGTGGAAGACGCAGCCCTTTTGACTAACATCATGTCCGGACCGGATGGAAAAGACCTGACGGCCATAGCAGAAGCGCCAGAAAAATATCATGCTACACCGCTAAAAGCGCAGCATATCGCGGTGTATCGGGTGGTTATGGATCATCCGTCCATTGACCCCCATGTGTTGGCTTTATTTAAAAAGCAAATCCAAGCCTTGGAAGGCATGGGACATACCATATCGTACGTAGATTTTCCATATCTGGATTATTTAGTTCCCACCTATTACGTACTTTCTACCGCAGAGGCCTCCTCTAATCTTTCCCGTTTTGATGGTATCCATTATGGCTATCGAACGCCACATCCAAAAAATTTAGAGGAAACGTACCGAAAATCACGTTCAGAAGGTTTTGGAAAAGAGGTAAAACGTCGTATCATGACGGGAACATTTGTATTAAGTTCCGGATATTATGACGCCTATTATCATAGAGGCCAGCAGGTGCGCCAACTCATCCGAAAGGCAACCGACGATATTTTATCCACCCATGACTTCATCATGAGTCCAACGAGTCCAGGCTTTGCTTTTCCATTTGGAGGAAAATCTGGAGATCCTGTAGCCATGTATTTAGAAGACATTTTCACGGTGCAAGCCAATTTATCCGGACATCCCGCCATCTCCATTCCGATGGGGTCACATGAGGGGTTGCCTGCAGGGTTGCAATTCCTTGGTCCCAGAAAACAAGAAAATAAATTGTTTGCCATGGCTGAACAATGCGAAAAATTCAATGCTTAAATCAATTTTCAAGTATCTTTAATCAAACACTTTGCATATGAAAACCATGATCCTCGCTGCCGGTCTATTGATGGGCGCATTTTCAGTAACTGGTTGTTCAAGCTCTTGCAGCAACGAAACGACCAGTTTAAATTTTGCCAACTCTGCAACAGCATTATCTGCTGCCATTTCCACTCAAAACTGTAGCGATATCAACACCAAGTTGACTGAAATGACTACAGCTTACAATGCACTATGCGACGATATTAAGCCTGGCTTTACTGCCCAATACGAAACTACGGTAGCTGGTGCTCAGAATATTTTGACCGATTTGGGCTGTTAATCTACATCCATCAAATATTTTAAAAAGCAGGTCATGAATGGCCTGCTTTTTTTTAAAATAGAGAAAAAAGATTGAGCTAATGCGCGGTAAGGTTCATTTTTTCCCATTGATTTGCTTGTCCTTCATTTCTGCGATTATTCTGAATTATTCCTTGGCCTATGCGATTTGGGACCTCAATGTTCGCAGTGGCGAACCTACAGAATCGCGGGCTGAGAACCTCGGGGACTAGACCTGCGCTATACAATTATGGGTTGTCCCCCTCGGCTGCGCTCGCGGAACATTGACTTCTATTGAGGATCATTGACTTCGATATGAGACCATTGGCGGCACTAGGGGGAACGACCGCTTTGTTTGGTAAGAGGAGTGTGTCGCCCTGTTATTCCTCACGGACCACTACCCATTCCTTTGGGTTGGCCAAATGATCCGTAGCAGCGTTTATCAAAGCTTGGTTTAATCGTTTATACACGAGTAATGCCCGAATCTTTAGGAACAAGTTGTGTATATTGTCCACGGGGAGGGGTGGGCGTAGCCCCGAATTTCGTTTAGATTTCATGCACGTTCGCTTTAAGGACATCGCCTCGGCCAATTCTTTAAGACATTTTATCGCTTAGCGGTAAAACCGCATTTTCCTGTGTATTCCCATTGTGCAGGCCTCCATTTACTTTCCTGGCTAAAAGGGATAAGCAAAAACATGGCAAAAGGATTTCCGAAGGCAAGGTGAAGTAACCGCAGGAAAAGGTTGAATGGCGCTTCGTATGACTCACCTCTCTTACACCCTAAACAAATAGGATTTTCCATCAATGATGAAGATATGATCCATGATTCCCGGCCAAAGGGGTGGTCGCATCTCTTTTTCCCATTCTTTATAGGCATTCCATAACGTTTGGACCAGTTCAGGTTCATTTTCCACTAAATTCACTTTCTCCTCTGGATCCAAGCGAAGGTTATACAACTGAAGGGTCTCAGTGGCTTCATCGATGATGAGTTTGAAGTCGCCCTGTCGAATGGCTTTATTTTGTGCGCTTTTCCAACACAATACCGGATGTGGCGACTGTTTTGGCTGATTTTCAGACAACCAAGGCCGCAAATCTACGCCATCTATAATGCGATCCTTAGGTGGTGCAATGCCGGCGGAAGCCAAGCTCGTGACAAATACATCCATGAGACTTACCGGTAAATCGAAAGAAGCTCCTTCGGGAATGTGGCCTTTCCAACTCCAGATAAATGGCACTTGCAATCCGCCTTCCCAATTGCTCAATTTTCCTCCTTTCAAAGGGTCATTCCAAGATGCGGTGGTGTATGTGGCTCCACCATTGTCGCTGGAAAACCAAACGAGGGTGTTTTCTTGTAAGCCTTCCGCGGACAAACAAGCCATGACCTGACCCACGGCATCATCTAAGGCGGCAATCATGGCTAAATATACCCTGCGCGTGTGGTTTTCCACGTGTGAAAATTGGTCATAATACCTTTTCGGCGCTTGGAAAGGCGTGTGTGGCGCATTAAAGGGCAAGTAAAGGAAAAAGGGCTGTTCTTTGTTTTCACGGATAAAAGTACAGGCCTTTTCGGCAATGGTAAAGGTGAAATATCCGGTGTCTTGTACTTCTTTTCCATTGTCGCGAATGGCACATGTTCCCTCTCGACCTTTACTCCAAATATGTTTATCGCTGAATTCATCCACCCTGGCGTTCACCACATCCGGATGTGTACTGTCGGCAAACAGGGAAAAAGCTTCATAAAAACCATAAAATGTATCAAATCCTCTGGCATTCGGGGTAAAAGGCTGTTCGGCGCCAAGGTGCCATTTTCCAAACATTCCCGTACGATAGCCTGCCGCTTGGAAAATTTCGGGCAAAAGGATTTCTCCGGGAGGAATTCCCTGTTGGGCGATGTTGGCCGCATCGGGAAAAGCAAATTGGGGCGCCACTTGCCATTGGTCAGTGTTAATGAGGTATCGAAAAGCGAAATACTCCAGCCGGTTTCTGGGGTAACGTGCTTGGGGCTGGTGTTCAAATCCAAAACGGTTGTTCACGCGACCGGTTAATAAAGAGGCCCGAGATGGCGCACAAATTGGTGCTGTTACATACGCTTGTTGAAAACAAACCCCTTCGGCGGCCAATTGGTCAATATGTGGTGTGGCCACATCGGTGCCACCATAACAGGATAGTTCATTGCGAGATAAATCATCGGCAAGAATCAAAATGACGTTTGGACCACGACTTGGCTTCTGCTTTAAGGTGTCTAAATAGGCTGACTTTCCGGCAGTCATAGCGGGATCCCACTGAATGGTCCACTGTTTGGACGTGAGTGGCCAGAGCAGCCAAGAAAAAAGAACCAGTAAAATAGCCAGAGAAAACCAAAGGATAGTTTTTTTGGAGCGCCTCGTATTCATGGTTCAAAGGTACAATATGTGTGGGTTTACCCGAATAGCTCGCTTGTCTTGGAATATAGGAAAGGATGTATCTTTGTCTATGCTGAAAAAGTTACTTTGGTGGCCCTATCAGGCCTGGTGCGGGTTTACGTTCGTGTTTTTTGTCATCCTTGGATTTTTATATGCAGCGCCCATTTATGCGCTATTCGGGGCAAAAGCGCATCGGGTTACTTTTACCTACTATCGTTGGTGGGCCAGAATTTGGTTTTTTATTTCCGGGATTAAATACAGGGTAGAAGGTCGTGAGCATTTTACGGAAGCGCCAGCCATTATTGTGTCGAATCATTCGTCTCATTTAGACTTACTTAATGGCGCAGGCTCCGCACCTTTAATGGTGAAAGCTTTGGCCAAATCATCGTTGAAAAAGATTCCATTTTTAGGTTTTTTGTTTTCTACAGCCTCTGTGTTCGTAGATCGCTCCAGCAAAGAAAGCCGCGAACGGAGCATGGCGGCTATGTTGGCTGCGGTAAAACAAGGGTTTTCTCTTTTCCTTTTTCCGGAAGGGACACGAAATCGAAGCCCCTATCCATTAGGTCCATTTTACGATGGTGCTTTCCGATTGGCTATTGCGGCAGGTTGTCCCATTCAACCCATGGTGATTTTACATGCACGCTTTTTGATGCCCATGAAAGGGATTTCCTTGCGGCCGGGTACCATTCGTGCGGTCTATTTGCCTTCCATTTCCACCAAAGGACTCACGGATAAAGATGTTCCTGCGCTAAAAGCAAAAGTGTATAACGACATGGAAGCCATGATTCGAGCCAGAGAAAAGCATATTTTTCCTTATCCTCCAGCGGAAGAGACTGCGCAGTAAAGTCACTGATTTTAAGACATTTCAATCCTTAAAGGCAAATCCATTTTTTTGGAGAATAGCTTCAGTTTCCTTTTCTTTTTCCTCTGGAAATTGAATCCATTTTTCCGGACTTTCTAAGTTCACCTGCCATTGATTTTCACCCAAAAGGGCGTCCAGTTCGGTTTGTATTTTGGCCACACATCCGCCGCATTTCAAGGTAGTTTTCCGTTGCTTTTCCATGTTTCTAGGTACAATTTAAGGTGAGTTGTTATACTTTAAAGGCGACAATGCTCACTTTGGCAAAGATACGTTGGTTCTGGGTTTTCTTGGTGCTTTAGGTGACCGAGCCATTTCGTCCCATGCTATGGAATTCGGCAGCGACTCCGGTAGTAGAAGTTTAATATGGAGCATTCAACATCTCGTTGTTGGCGGAGACCCTGGAACATGGGTGGGAAACATCGATTCAAAATGTTGGTTCGGCGATTTCGAGGGCATTCATGTCTGGCGTCTTATATGCGACCCAAAGCGTGTTGATGTACCCAAAGCTGGGAGGCAGATGCCCTTTATGCCTCAAGGCTGAATTCGTCGCAGCCAGATTGTCGGCATGCTCAATGACCACATTTCGGTACGCTCAATGACCACACGCTGACGTTCTCGGAGCCAAGACCCCATTTTACCCCAAGTCCATTTAATCAGTTATATCCGTTTAAAATCCGGAACAGGTCGTAGGGTTTCGATATATTGTCCACGGGGAGGGGTGGGCGTAGCCCCAATTTTCGATTCCAATTTTTTCAAGTGGGGTGCCTTGAATTCTTCAAGCTTGGTGGAAAGATTCGTTTTAAAACTTTGGTCCGGTGATTTCGAAGGCCTCCATGTCCACAGTGGGAGACGTGACACATCGTTGGTGGTGGTTTTGAAGGTTGCATTTCGGCTCGCTCAATGACCCCATTTCGGAAAACTTTATGACTCCTTGCTGAAGTTCTTTGAGCCGAGACCCCATTTTAGCCCAAGTCCATTTAATCAGTTATATCCGTTTAAAATCCGGAACAGGTCGTAGGGTTTCGGTATATTGTCCACGGGGAGGGGTGGGCGTAGCCCCAATTTTCGTTTTTAGGACACGCGATTATTTTTAGAACTACCGAACCCTTATGGATCGACATGCCCACCGCTTTACACGTAAAATCATTTTATTTCATTCGCCTTGGTTCAAGGCAGGCTTTTGCTTTCTTCTTGAATAATTGAAAACGTATGGCAAAACCGGGTGAGTGAATACCGCGTCCATAAATGAACATGCGGATGACATGGAGGTTGTCCACATCATCCGCATGTTACTAGCTTGTCTTTCTTTGTTTATGCGTAGGCCTCCATGGGCAAACAAGAACACACCAGGTTCCTGTCGCCATAAGCATCATCTACCCGTGAAACTGAAGGGAAAAACTTGTTGGTAACCAGATAGGACAGCGGATACGCTGCTTTTTGTCTGGAATACGGCCGTGTCCAAGCATCCTGTAAAAGCACTTCTGCCGTGTGTGGCGCATGCTTAAGTACATTGTCTTTTACATCATACACGCCCATTTCTATTTCTCTGATTTCCTCCCGAATGGCAATCAAAGCATCACAGAAGCGATCCAATTCTGCCTTGTTTTCACTTTCGGTGGGTTCAATCATGAGTGTTCCGGCGACAGGGAAAGAAACGGTAGGTGCGTGGAAGCCATAGTCCATCAGGCGCTTGGCAATATCCACCACTTCAATACCTACTTTTTTAAATTCCCGGCAATCGAGGATAAATTCGTGCGCAACACGTCCGTGGTTTCCTGAATACAACACGGGGTAATGCTCCTGAAGCCTGTTTTTCATGTAGTTGGCATTCAAGATGGCAAATTCTGTGGAGGATTTTAAGCCTTCATAACCCAACATTTTGATGTAGGCATAGGAAATCAATAAAATCAGCGGGCTTCCCCAAGGAGCAGCACTAATGGCTGGAATGGCTTGGTTGCCTCCGGTAGCTACCACAGGATGGCCCGGAAGGAAAGGGGCCAAATGGGCTTTCACCCCAATGGGACCCATGCCGGGACCGCCACCGCCGTGTGGAATCGCAAACGTTTTATGCAAATTCAAGTGACAAACATCGGCACCAATATGCGCAGGAGAGGTTAGTCCCACTTGTGCATTCATGTTGGCTCCATCCATGTACACCTGCCCGCCAAAGCTGTGAATAATGGCGGTGATTTCTTGTATTTGCTCCTCAAATACGCCATGGGTACTTGGATAGGTCACCATTAAAGCGGAAAGTTTATCGGCATGGGCTTCCGCTTGTGCGCGCAAGTCTGACACATCGATGTTCCCTTCGGCGTCGCATTTAATCACGACTACTTTCATTCCGGCCATCACTGCAGAGGCCGGATTGGTTCCATGTGCACTTTGAGGAATCAATACAACATCTCTGTGGGCATCGCCACGGGCATGGTGATACGCCCGAATGACCATGAGTCCTGCATATTCGCCCTGTGCACCGGAGTTGGGTTGAAGGGAAACGGCATCAAATCCGGTCGAATACGCCAAATAATCGGAGAGTTCACGCAGCATTTGCTGGTAACCTTCGGCCTGATGCACAGGTGCAAAAGGATGAAGGGCATTGAATTCCGGCCAGCTCAAAGGCATGAGCTCGGAGGCTGCATTAAGTTTCATGGTGCATGAACCCAAGGCAATCATGGAAAAGTTCAGGGCAATGTCCTTGCTTTCCAGCTTTTTGATGTAACGCATGAGCGCCGTTTCGGAACGATGCAAATGGAATACGGGATGCGTGAGGTATGGGCTGGTGCGTCGAAGGCCTGCTGGTAATGCGGGCATGGCTTCGGCAATTAGCGCATCTTTCAATACCAAACCCGGACGGTTCACTAATCCTGCCAAAGTTTGGGTAAGGGCGCTAAGTTGTTCTGCAGAGGTGGTTTCATCTACACTCATACGTAGATGTCCATCTTTCGCGTAAAACACATTGATATGCGCAGATTCGAAGGCAGCTTTTACCCGTGACACTTCCAAGGCGGCGGGTAATTGTACTTCTAGCGTATCGAAAAAACCTTGTTCTGTGACTTGAAAACCAAGTTGGTTCAGTGCGTCCGCTAGGACTACAGCTTTTTTATGAACGTTGGAAGCGATGTGTTGTAATCCTTCTGGTCCGTGATATACGGCGTACATTCCGGCCATAATCGCCAATAAAGCTTGAGCGGTACAAATATTAGAAGTGGCTTTGTCCCTACGAATATGTTGTTCGCGGGTTTGAAGTGCCATGCGAAGTGCGGGTTTGCCCTGAGCATCAATAGTGGCGCCAATGATGCGTCCCGGAATGGACCGTTGATAGGTTTTGTTCGTGGCAAAAAACGCAGCATGGGGACCGCCATAACCCATGGGTACCCCAAGACGCTGGGAATTTCCCACGACCACATCTGCGCCCCATTCGCCCGGCGGGGTGAGCAAGGTGAGGGAAAGTAAATCTGTGGCCACCACCACTTTGATGTCTTTGTCGTGACAAGCGGCTACCCAGTCTGCGTAAGCATGCACACCACCCGTAGCATCGGGATATTGCAGCAATGCGCCAAAATACTGGTCGTTGGGCTCAAACGCGTAAACATCTCCCACTTCCAATACAATGCCGAGGGGTTCAGAGCGAGTCTGTAATACATCCAAGGTTTGGTCGAACACATGGCGACTAACAAAGAATTTGTTGGCACCCCGCTGAACGGCCTCTTTGGAACGAAGACCGAAGGTCATGGCCATGGCTTCGGCAGCTGCGGTTCCCTCATCGAGCAAAGAGGCATTGGCCAATTCCATACCGGTGAGTTCCATCACCATGGTTTGGAAATTCAAAATGGCTTCCATACGGCCTTGGGCAATTTCTGCTTGGTAAGGCGTATAAGCCGTGTACCACCCCGGATTTTCGAAAATATTTCGAAGAATCGGAGAAGGCGTATGGGTTCCGTAATAACCTTGACCGATGAAGTTATGGGCAACCGTGTTCTTTTGTGCCAATTGCCGGATATGCGCAAGATATTCGGGTTCCGACATGGCAGGAAGTGTAGCGTCCCATTCCCTAAGAATGCGCTGCGGTACCACTTCTGCAATAAGTTGGTCGAGGGTCCGGACATCTAACTGCGACAGCATGTTAGAGGTTTCCGCCGGATCGGGGCCAATGTGCCGGCCAGCAAAGTTTTGGTGGTGCATGGAATGCGAAATGGCAAATATTTTCTAATCAACGCAAAAATAAACATATTTGTTGGAGCCAAGAAGGTATATTTAAGTCTGATTTTTTTTTCATGCGTCTTTTTACAAAACTTCTAATTATCACTTTTTTGAGTCAATTAAGTGATGTGTTTTCGCAGGACACCCTGCTTTTTATTAATGGAAAAGAACGCCTCGCCGACCAGTTTTCACGAAAAGATGGCCAAGTAACCTACCGCTGGCTAAAAGAAAAGCCTAAGTTATTTTCTGCCGAATCTTTTGTGGAAGTGAGTGGTGTGGGTTTAGTGGCCAAAACCGACATCATCCAAGGGAAACTATTGGAGAGAACCGCCACATTGATTCGTTTTCAGGGTGCCAATGGGGTTCCTATGGAATATACGCCTCAGCAGGTTTTAGATGTTACAGAAACCTATCTTATCCCATCTGATGCGAAAGTAAAACCAGGTTTTGTTAGGACAAACGCTTCTTCGTTTGAGCTTTTTCCCGTGAAAAAGACCAAATCTCACCCTGAGAACAAGCTTTTTGCTGTATTTAACCAAAAAGAAACCCTCATTTACCGTCAGGACTCCTTGTCCCGCCAGTTTTTCTTGCCGGAGAATGAAGCCCGTGCCTTCATTTATGGCAGAAGGTCGGCCCGTAGATATTATGAATCCATTGGGACCTATTTCGCCGCCGCAGCCATTGGTGGTGGGGGTGTCATTCTCAACTATTTCTATATTCCGTTACCTATGGTGGCCTTTACC
>CAZRHR010000022.1:0-34368 GCA_964599915.1 uncultured Candidatus Competibacteraceae bacterium | reverse complement strand
TGCCAACCCTTGCTTTAAAGGAACCGTTGCCACTGAAGACCGCTCTTGGATGAATGCCACTTTCCTGCTTACCCAGCCTGAGCTGGAAAAAGAATTTGAAGCCATGCTTAAAGAAGCGGGAATTAGCGGATTAAAAGGACACCGTTCGGTAGGTGGTTACCGTGCATCCATGTACAATGCTTTGCCTCTGGAATCCGTGAAGGTTCTGGTCAATGTCATGGATGATTTCGCCCAAAAATTTGCCTAATGAGACAGGTTCGCATTTTAGCCAATGATGGTTTAGAAGCTTCAGCCATCGCACATTTGGAAGCACATGGTTTTGAGGTGCGCACTACACACGTGCCACAGGACGTTTTGGCCGATTATATCAATCAGGAAAATATAGAAGCGCTGTTGGTGCGGTCTGCCACCAAAGTGCGAAAAGTATTAATTGACGCTTGTCCGGGGCTACGGTTTGTAGGTCGAGGCGGCGTTGGGATGGACAACATCGATGTGGCTTACGCGCGCGAAAAAGGCATTTTGGTGACCAATACGCCGGCAGCCTCTACCGATTCTGTGGCCGAAATGGTGTTTGCCCATGTGTTTGCGCTGGCCAGGTACCTGCATCATGCCAACCGAGTCATGCCAACCGAGGGGGTGGCCAAGTTTGGTGCGTTGAAAAAATCTTATGCCAATGCTTTCGAATTACGTGGTAAAACCATGGGAATCATTGGGTTTGGTCGCATTGGACAGGCGGTGGCAAAAATGGCCTTTAGCCTTGGTATGCGGGTTTTGCCTTTTGACCCTTTGGTAAAGGAAACGGAGCTTGAAATAGATTTTTTACAAACCGGAGATACGTTTACTATTGCCATGGAAACGGTTTCTCTTCAGGAGGTTTTTGCCCAAAGTGATGTGATTACGTTTCATGTTCCTATGCCGGAAGATGGAAAACCCTTGGTTTCCATGGCAGAAATGAAACAAATGAAAAAGGGCGCTTTGCTCATTAATACGGCCCGTGGTGGAATCATCCATGAGTTGGATTTACTGGAGGCGCTCAGTCAAGGCTTGATTGGTGGCGCCGGTTTGGACGTATTCGACCATGAGCCAACCCCTTTAGAAGCCCTGCTTACACATCCTTCCATTTCGGTAAGTCCGCATGTAGGTGGATCTACGGCCGAAGCCCAAGAGCGTATTGGAATGGAGATGGCGGGCTATGTTATGGCGCATTTTTCCTGAACCATGACCTCACTTTTTGCGCCTTTTGCAGGTTGGATTCCCGCCGTTCCAGCACCGGAACAAGTGGTAACCATGTCTGTGGAACAATACGCAAAAACCAAGGTACAAGAGATTTGCGATTCGCAACCCAACAGTTATTTGCATGTAGTGATGCCCCCGGAAGTTCGTTCCGGTCAAGCCCTAAGTTTTCAGGAAAGAAATCTTGCTTCAGGGCGTCAACTCAGGTCCTTTATGAAAGAGGGCGTTTTTAAAAAGACACCTCCAGCTTTTTATGTCTATCAACAAATCAGGGGCGAAAAAGTCTATACCGGTTTGGTGGCGGCGGTGCATGTTCAAACCTTAGAAAACCGCCTAGTGTTGCCCCATGAAGAAACCATTGCGTCCAGAGAAGAGAAATTAACGGCCTATTTGGATGTGGTTGGGGTCAATGCGGAACCGGTTTGCTTAACGTATCAGGACCATGTAGGTGTTTCTGATGTATTGGAACCGATTTTAGCTACGATGCCCGCCTTGGATTTTTCCTTGGAACATCTGGGTCGGCATCGTTTATGGGTCATTGATGAGGAAGCGCTCATAAGCCGGATTTCAGCGAAATTGCATAAAGTACCGTCTTGGTTTATTGCCGATGGCCACCACAGAACGGCCTCTTCGTTACGTCTCGCACAGCAGCATAAAGGGAAAAGTTCAGGTGGAGATCAATATTTCATGGCCACATTATTTGCCGGAGATGTAGTGGATATTTTGCCCTTTCATCGCATGGTGAAAGGCATAGACGCGCGGGTGATGGATGAGTTTTTGGAGCGGTTAAAAGGCGTTTTTGATGTGACGCCATTATCCCAACCACCTTCCGAATTGGCCCTATGGTTTCAGGGAATGTGGTATCATCTTGCCCCTAAAGCGCCGTTGCAGCCTTTCGACATTTGGTCTGAAGTGGTTTCACAACGTATTTTGGGTCCGTTCTTTGGGATTGAAGACTTGAGAAGAGATGACAGGGTTGGGTTTTTGGGTGGCGTTACGCAGCCTGAGGCCTTGGTAGAAGCGGTAGAAAAGGGTGGATACCAGCTGGCATTTTTTATCCCGGCTTTACGCAGAGACGACTTTTTTGCCTATGCCACCACAGGGAAATTTATGCCACCTAAAAGTACATGGTTTGAGCCAAAGCTACCCAATGGGCTGACCATGTTAGATTTACAAACTTCATTAGACTAAAATGAATCCTCAAGAGCAAGAAAATCCATGGACTTTTTTGTCCACGGAATTAAAATATGACAATCCATGGATTCGTGTGGAGGAGCATCAGGTGCTAAATCCTTCCGGAAATCAGGGGATTTACGGGGTAGTGTCATTTAAAAACATTGCTGTAGGCATTGTTCCAATAGATGAAGACGGCCACACGTGGTTGGTCGGCCAATACAGATACCCTTTGGGTGCTTATAGTTGGGAAATCATAGAAGGCGGTGGCGGATTAGCCGTGGATACCTTGCCAGCTGCCCAACGAGAATTAAAAGAGGAAACGGGCTTGGAGGCGACACAATGGGAAGAATTATTGCGGTTGAACACGTCCAATAGTGTCACGGATGAACGCGCGGTGGTGTATGTGGCGCGTGGATTGTCTTATGGGCCGTCTAGCCCGGAAGAAACAGAATTGCTCAGCCTAAAGAAATTGCCGCTGTCAGAAGCTATCGCTATGGCGATGCGTGGAGACATTCAGGATAGCATAAGTCTGGCGGCTTTGTTGAAATTGGGACTTATGGGCATCACCCGTTAGTTGCCAAATCCATTAAAGGTTAAAGCCATTTTAAAGAAGATGTCATCGGTAAATTGCCCGGTGGCATACGCGCCATGGCGATGAAACACGCCCACACCAAATCCGCTGCCATTCAATACAATCACGTTGTTGAGGCTTAATCCGGCCTCAAACAATCCTTTTTCCATGGCCTGAATGGGTTGTCCTGCATGGCGTCCGGGGTCAGTGATTCCGCCCCATCCGGCATTATAATGAACCGAAAGGCTTGGTTTCATTAATTTACGGAAAGTGAAAAAGGCCGGAAACTGATGTCGGGCAAAAATGGAGATGAACCGGTCTTGCATGAACTCATTGGCTCTGGCGGTTTCAAAGGCATTTCCGGACACCACCGATACGTCGGTATAGCTTCCCCGTCCGTTGAAAAGTCTGGCAAAAGGCGCATCACCAAATACCAATCCCCCCAATACCGTCAGATTGGTTTTTCCCATTTTTTTCCAACGATAAGACTCTTCCACGCGGCCCAGTACCCTTGTAAATTGCTGGGTGCCATTGAACATGGGAAAAGCCTGCTGTACGCTCAGGAAAAACACAGGTTTTTGAGAGGGCAGGCGCATTCGGGTAAATCCGAAGGCAATGTATTTTTCGCCAATGCCCCATCTAGCCGAAGCTTCAAGTTCTGCCCATCGGAAAGTTTGGTTAAAGTTGGTGTCGGAAAATGCGTAGGGAAAAGTGGGATTTAGCACTACGTGCGACCCTGTAAGCCAAAGGTTCAGGTTGGCCACCGGTCTTACCGTCATTCTGAAACCTGCTTGTTCTGTGGAGTCGAAGCGTGCCACGGCAAGGTTTCTGTAGGCCGCATCCATGGAAAATGGTACGTCCATGTCTATTTCTGTGGAGCCTGATTCAAAGACATCGCGCCGGTAAAAGCCGCGTAGCCTAAGGTCATATTTCTTTTGAATTAAAAACTCTCCGAATCCACCGTATTTAAAGGCTGCATCTTTGAATCCATACGCGAAATAGCCCCCGAATTTGAACCAACGGATAAGGTTTTCATTGGTTTCGGCCCCAAATCCCAGACGAAATCCTTCATACTGGTTGGCCGCCATGAGCCGATTGATGTCAATGTCTATGATGCCAATGCGGAATTTTCCTGTCAGCAACGCATCCAAACCTTTTAAGCGCCGATCAATGTTCATCGATTTCCCCACGCTGTCCATGAATTGGTAGGTGGTGGAATCTTTCTTTTCCATGGGATTTTGGCGGTAGGTTTCTAACCTTTCTTCGGCTTTTTTTACCGCATCCGGAGCCACTTCTACGGCCAAAGCACCAAACTCTCGGTTGCGCAATGGGGGATGAATCACCACGTCTCGAATATAGGTTCTGGCTTCCAGTTTCATGGGGATGCCATTGACACTTGCTTGGCTAAACACCAAATCCACATGCCATTGGGTGGGGAACCAATACAAGCTATCCACCGCCGCATATTGTTGAAGAATCGATAGGCGGTTTTCTTTTTCATCTACGGGTCGGGCCAAGGCGGTTTCTAACGCAATATCTGTGATGTTTACCCGAAATTGCCCTTTGAGGGCTTCTTTTTCTTCTCCCTGATAAGGCCGAAAGGAAATGACCAGAATGGAATCCGTGCCTACCAATACCGTGTCTTCGATGGCGTAGAAGTATTTTTTCCAACCGCCGGGCGACAAAGGATTTACATATTTGATGCCTAGGATGTTAAATTGGTCTTCGAAAAAACTTAAGCTCTGGAGTTGGGTCGTTAGGGCGGAGAAAATGGGGTTGGTGGTGCCAGAGGTTTTGGAGGCGATAACTTCCTCGTAGGATCTTGGCTTTTTGTATTTTTTCCGAATCACCGATTCGTTGAGAAACAGGTATTGCCGTTCAAGAAAAGCCTTGGTTTTGATCATGGAGGAGTCCACTTTGCCCGTAATGTCGGTGGAGGTGGTGGCTACAATGGAATCCATGGCAGCGGTAAAAACCATGCGTTGGTAGGCATCGTACGTATAGCTTTCCCTTTGGTTAGGATCTAAGGTGTCTTTTTTGGCCCAAATACGTCGAATCCAACGTTCTGCGGGAGAAAGACCCGGAGAAAATTCGATGGTGGCGAGTTGTACAGGCGTAGGCGTCAGGGAAATACGCAATGGAGAGGTGGACAACTCGGAGATATCCCACACATGGGAATAATATCCTAGATAACTAATTTCCAAGGTGGCAGGCACCCGTGGCACTTGAATTTGAAAGCGTCCATCGATGTCGGTGGTGACACCTTTGCCGGATTCTTTGACCAGAACCGTGGCAAAGGGAAGCGGTTTTTTGGTACTTGCATCGGTTACGGTGCCTTCAAACCGAATTTGTGCGGAAAGAAAACCAAAGAAGAGGAGGGATATGCAGAGTAAGAAAGGAAGGCTGAAACGGTTAGACCGCGGGCCCATCATTTCCGGGTTTAAGGCTGGTGCCTGGTTTGGAGATAGATTCACGCATGCTGGTATCCGCTTGGATATTTTGCATTTTGTAGTAATCTAACACACCAAGGTTTCCTTTTCTAAAAGCTTCAGCCAATGCCAGAGGAACTTCGGCTTCCGCTTCGATTACTTTAGCACGCATTTCTTGTGCTTTGGCTTTCATTTCTTGTTCTTGAGCAATGGCCATGGCGCGACGCTCTTCTGCCCGGGCTTGGGCAATGTTTTTGTCGGCCTGTGCTTGGTCCATTTGCAGCTGTGCCCCGATGTTTTTTCCTACATCTACGTCTGCAATGTCAATGGAAAGAATTTCGAAGGCGGTTCCTGCGTCAAGTCCTTTGGCCAAAACGGTTTTAGAGATACGGTCTGGGTTTTCCAATACTTCTTTATGATTTACTGCCGATCCGATGGAGCTCACCACACCTTCCCCAATCCGGGCAATAATGGTGTCCTCTCCGGCTCCACCCACCAAGCGGCGGATGTTGGCGCGTACGGTAACCCTAGCTTTTGCAATAAGCTGAATACCATCTTTGGCAACCGCTGCAACAGGCGGTGTATTGATGACTTTGGGGTTTACGCTCAGTTGAACGGCCTCAAACACATCCCGGCCGGCCAAATCAATGGCCGTAGCGGTTTTAAAATCAAGGTCAATGTTGGCTTTATCGGCTGAAATTAAGGCGTTGATGACGGGTAAAACACGTCCTCCTGCCAAATAGTGGGCTTCAAGGTCGTCTCTTTTTACCGCAATACCGGCTTTGGTGGCGGTAATCATAGCTTTTACGATGATTCCGGGGGGTACTTTCCGGATGCGCATGAAGGCCAATTGAAGCAGATTTACTTTTACACCTGCGAAAATGGCGGAAAGCCAAAGTCCTATGGGAAGGAAGTAAAAGAAAATTAAGAATACAAAAATAATGGCGCCAAAGACTAGGCCTACCAATGCAAGTGGTTCATTCATGAGTTTGTGGTTTGAAGGATGGTAATGGTGTTATTTTTTATGTCTACAATTTCAATGGGCATGCCGGTGTCGATCCACCCATTTTGGGCATACACTTCTTCTTCTTTGTTGCCAAAGCGTGCGATACCAATGGGATTGCAGGGTGTAAGGGTGGTTCCACGTGTTCCTACGGTAAAATCAGCGTCGATTTGCGGTGCTTTCCCGGTTACCGCCCCTTTGACCTCAAATTTTTTCCAGGTTTTGGAACGGAAGGCCAGCACCACCAGCGATCCTGCGATACCAAGGGTTCCAAGGTTGATGCCTATGGCCCAACCCACGGGCAAAACCAAAAAGCTACCTGCCATCCCTAAGGCGCACATGGCGCCGCCAATGATGCCCACCACGGAAGTTCCCGGAATCAAAACAACCTCTGCCACAATAAGCAGGAGGCCAAATAAGATGAGCAGGGAAATGGTGAGTAGGGTCATGTCTTATTCAAGGGTAGCGGTAAGTCCGCGCTGAACAAGCGCCAAGTATTTTTTTTGGAGCATGTCTTCGGGACCATGGCTTACCTGGCATTTCCCGTTGAAGTGGATGATGTACGTGCATTGTTCCGCTTGTTCCTGATGGTGTCCACAAACCTGAATAAGCGATGCAATAACCCAATCAAAGGTATTGTGGTCGTCATTGTGCACAATTAAAACCTTTTCTTGGTCCAAGGCTTCAAGAAGACCTATTTCTTCTTCCTGCGTATGAGAATGTTGGAAACGAATCTGAGGGCGCTGCATGTGTTAAAACCCATTTGGTACAAATTTGCAAAAAATGCTTGAATAATCCATGCCTTTTTTTCAGTAAGGTCTATGTAAATTTACCCCATGAAAGTAGGTATAGTTCGGGAGCGGAAAACTCCTCCAGATTTTAGGGTCCCCTTTTCACCGGAACAGGTGGCAGAATTGATGCAATCCTTTCCTGAGGTGTCATTTATGGTGGAATCCTCTCCGGATCGCTGCTTTTCTGATGCCGAATATACGCAGGCCGGAGTGCCTGTGGTGTCAAATTTGCAGGATGCGGACCTTTTAATGGGCGTAAAGGAAATCCCCCCGGCCCATTTGATTCCGGGAAAATCCTACCTGTTTTTTTCCCACACCATTAAAAAGCAACCTTATAACAAGTCTTTGTTGCAGGCCATTGTAGATAAGAAAATCACTTTGCTCGATTATGAATGCTTTCGAGATGCCACGGGGGAGCGCATGGTTGGGTTTGGCCGCTATGCAGGCATTGTTGGGGTTTACAATGGGTTAAGGGCATTTGGCCAAAAAACCGGGCTATTTCAACTGCCCGCAGCTTATTTACTTGCCGGCGGAAGAGAAGAAGTGAATGCCTTGCTTCAGCAATTGCCCCCATTTTCCATGCGTGTGCTTTTAACGGGACGCGGTCGCGTGGCCCATGGCGCCATGGAAATGCTGGATAGTGCTGGTTTTACCAGGGTGGAACACCAGGAACTCGCTGCGGCCCAAGGAAAAGTATATGCGGTGATAGAATATTTTACCTACAACCAACGCAAAGATGGTGGCATGTTTTCGCATGAAGACTTTGTTCAGCATCCGGAGGCTTACACCTCCATTTTACCCGAATTATTGCAAGGTGTAGACATGTATGTCGCCGGACATTTTTGGTCGAAAGGTTCACCGGTCTTGCTCACGGCAGAAGATTTACGTTTTCGTCTTCAGAACCTTCAGGTGATTGCCGATATTTCTTGTGATGTAGGCGGCCCCATTGCCTCCACCGTGCGCGCCACAACCATGGAGCAACCTGTGTACGGATTTGACCCGGCCTCAGCCCAAGAAGTGGCTCCCGCTACACCTGGCGCCCTTTGGGTAATGGCAGTAGATAACTTACCTTGTGAATTGCCCAGAGACGCTTCTGTTTCTTTTGGGGAAGAATTGCGTCCTGTCTTGCAATTAATTTTGGCTGCACCCCATCATCCATCCGTAGAAAAAGCTACTTTAGTGAAAGGCGGCCAAGTACAACCTGGATATGCTTATTTGGCGGATTGGTTGGCGGAGTGATTTATTGGATGCGTATGGCTTGAATGGGGTGAAGCCGACTCACAAGCCATGATGGGAAAATGAGCACGAGCATGGCAATGACCACGGTAACCACATTGAGCAGAAAAAAGCTCATGGGTAACCAAAGTACCGGCACTACATCCAGGTAATAGGAGTCACGATCTAAACCTAAAGGCTGGAAAAAGTACTGAATGGCTAATAGCCCTAATCCGACTGTATTTCCCCAAAAAATACCGCGAAGGACAATGTGAAAAGCCTGGGTTAAAAAGATTTTACGAATTTCCCACTGGTTCATGCCCAATGTTTTTAGGACACCAATGGTATGTGTGCGTTCCAGAATGAGGATGAGTAGGGTGGTGCTCATGGCCAGTAAACTGACCACCAGCATGAGCCCAATAATAATCATGGCGTTCTGGTCTAAGGAAGGAAGCCAAAAAAAGATGTCCGGATATTCGTCTCGAATGGTGAGAATGAGCAATTGGTAGGGGACAAGGTTTTCCAGAACAGGGAGCATGGCATCTAAATCTGAAAAAGAATGGAGCATGATTTCCAGTCCAGAAACTTGCAGCGAATCCCATCCATACATAGATTGAACATTGGGTAAAGGCGTGAGGCACAAACCTTGGTCAATTTCTGGCATGCCTGTATTAAAAATGCCCGCCACTTTTAGTGAAAGGGTTCTTGGTCTCGTGCTTAGGCTATCTCTTTTGAGGTAATAGACTTGCACGGAATCCGCGATACTTAAGTTGAGTCGTCTAGCGATGACGGATGATAGAAGTACCTCCTTTGAGGCCGGTGCCGGCAACACCCCTTCTTCCAAATGTTCTTGAAAAAAGGACCATGAAAATTCCTCGCCCACGCCTTTGACAAGGGCGCCTTGAATGTCTTTTTCCGTTTTTAAAATACCAAGTTTGGTAGCGTATCTCTGGAGAAATTTTACCTTAGAGAGTTGCTCAATGCTTTGTGTCCACGGCTGTTCGGAAGGAAAGGGAACAGATTCGTAAGAAAGGGTAGTTTGTGCGGCCGTGATCCTGTAATGGGCGGCGATACCTGTGATTTTGGTGGTAATTCCCGCTTTAAAACCCTGCACAATAGATACAGATAGGAGCATAACCGCTAGGCTCAAGGCGATGGTTACAATAGAAATGCGCACAATAGGGCCCGAAAATTTCTTTTGGGCTGCATTTTTTTGCATTAAACGCCTAGCGATGAAAATGGGAAGCTTCAAGGACCTTATGGGAAATGATTATCTTTGACCTGATGACAAAGGTAGTGTTCCTATTGATTTTTGGACTTGGTTTCCAGCAGATTTCTTGGTCGCAGCTCAGACCTGTACCCGGGAAATTGCAGGAGGTTACGGATGCAGATATTCAGACAGGTGCCGAGCGAAAATCGCTATGGTTGCCATTGTTGAAAGGGAAAAGGGTAGGTCTTATCGCCAATCCCACGTCCATGGTAGGCGATCAGCATTTGGCCGACGTCATGGTAAAGGAAGGCGTCAATTTAGTCCGCGTGTTCGGCCCGGAGCATGGGTTTCGGGGAAAAGCCGGGGCGGGAGAACGCGTGAGAGATGATGTAGATGCCAAAACGGGGGTTCAAGTGGTTTCATTGTACGGAAAACATAAAAAACCACAGCCTGAACATTTGCGAGATATTGACGTCATGGTGTTTGATATTCAGGATGTCGGCGCACGATTCTATACCTACATTTCCACCATGAGTTTGGCCATGGAGGCCTGTGCGGAGCAAAACATTGCATTTGTAGTGTTGGATCGTCCTAATCCCAATGGACATTATGTGGATGGGCCCGTGTTGGAAAAGGAATATGCGTCATTTGTAGGGATGCATCCCGTTCCTGTGGTGCACGGCATGACGGTGGGCGAGTATGCAAAAATGGTAAACGAGGAAGGTTGGTTGCCCGAAAAACGTAAAGTCAATTTAACCATTATTCCGTGTGAAGGTTATCATCATAACCAATTGTACCAACTTCCCGTGCCGCCTTCACCGAATTTACCCAACATGGCTTCCGTGTATCTGTATCCAAGTTTGTGTTTCTTCGAAGGAACGCCCATTTCGGTGGGGCGGGGAACAGATAAGCCTTTTCAATTGCTTGGATTTCCCGGGTTAAACGCCCCTTACGCATTTACACCGAAAGACATTCCCGGAGTAGCCACCGATCCTCCTTTCAAAGGACAGGTATGCAAAGGCTATGATTTGTCCGGTTTCGCACTCACTTATATAAGAGATTACAGGAAACTTTATTTCTTGTGGATGTTAGATTTACAGCATAGGTATCCCAAAGAAAAGGGGCCGTTTTTCAATGCTTTCTTTTCAAAACTGGCGGGAAATGGATGGCTTGCTACCATGTTAATGGACAGCGAGGTACAGGAAGAGGATCTAAGGAAACGCTGGCAACCGGATGTAGATGCGTTTATGCTCAAGCGTAAAAAGTATCTTTTATATCCTGATTTTTAATCCTTTAAATTATTTATTGGTATGCGTGTGGTGGTACAGCGGGTGAAATCTGCCCGTGTGGAAGTAGGGGGTAAGGTGGTTGGAGCCATTGAGCAAGGTTTATTGTTGCTTGTGGGCATAGAAGATGCGGATGGGGTAGAGGATGTGCAGCATTTATGTTATAAGATTCCCCGTCTTCGAATATTTTCCGATAAGTCCGGTCGGATGAATAAGAGCTTATTGGATTTGCCGGATGGCCAGTGTTTGGTGGTGTCACAATTTACCTTGTTTGCAGATGTGCGAAAAGGGCAGCGGCCGTCTTTTACCCGGGCTGGAAAGCCTGAATTTGCCAAGCTTATGATGGAAATGTTTGTAAGGTCCATGTCCCAAGAATTGCAAGGACCAGTAGAAACCGGCGTTTTCGGCGCCGACATGCAGGTACATTTAGTGAATGATGGTCCGGTGACCCTTTTGATGGATTCAAAACACAGAGATTTATGACCCTTGAGATGTTGCAAAAGACGGTGGATGAGTACATCCAGACCCATGGGGTGCGGTATTTTAACCATTTGACCAATATGGCCATCCTTACGGAAGAAGTGGGTGAATTGGCACGGTTGATGGCGCGCACCTATGGCGAGCAAAGTTTTAAGCCCGGTGAGCAAGGAGATTTGGGCGATGAAATGGCCGATGTGTTGTGGGTTTTGGTGTGTTTGGCCAACCAGTCCGGGGTAGATTTAACAGCGGCTTTAGAGAAAAACATAGAGAAAAAGGTGCAAAGAGACCGGGACAGGCACCGGAATAATCCCAAGCTATAGAACTTTTAATGAACCCTGTAAGCGGTGTAAAAAACTGTATCTTACCTTCGAATTTCAAGCGGATATGAAAATTGCCATTTTATCCAGAAACGCCAATTTATATTCTACCCGGAGGTTGGTGGAAGAAGGTTTGAACCGCGGTCACCGTGTGGAAGTGGTGGATCATTTACGGTGCAACATTGTGATAGAGAAGAAAAGTCCAAGGATTTATTATCGCGACCATTATTTGGATGACATCGATGCGGTGATTCCACGGATTGGAGCTTCCGTGACTTTTTATGGTTCAGCGGTAGTTCGGCAATTTGAGATGATGAAAGTGTTTACGGCGGTAGAAAGTCAGGCATTGATTCGGTCGAGGGATAAGCTGCGCAGCCTACAAATATTGGCTCGCGCCGGCATTGGTTTGCCAAAGACCGTTTTTACCAATTTTGCCCGTAACATTGATGAGATTTTGGAGGAGATTGGAAGTTTACCTGTGATAATTAAGTTATTGGAGGGTACTCAAGGGTTAGGTGTAGTGTTGGCAGAGAATAAAAATGCAGCCAATTCTGTTATCGAAGCGTTTCACAGTCTAAAGGTTCGCATTATTGTACAAGAATTTATCAAAGAAGCCGGAGGGGCAGATATTCGAGCGTTTGTGGTGGATGGAAAGGTGGTCGGCGCGATGAAGCGACAAGGGAAGGAAGGCGAATTCCGAAGTAATTTGCATCGGGGAGGTCATGCCTCGGTGATTAAACTTTCGAGGGAGGAGCGTGAAACAGCTGTAGCGGCAGCCAAAGCCATGGGTTTGGGCGTTGCTGGTGTGGATATGCTTCAGAGCCGGCGCGGTCCATTGGTTATGGAGGTGAATTCATCACCTGGATTGGAAGGCATAGAAGGCGCCACAGGAAAAAATATTGCGGGTGAAATCATTCGATATTTAGAGAAAAATGGCGGGCAGAAAAAAATCCAGCGGGACAAAATCAACGCGTGATGCGTTTGTGATACATGACACGCCGATTTTACCCGGCGAGACCCATACCTTATTTGTACCGATTGCTCGGTTGGCGTCGGGGACGGCCATAGATATTCCTGTGGTAGTGAGTAGGGCATTGGAGCCAGGGCCGGTGGTTTTATTGATGGGAGGATTGCATGGAGATGAGTTAAATGGGGTAGAAATTATGCGTAGGGTTTTGCGCAGTGGGTATCATATCCCATTGCGTGGTGCCACGATTTCCATTCCGTTGGTGAATATTTTTGGGTTTATCAATTTTAGTCGGGAGCCGGTTTTTAGTAAGGATGTGAATCGTAGTTTTCCCGGAACATCTAAAGGCTCCTTGGCTTCCCGTTTGGCGTATTACATTCATCAACATATTTTACCGTTGGTGGACGTTGGGGTTGATTTTCATACGGGTGGGGAGAGCCGATATAATTTTCCGCAAATCAGGGCGGTGTTAAAAGATCCGGTAAATCGTGCGTTGGCCGAGGCCTTTTCTGCGCCCTTTACCATAGATGCGCCTTTACGTGCCGGGAGTTTGCGGCATGCAGCGGCCAAAATGGGGAAACATATTATTGTGTATGAGGGCGGGGAGACCTTGCGTTTCGACCAGCATGCCATTGCCGAGGGCGTGGAGGGCGTTCAGCGGTTTTTGCATCATTTTGGCATGTTAAGGGAGGACGCTACGCCACAGCGTAAGACCCGCCATGACATTTCAAAAATGAGTTGGGTACGGGCGAAGAATGCCGGTTTATTTCAGCCCTTTGTAGAGCCGGGGGAATGGGTGAGGAAGGGGCAGCAGTTAGGAATTATAAGCGATACATTGGGGAAGGACCGTGAGATGATGTTGTCACCGAAGGAGGGGTATGTGATTGGTGTAAACTATAGGCCTGTGGTGAATTTAGGGGATGCGTTAGTTCATTTGGGTATAGATTAAAGGAAATTTTCGTAAACCAATTGAATTGCCAGTCTTTGTTGGGGGGTATTGGTCATGATTTGCAAAGCCTGGATGGGAAATTATATTAATTTAACCATAAATGCATTGGTTTTTCAGATTATTTGAAAAAAAAGTGATTTTACCTCTTGACAATGGGGGTATTGACATTGTAAATTTGTTCATCCACGTGTGATAACCATTCTCCTTTACCCAAACATACGTTCTTGCTTCGTCACGTATTATGGGGTGGCGAAGAACACTTCGGGTGTATAAGATGTGAAGTCTGTTGGTGAACGTAGGGCATCGCTTTTGGGCGAGTTTCTACCTTCACTGGGGGTCTCAGAGGAGCTTTTTTGTTGACGCAGAGCGCGCTTTGTGGACATGAAAAGGCGGGAATCTCGGGCCTGAGACAGGGGGCGTTTGGTCTCGCTCCTATTTTTTATTTAGATGCGGATAAAATATCGAACGTTGGAAAAAGGAAAAGTAAAATAAAGTCCGACCAACAGAAAGGTAAAGGCCGCATCGCATGGTTGAACGGACGGCTGCGCCCGTCCCAAGGGATGTCCATCCGGCCGCCTCGGTCAGGATGCATGCCTGTTTCCCCTAAATCATCCAGCATTTAAAATCCACGGGTCGTGAATTCGTTGGATTTTATTTATTCCCCAAATTCAACCCAGTTCAACCATCCTTTTACTTATTATCTCGCCTATATAGAACGTATCCTTCCACAAGAATGGGCGCGTTGTAATGAAGAAATAGGGGTCATTATTTGCTCCCGTTTAACCCTAATCCATCCAAAGTATAATGTCTTTATACATGGAGCTTCCAAAAAATTATCGCTTTAAAATTTGATGCTTCCTTGCTACATACCAAGCCCAGCCGCCTGTGGTAAAAAATGAAAATAAGGCATAAATGGATGCAGGAACGGCAATTTCTGGCGCATCCCTAAGGGCGGATCCTGTAGCCAACATAATGGCCATGCCTGTATTTTGTAACCCAACCTCCACGGCAATGGTCATGCCTGTTCTTGCGGGATAACCTAACCAACTTGTCAATCGGTAAGAACCCATCATGGCACCAAAATTTAATAGAAGTAACCAAGGAATAACGGGCAAATAATCCATGAAATCTACCGGAGGCACATTTTTTTTCTCGAAAAATGCAGCACCTACCATAGCAATCCCCAAGAGCATGGGCATTAAATATTTCAAGGGTTTTCTTAGCTTCTGAGCTACCGCATTCCATTGTCCCTGAAACCAAACCCCAAGTGCTACGGGTAATAAGGTCACGAGAAATATCTCAAGCACCGCATCCCAAAAAGGCAGGTTTACTTTGGCTTCTCCACCCAAAAAACTGAAAATGGCGAGATTCAGCAACAATGGAATACTAAATTGAGTGAGAAAAGCATTTAGGCTGGTCAAGCTGACGCATAAAGCCAAATTCCCGTTGAGCAAGTAGTTGATTAAATTAGAAGTTGCCCCGCCTGGACAAATGGCAACCAATATAATACCCACTTTCATGGCTTGGGAAATTGGGGCAATCCACGCAATCCCAAAAGCTAAAACAGGTAAGAATAACATTTGGGCCACTAGACCCAAGGTTACTTCCTTTGGATGACGAAAAATTTGTCTGAAATCATCCAAAGTTAAGGCCAAGCCCATGCTGAACATAATCAATGCCAGAGACACTGGCAGCATGAGTTCCGAAAAAAAGTGGGTACTAAGCACTCGGTTGGATCAGGAAAATTGCGGCTTTCTTTTGGACAGAAAGGCGGTGGTTCCTTCTACAAAATCTGTCGATTGAAAGCAGTTTCCAAAAGCCTTTATTTCTGCTGCATATCCATCGTCCCCTCGCAAGCCGGCTTGCATGGCCTGAATGGCGGCGCCATGGGCTTGGGTTGAGTTTCTTAAAAAACTACGTGCCAGTTCTTTTGCGGCTGCCAATAATTCGGCCCCTTCATATACCGCATTCACCAAGCCGTAGTTTAATGCTTGCTGTGCATCAATCATTTTGGCACTGAAAATCATCTCAAATGCCCTTCCGGCTCCCACCAATTGGGGTAAACGCTGGGTGCCTCCATATCCTGGAATAACGCCAAGTGAAACTTCGGGAAGGCCCATTTTGGCATGGGTGGCAGCCAATCGAACGTGAGCAGACATGGCCAATTCTAAACCGCCTCCCAACGCGAATCCATTTACAGCAGCGATCACAGGCCGGGAAAAATAAGCTACTTTGTCAAATAATAGTTGCTGACCTTCTGCGGCTAGCCGAGCGCCTTCCTCTTTGGAAAAGCTGGCAAATTCAGAAATATCTGCACCGGCCACAAAGGCCTTTTCTCCACTTCCCGTGATGATAACAGCCCGAACTTCCGGATGCTGATGTGCCTCGTCGAGGGCGGAGCTCAATCCAAGGATTACTTCCCGGTTCAGTGCATTTAACTTGTCCGGACGGTTTATCGTTAAGGTAAGAATACCTTCTTCTAAATCGGATAGGATATATGCTTGTGCCATGCGTTAAAGATACAATCTGACACTTGGAAAACGTGAGCGCTCCCCAAAATTTTATATTTCCTTTTAAAATCTTCTATAAAATGCCTGATCTGCAAGCGCCAACATTTCGTGGTCGCCTTTACTATCTCCATAGGCATAAATGGTTGCAAAAGAAGAAACGGCAATGGCTTCATGAATACGTTTTACTTTTTCAGGGCCATGGCAATTTTTTCCCTCCAATTGTCCTGAAACGAGTCCTTGACATACCGCCAATTGACTTCCTATGACCCGAACCTCCGGGAAAATGGACATCGCAGGAACCACCCAAGTTTCACAGGAGGCACTCACTACCCAAACCTCATGCCCTGCGGCTAGGTGCCATTTTAATTTATCCACCGCTTCTTTGCGCCATAAGCCGGGCATAATTTCCTTGGAAAAATGTCTTCCTTTTTCTTCCAATTCAACAAGGGTTTTTCCTTCCATAAAGGCACCCATCAAGGCCTCCTTGGCCTTTTGGTTCGTAGAAAAACCAAGTTTCCACCACAAAATGGCAGGAAGTGCTTGTATCGCATTAAAATAAAATCCCGGCGCCGGTTGCAGAAACGCTAAAAATGCAGGGAGGGTATCCCTCATGGTCAACGTCTCATCAAAATCAAACAGCGCCAGGACTTTTACATCACCGGATGAAGACATGCTTATTTCTTTTTGGCCACCATTTGGTCGGCCAATTGAAAGGCATAGAATAAATTGACTACGCCGCCGGTTCCGGACACTTTCGCCATGGTGCGCATGCCATCTACCGGATTGCCTTCTTTGTCTTTTTTCATTTTGCGGTCTGGCATATCTTCATTAAATGGAATGATTTGTGGGCCGGCTATGGCTTGAGCTGACTTTAATAATACAGATTTAAGTTCCAAAACCGTAAGTTCGGGATAATAGGACCACACTGCGGCTGCCACACCAGCTACTACTGGCGCTGCCATAGAGGTACCCTGTAAATCTTTATATTCATTGTTTGGCACTGTGGCATAAATTTTCACACCGGGTGAAAAAATATCTACTTGTTTCCGTCCATAGTTGGAAAAAGTAGCAATGGCTTGTGGTCCTTTTTTAAAGGACAAGGCACCTACTTCAATCCAATGGGGAGCAACACCACCAGTGGCATAATTCCGGTTGGGGAAATTCGGGTGAACATCTATGTTTTTACTCTCATTCCCGGCAGCATGAATCATTAAAACACCTTTGGAAAGCGCATATTGAACTGCTTCGTCCACGGCTTGCTTGTCCCATGAAAATGCTTTTCCAAAGCTCATATTGATAATTTGTGCGCCATTATCTGCCGCATAGCGAATGGCATTGGCGACATCTTTGTCCCGCTCATCTCCATCGGGCACAGCACGCAAAACCATGATTTTTACATTGTCTGCGACGCCGTCCATGCCCAATCCATTGTTGCGAACTGCACCAATGATTCCGGCTACGTGGGTACCATGTAAGGGATCTGGACCTTCTACGTCGTTGTTGCCATAATTGCGCTCACGGCTGTCGTTGTAATTATCTCCCACAACGGTGGCACGGGGATTAAAACGAACATTGTAATGATATTCTGCGGCGGTTTTAAAATGATCTACCGCTCCCTGTAATTGCTCAATCAGGTCTTCAAGGGTATCCTCTCCTTCAAGTACAGACGCGGCTACGCCTTTGGCTTGGGCAAGTTCAGGATTTTCGCTGATGTCCACGCTCCCAAGATTCGATGCGGTTACAGGATGGGTTCCCTTCTTTTTGGCCAAATCATTCAAAGAGGTAAGTCCTTCTTTAATGCGGGTATAGGATTTTAGGCTTTGTGTCGCTTCTCCGGCCTCCTTTTCTACCAAAGCTTTGGCACGTTGATAAGTTTCAAACTGCATCCTTTCCATGCCCTTGAAATCTTTGGCAGATTTTCCGTCGAATCGATGACTCCAGGCCGCTACAATGCGCGTAGCTTCTAACGGATCTTTATCGGTGTGGCTGCCATTGCGGCCCCCGATAAAATTCCAGCCATGAATATCATCTATGTAACCGTTGTTGTCATCATCCTTGCCGTTACCTGGAATTTCTTTGAGATTGACCCAGATGTTGTCTTTTAAATCCTCATGGTCAATGTCAATCCCGGAATCAATCACAGCAACCACGACCGTACGTGAAGTACGTCCCTTGGATTTAACAAATTCATATCCTTTTTCAGTAGAAACTCCCTGAAAACCATCGGCTTCAGGATGTAAATGAAACCAGTTTCTTGGGGTGGATGGGGTCTGAGCACTTAAAGTAAGGGCTGCAAACCAAAGGGTTAGGGCTAAAAAACGAATTTTCATGAATAACCAAATTTTGTTCAATGATACCATGAATATGGGAAAATCTTACTGCATTTTACTTTTTCCTTAACTTTTTTTGGAGAAAGGATAGAACTTGTTCGATTAACAACCTGTTGTGAATACGTTCTTTGGCTAGGGAACGCAAGCATGGGTTTTTATCTGGAAATTTGCAACATGGGTAAATTCCGTCCAGCAAAAACCACCGCCGGGCTTAGGGTCGTCTATTTCACTTCGGTGATTTCCATCACCTTGGTCATGACGGTCCTTGGACTGCTAGGCCTAAGTTGGCTCGGGGCAGGACAATTGGTGCGTATCGCCCAATCCCAGTTCTCCTTGCAAATTGTGCTGGCCGATTTAGTCACACCTGCCGATGCCGTTCACTTGGTCAAAGGCCTTCAAGACCAGCCATGGGTCGCCTCCGCTACCTATATTTCTCAAGAACAAGCCACCCAAGAATACATGATGGCCTATGGTGATGATTTTCTTGATGTTCTGGACGAAAATCCTTTACCCGCTTTGATAGAATTAAGGGTGCCGCCCACACAAATGCATGCCGATTCTATCGCAGAAATTACCCAACGACTTACCCAAGGTTGGCCGTTGCAATTTGTTTCTGTAGAAGGTGATGTGCAAGGCATACGTGGAATGAATGCCAATGTACAAACGCTTACCTATGTTTTGCTTGGACTCCTTGGCGTGCTTGGTTTTATCATGGTCGCTCTTATCAATCACCTTATTCGCCTGAGCCTTTACAGCCGACGCTTTATCATTAAAACCATGCAGTTGGTAGGTGCTTCTCCAAGTTTCATTCGCCGCCCATTCTTAAGAACTGGACTCTGGCATGGGTTTTTAGGTGGTCTGATTTCCGCTGTCCTGATTTGTATTCTACTCTGGTTTTTTCATCAAGAATTTCCTGATATTTTACCTCAAGAACAGTTGGGTTTTGTCCTTGCCACCAGTGGTGTTTTACCTTTGTTGGCTATGCTGGTTTCATGGGTGAGCACCCGGTGGGCGGTGGGTCGGTTCCTCCATCAAAAAATCGAGGATTTATATTGATGACCTCTGATTTTTCAGCTTGGATTCCTATCCTCACGCAAGCCACCATAGATGCTTCTGCTGAAGTTTTACGGCTTTACCACGCACATGTTGAGATCTTTGATAAACCGGACCACACCCAGGTTACTACGGCTGATTTGGCGGCACATGATTGTATTCAAAGCCACTTAAGTAAAACGCCTTTTCCTATTTGCAGTGAAGAAGGACAACGTCAGTGGTCAGGCCCTTCTCCTGAAACTTTTTGGCTGGTCGACCCCATTGATGGTACCACGGAATTTATTGAACGAACGGGAGAATTTACCATCAATATTGCTTTAATACATCACGGCCAACCGGTTTTAGGCGCCATGTGTGCCCCGGCAGCCTCGCCATTCGACCAAGGTCTGTGGCTCGGTGTGGTGGGAGACGGACTTTTCTATTTTGAAAGTCAAGTCTGGAAACCGTTTACACCTGCTCCAGTTGATCATTCTCCTTGGATTTTATTGGGTAGTCGTCGCGACATGCGTCAAGGTGCCGGCGGATTCACACAGAAATTGTCGCAGCTTGGCCAAGCCTGGTCAGAAGCGCGGGTTGGGTCTAGTTTAAAATTTCTACGGATCGCACGGGGCCTGGCAGATGCGTATCCGCGAAGCAGCCATTTGCACCATTGGGATATTGCCGCCGGTCATGCTTTGGTGGTGGCCGCCGGCGGTCAAATGAGGAGCTTAACCGCCGACGAACCTTTATCCTACCACTGGGAACAAGAAGAAATGCCTGGTTTTTTGGCCCTGCGACCGGGAAGGTTACTGAATCTTTCCCTTTAAAGTCAACCTTATCTCTGAACCTGTATTTTTTCCACCCACTGACCATAAGCCGTCTTCAGGGTGATAAAATAGGTTCCGGTGGGTAAGGATTGGTCCGGGATGTTCACCAACAATTCACCGGATACCAGTTCACGATTTTCTTCATATAGCAATGCGCCCAACACATTGGTTAACCGGATGTCCAAAGAGGAAGCCATGGGTATCTCGCACTTTAAATGGATAGGACCATCTGTTGGATTGGGGTACACATTAAACCTGGCGGGGAAATCCTGAGGATCTAGGTCGAGATTTCCAATGGGAAAAGATTTTGTAGCCGTATGTGGCCCGCACACATTACTCGCCGTTAAACTAACCTGATAAATGCCGGGTTGTGCATACGTGTGCACGGGATTGGCTTGGTTACTGGTGTTCCCATCACCAAAATTCCAGGCATATCCTGTGGTATGGGTGGCATTTTGGAAAAATGAAACAGTATTTCCGGAAATGCTATACGTAAACTCGGCTTGAGCAAGGGGTTGGATACTCAATGAAACCGGATTGGAATAGCCATAACAGCCTCCCAAGGATTGCACATACACCTGATACGTTCCTTGTTGGGTAGCCACCACGGAAGGTTGCTGTGCACCCGGAATCATCTGGCCATTTAAATACCATTGGTAAAGCGCATTGGGATTTGACGCTGTGGTTAAGGTGACATAACCTCCTGCACATATTTGAGGCGATGCGGCACTAGCGGTGGGTGTGAGCAATGAGCAGGCGGCAAAAATAGATTCATACGCATTTACAATACCATGGCCGTAAAATATATCAAATCCTGTACTGCCGTAATCCACCGACTGCTGAATGAGGATGTCTCGTGCTTGTTGGGCCGTTAAAAAGGGATTAATCGCAAAAATAAGTCCTGCCACTCCGGTAACATAAGGCGCCGCCATAGAGGTGCCTTCTTTGGGTGCATAGGCATTCCCAGGGATGCTGGACCAAATGGCAAAAGGAGTATTCACATCCCCACCGGGTGCTGAAATATCAATCCAATTTCCATAATTGGTATACCAAGTGGGAACCAAAAATCCGTTGGAATTGACCCCCACCGCACTTACGGCCAAAACATTTTGGTAATTCGCTGGATAGGTAGGCGATTGGGTGTCGTCATTTCCTGCCGCCGCAATAGGAAGTTTTCCTGCATTCCACGCTTGCTGAATGGCAGATTCTATTGAACTGGTTGGTGCAAATGCGCCAAAACTCATATTGTAAGCCCGAATAAGTGGCCTATTTACAATGGTAAGAATCGCATTTGTTATGGCTGTATTAGAAAGACTGCCATTAGCCAAACCCACTTTAGCAAAGTATACCGTATCCGGAGAAATGCCGGAAAGTCCCATGCCATTGTTGATTTCGGCAGAGGAAATACCGGTTACATGGGTACCGTGGGTCGCTGAAAGAATGTCGGGGGTAGGGTCATTATCATTGTTGGCAAAGTCATAGCCATACCAAACGGTTTCCAACAAGTCCTGATGATACCAATCCACTGCATTATCGAGTATGGCAATTCTTTGCTTGGTGGGCTGGTTTATATAACAATAGGCGCTATCTGCACCCACCACCCATGCGCCCCAATATTCGTTCACCACTTGCCAAATGGGGTCATTAGGTACGCAAGCTCCAGACTGAAGGTTGGATGAAGGTTCGGCCACCAAAACAAAAGGTAGCTTTTTACATTCCTGAATAAATGCTTTCATGGCCGCCGCTGTGCCTAAAGGAAAGGCATATTCGAAAAATACCATTTGCTCCGGGAACATCGACTTCCCCAGCTGGTTCGTGATACCATAATTGGCGAACAATTGCTGCAATGCCGGCTGTTCAATGTCTGATACAGCACGCAATTGTAGCATGATACGCGTGGTATCCACGTGCTTCCAGTACCATGCTTGGTCTTCTTCTGTTAATGCATACCATTGGTGAGGCTCATAGATTTTTTTGCCCTGTGGAACCACTGTACTATCGAATACTGGTTTTGTAGCCAAATGTTGTGGCCATTTTCTTGAACTGCCCTTTGAACTCCCCGCTTCTGGAAAATGTAACCATTTTCCCGTTCTGCTGTAGGGCGGTGGAACCGACGGAAGGGTCATGGGCGTCACTGTTCGGGTTTGAGCCGAAGGCGAAGGAAGGCTGGGTTTTAATGCCTCGTAAAAAGGGGTTTGCGCCCAAAGCATACCTATGGACAGCCCCATAATGGAAAGGATAGATGTTCTCATAAGGCAAAGGTCCGTATCCAAAGAGCTCCTTCGGAAAAAATTGGATGAGTGCAGGTTTTCACCTTTAAAGCTAAGTTTTTGGTCTTTTGAATGCTATATAAAGCAAAAGCCCGTCTTTGGAACGGGCTTTGAGGATGGATTTTAAAAAGTTATTCCCATTGTAGATTTAAGGTGGCGGTTATTCCATTGGCTGTTACTGTTCTGGTAGAAGGATAGGTGGTAAGTGATGCAAAATTCCAAGGACCCGTCCATCCAATAAACTCATCTGAGGAGGTATCATCATAATCCCAAAGGTCCACATAGATGGCTGTACCTAGGTTGGAAAGTAAATAGTTTATATTCCAAAAATAAGTTGTGTTAGGACTCGCATTCTCTTTTCGATTTGCACTTCCGGTATTAAACAACACAGTTGAATTCACATCTGTAAGGGTGGCATAAATATCTGGTAAATAGTTACCGGTTATAGGATTGTTGTCCCAAGAGCCCCCGCCAGATTTAGTTCCTGGAAAGTTGGTGATGGTGATTCGGGTAATGCGAACCTTGGTGGGTGCCGCCTGAATGGTTACATTTTGCTGGGTTTCCTGATTTCCAGCGGCATTAATCGCTCTAAGCGTAACGGTATATGTTCCGCCTGTATTAAAAGTATGGGTTGGATTTTTGACGGTGGATGTTTGTCCATTGCCAAAGTTCCATTGATAAGAGGTAGCATTAGTAGAAGTGTTGTTAAATCCAACATTACATGGAGCTTTACAACCATTGTTAGATACGGTAAAACTGGCCGTTGGTAATTGAGATTGAGCAGAATTTTGTACCAAAACCTGCCGAACTAAAGTATCTATTCCTCCTTTACCCGTAGCAATGAGCATAACATCAAACGCTCCGCCTGTATTATAAGTTTTTTGAGGATTTTCTTGTGTACTTTGTGTGCCATCTCCAAAATGCCATATATAACTGGTGGCATGTAGTGAAGTGTTTTCAAATAAAATCATGCATGGTGCAGTGCAGCCACTTCCTGTAAAGTTGAAGTTAGCTACGGGCAAGGGGTCTTCATCTTTACAACCTAAACTGAAGACAACACTTAAAATGAGAAGGTAGGGTGAGAATTGAGGTTTCATTTGTTATGATTTTCGCACAAACCTACATGTCACTTCAATTCAATTCCTGATTTTTGGATGAGTGAATGAATAGGTAAATGAATGCATGAAATAGCCATTTAAATGAAGGCGGAGGGTTTTGGAAATCCATGACAAAAGCTATCATAACTTTGGAAGACGAACCCTTTCAAGTAGCAAAGGAAGACTTCTCTGACTAATGTCTAAATGGTGCCCTCCATCTAATATTAAATGAAAAGACGATTTTCTAATTTCTCGGACATGATTCAAATTTACTATTGAAGTCCGATGTATCCTGAAGAAAGTATCCGGCAGTAGACTTTCTAATTGGACCAGACCATAACCTATAAATGTTGCTTTGGGATACTCTAGGGTATACATTTGTGCATAATTACCATCTGATTTAAAATGGGTAATGGTAGCCAACGATTGCATAATGTATCCTTCTTTACTTGGCAACGCAATCTTGTGCAACTGGTTGGGATCCGCCGCAATGTTTTGTAAAAGTAGCGTAATGCGCTCCTGATAGATAAAGGGTTGTTTTCGTTCGTAAAGCCTTCGTAAGGCTTGAGACAATGTGCTTGTGGTGATGGGCTTAACCAAAAAATCTAAACAGGCATATTGAATCGCCTTTAACGCATGCTTTTGATGACCCGTCACGAAAATGACTTCAAAATACGGCCGAGGAAAGGTTTTGAATAAATCGAAACCAGACACCCCACCACCCAGCTCAATATCCAAGAAGACCAAATCAATGCCTTGGCTGGATAAGGATAATATGGCTTCTTCCAATTCGCTGTAGGTACCGATGAGTTCCACCGGCGCCTGAATTTCTCTCAGACTTTTTTCGATGACCAACCGGGTACTTGGATCATCTTCAATGAGGATGGCTTTGTATTTCATGTCAATGGCACAACGAAGGTAAGGGTTCAAATTTTAGACGGCGTATGAAATGACGAGTGCGGCCTTACACCTTTAAGCGCCCCAATAAGTACTTTAAACCATGGATTCTATTTTGGGAAAAGAGACCCATGTGCAATAAACTTGCTCGCTTTCAAAAAAATGGCTTAGTTCCACTTGGGCTGGAGGGGGAAAAATACACAACAACTGGTCTTTAACCAATCCAAGTCCTTTTCCCTTTGTGGAGCGGGTGGGGTGGAGGTTTTTGGAAGCGATGCACCTGCAAATGAGCAAGACCTGCTGCCCATTGGCTTTTACTTCCCAAACGAGTTGCCCGGGATTCGCCAAGGAAAAGGCATATTTAAAGGCATTTTCTATGATGGGTTGGGTGACCATGGCCGGAAGTTGTATTTGATCCCAATCTTCTCCCTCAGCTATTTTAATCATCAATCGATTCGACGCACCCATACGCTGGTTTTCAATATTAAAATAATAGCGGACAAAATCCATTTCCTGAGAAAGTGAAACGGTCCTCATGGCATGGTCCAAAGCATAATGAAACACGTTTTGCATGTTGTCCATGTACTGGGTGGCTAAGGCATATTTTTTTTGAATGAAAAGGGCTTGAAGATGTTGCATGGCATTGCCTACCAAGTGAGAAGGAAGGACATGCCGGATATGATCTATTGATAAGGTTTGAAGCTGTTGGCGAAGAACTTTTTCTTCTTTTTTCCGGATATGCCGTTTTCGTTGTAAATGCAGACCGAAAAGAACCAAATTGGCAAGCACAAGGACCCCAAAACTGAGTTGAAAACCTTTCATCTGATACCACTTAGGTAAAATAAGAAGGGTAAGGTGATAAGGGGCGGAACTCTCTCCCAGCGAATTTGCCCCAAACACTTTTAGGTGGTAAGTGCCTGGATGAAGGTTTTTTAAAACCAGGGGTTCACCATGGTAAAAGGTTCGTAAGTCCTGCTGACCTAACTGATAATGGAAAAAGTCGAAGGCCGGGCTAAAAGGGGGTAAAATCGCGAAGTTGAGGGCAAGTTCTTTGGTCCCCGGACTACAAATGATTTCTGCGCTTGTTCGGTGTAACTCAAATGGCTCAGCACTATGAATGTCCACAAGCCATAAAGCATTGGCAGTGGGAAACGGATTCCAAGGAAGTCCAAAAGCTAAATGGTCTTTTGTTGGCAGCGTTGATGTTGGCAGGGGATTGGACGCTTCTCTGTAAAGCTTAGGACTCATCCATGTCGAAGCCACCGGCGCCAAGTAAGGTGCCTTCAAAACGGTTGGCGCCACCATGAATCCTTGTCTATGTGCCTGACAAACAAATCCATTTTCCATCAGCAACTGTGGTCGCATGTTTTTTTGAGCCCGCTGTGGTCCAATAGCAGTAGATTTCTTTTCCAGCCAAATGCGCACTGAATCCAATATTGGATGTGGAAGTTTAGGAAAATGAACGGTTGAAATGGTTTGCTCCCAGCCTGAACGAAAAGGCCATAGATGACGCCCATCCCAAAGATAACCATGACTTTTGCCTTCCATCCACACAGATTGTAACGGTCCTTTTTCTATGGCGATGATGGGCTCTGTAATGTGGATAAGTTCCCTTTCAAAATGGTTTTTCATCGGAAGGTCAGATGAAATAGCGGCAACCCCTTGCGATGTTCCCACCCAGATAAGGTTGCTTTCGTCTATGTAAAGGCTAAAAATTTGACTAGAAAACTGTGTGAACTCTAGCGGTACAAAGGTCCAAACGCTTCCTGAAAATATATAAAGTCCGCCTTGCTCAGTTCCTACCCAAACCTCATCACCTTTGCCCTGTATCATGGTCGTCACTTGATTTCCTGGCAAGGAGGGAAACCATGGATATGGGTAAAAAGAGGACGTTTGCCCAAATAGTATCCAAGGGAAAAGAGTGAGAGATAGGAAAAGGGATTTCATGGGTTGGCAGTTCGGTCAAAGCGTTCTACCGATGAAACAAAAATGATACCCTTTTTAACGGAAAACAAAAAAGGGCCGTCCTTCCGAACGACCCTTTGCTAAATCAAAACAAACACACTTAACAGAGCTCCTGATATACGGCGCGTAAATGATCTGCTAACATTTCATCCGTGGCCCCTTCAATTTGATAACGCTCCACAAAATGAACCAGTTGGCCATCTTTAAACAAGGCGATACTCGGAGAAGAGGGCGGATAGGGCGCAAAATGATGACGAGCTTGAGTCACTGCTGCGCCATCCACCCCGGCAAACACCGTAGTTAAATGATCCGGTTTCTTTCCGGAATCCAATGACTTAATAACGCCCGGACGTGCCCCGCGGGCCGCACAACCACATACGGAATTTACAACCATTAGGGTCGTCCCTTTGCGTTGGATCACTTGCTCCACCGCGTCTGGGGTTTCTAAAGATTCAAATCCTGCATCGGTTAACTCAGACCTACAGGGTATAACAATTTCTTGAGGATACATAGCTCTTCTGTCTTTTATAAAATAACGGCTTACAACCGGAACCACAAAATTAAATGTTTTAAGTCAAAAAACATGATTTTTGACTGCTTTTAAGGTTTTACCACCTCAATCGGCAGGTTCAGCTTTTGCAGCCCAGGCATCACTTTTTCCTGATCTCCTACAACTACAATTAGTAATTGTTTGGTTTTTAGCCATTTTCTTGCCAAACTTTGGTATTGACTTTGGGTCATTTTTTTCAAAATCTCCATCTGCCGTGCCACATGGTCGGGCTTGAGGTCATATTCCAACATGCGATCTAAAAACCGACCTTTTTGCGAAGGCGATTCATAATTCAATGCATCTCGCTGGCCAATGGCATTCACCGTAAAGACCATTTCTTCTGCGGTGGGACCGTTGTTCACAAAGTTTTCCAGCTCCTTGAAAATCTCTATCAAGGTGGAATCTGTGGCGTCCCGTAAAAATCCTCCGGAAATGGCAAACATGCCAGTGCGCATGCTTCCTGAAAATCCGGAACGTACACCGTAGGTATAACCTTTGTTCTCGCGCAAATTGAGGTTTAATCGGCTGTTGAATGCACCGCCCAAGGGATAATTCATCAGGTTCAGTTGGAAAAATTCGCCTGTGGCATCATACATCAACCCCGGCAAGGCCACACGGATTTCAGATTGGGCAGCACCTGGCTTATCGAAGAAAATAATCCGGGTTTTCTCCTGCGAAACCGGAGTGCGGAAACCTGGAAGTGCGGGTGGTACGCCTTTCCAATCTTTCATCCATTGAAGCCCCTGCTGAACAGTCTTTTGCTCTGCTGAACTAACCACCGTCACCCGCGCTTTTCCCGGAACCAACCACGTTTGATAGTAGGCTTTTACATCTTCCAAGGTTAAACTTTTTACGGTATTTTCTGTACCAAGGTCGGGGAGTGCATGGATACCATTCTCGTACATATATTGTCTCAACAGGTTAGAAGCTACCGCGCCGGCATTGTTGGTTTGGGTGCGAATATCTTCTAATTGCTGCTGCTGCACTCGGGCAAAATCATCTGCATTAAAGGCCGGCATCATAAGCCGTTCTTGTAAAAGACGGAGGGTAGGTGCCAAGTTCCGTGTTAAAGTAAAAACCTCGATGGTTACTTCTTCTGTGCCCGCATAAATCCGAATGCTAGACCCAAGCATTTCTAAGGTGTCTGAAAATTCTTCGGCAGAGCGTTTTTGGGTGTCCTCGTTCAATAAACTGGCCATGAGTCTGGCACGGCCCGCTTTTTCCGGTGTATCGGCATAATGGCCTCCGGGAAACGTGATTTGAATGGAAGTCACCGGCGCTTCTTGGTAAAGGGTACCTATGAAAGCCATACCATTCTTCCACGTTTCTGTCCAAAACTTGGGGACTTGAACGGCGGGTACCGGACCCGGAACGGGACGCTGACTACGGTCAAACGAGTCTTTCCCCTTGTTGTATTTTAGGTTCTGATATTCAGATAAATCTGCTTCCAACTGTGGGATTTGGTGAACGTAGTTGTCTGGTGCAGCCTTGAGGGAACCGCCATCCTTAGGTACCACAGACAATGCCACATGCGGTTTTCCTTTAATGTATTGTTGGAACACGCGCAGGACATCTTCTGCTGTTACTTCTTGTACCCGTTTTAAATCTTTTTGAATATAGTTGGCATTTCCTGTAAAGGTTTGGTAATAAGCAAGTTTTGTCGCTTTTCCCCGAACAGTGGTCAGCTCGGTCAATTCTCCGGTTTCTACGGAAATTTTATGGCGTTGTAAATCCTCTGGGGATACGCCTCTGCTTTCAAATGAAGCAATGGCGGCCATCATTTCTTCATACAGGCTGGCCAAAGATTGCCCGGGCAAGGCCAACAAGGAAATTTGAAAATAACCGGCCAATTCTGCTGTGGGATGATATGCACGTACGGTACGGGCTTTTCGGGTTTTGATGAATTGCTGGTATAAAATGGAGGATTTTCCTCCACCTAAAATACTGGACAACACATCCAATGCGGCTTCGTCCGCATGCCGAGCTTCTACCGTTGGCCAGGTAAGGTTGAGCATGGGAAGACGGATGTTGTCCTCATAAGAAATAAAGCGTGTCGCCTTTAGTTTGGCCGGTTGAGGAGGCATGTTATTTACTTCCGGTCCCCGTGGAATGGAACCAAAATACTTTTCTGTTAAACGCACCACTTCGGCTGGCTTTACATCTCCAGCCACCGTAAGTACGGCATTGTTGGGTCCATACCAACGCAGGAAAAATTGTTTTAAATCTTCAAGGGTTGCGGCGTCTAAATCGGCCAAATAACCAATGGTAGTCCAGGAATATGGGTGACCGGGCGGATATAATGCTTCTACGGTTTTTTCATACGCCAAGCCATAAGGCCGGTTGTCATAATTTTGTCCGCGTTCATTTTTAACCGTGGCACGCTGTACTTCAAATTTTCTTTGATTTACAGCATCTAAGAAGAAACCCATGCGGTCTGCTTCCAACCAAAGGGCAGTTTCGAGCTGGTTGGAAGGCATGGTTTCAAAATAATTGGTCCGATCCAGGTTGGTGGTACCGTTTAATGTTCCACCGGATTCGGTCACAATTTTAAAATGTTCTTCGTCAGCCACGTTGTCGGAACCTTGAAACATCATGTGTTCGAAGAAATGCGCAAACCCTGAACGGCCGGCGACTTCACGTGCAGAGCCCACGTGGTAGGTGACATCTACGTGCACTACAGGATCGGAGTGGTCTTCGTGGATTAAAAGAATTAGCCCATTAGGAAGTTGCCACTTCTGATATGGGATCACCAATGCTTGGGCGGAGGTTCTTTGCACCTGTTCCAAGAGCACAGCTTGTGCCGATAAACCCAAAGTAAATAGGGACGTGAGTCCCCCAAAGACGATTTGTTTCATGCCATAAATATGCGCATTATTGGCCTGCAAAAGCGCGTAAAAAGTTTTTTTAACGGCTGTTATCGTAAACTAATGCTGTTGTAAGCATCCATCCGTATAAAGGTGAACAACAACACAGTGAAACCCAATAGGGAGGAGCCGCCGTAGGAAATGAAGGGTAAAGGAACACCTACCGTGGGCACCAAGCCGATGGCGGTGCCGATGTTCATGAAAAAGTGGAAAAACAGTACACTAGCTACGCAATAACCATACACCCGGGCGAAAGCTGTTTTCTGTCGTTCTGCGGCCAAAATAACCTTTACCATCAGGGTTAAAAATAAACTAACCAACAGGGTGGTACCCATGAAACCCCATTGTTCGCCAATGGCACTAAAAATAAAATCGGTATGTTGTTTCGGGACAAATTTTAACTGGGTTAAGGTTCCTTTCATAAAGCCTTTTCCGGCAACACCTCCACCGGATAAAGCCATTTTGGAATTGGTTACATTCCAACCTTGACCTCGTGGGTCACGGGTGGGATCCAACAATACGAGCAAGCGGTTTTGGTGCGTTGGCTTTAGTTTTGAAAACACCATTTGTCCAGTAAACGCAAAAGCCGAAATAAAAACGCCTATGAGGAGGGTGAGTCCCCACAGTGACCATGGACTTCGCATAAAAAATAGCCTCGAAGTTATCGCAAGACCCATCACCACGATGGCAATGTAGATGGGAGAAATGACCAAGGATAAAATAAAGGTCGCGGCTAAGATTACGGCTAAAATCAGCCAAAACCAGGTGAGTCCAAACCTAAACAGCGCAAGAAAAAAGGAGAAAAAAACAAGGGTACTTCCTAAATCGTCCTGCAAAAGAACCAGGGCCGCGGGAAAAAGGATAATCAGAAAACTCCAACCCCAATCCTGCCATCTTTTTCCATTAAATTCCTGCCGACCAATGTATCCGGATAAAATCAATGCCGTAGTGTATTTGGCAAACTCAGAGGGTTGAATTTTTATGTTGCCTGAAATCACAATCCAGCTTTTATTCCCTGCCACATCCTGTCCAATCACCAACACCGAAGCCAGCAAAACCATGGACAAACCCCAGAGAATCCAACGGATGGCAGGAAAAAGTTTGGCATCGGTAAGCATGATAAGCAAGGCGGCCACCAACGAAATGCCCATCCAGACAAATTGCCTGCCGGCTTCATTGGCCATGCTAAATGGAGACGGCGCATCTTCAATAAACGAGGCCGACCAAATATGCAACCAACCGATGGTAGTAAGTGCCAAAAATAGCAAGACCAACAGCCAGTCAATCCGACCGAACATACTATTTCTGGACGTTTTTGCCATGTTACAAAGGAACAAAAAAACATCAACGCAAATGGACGTTTTGTGCAAAAGGAAAATGGAAAATTCAGTGCTGCTGTTTTTGATTTTTGGCGGGAAATGAGATGTAAACCAACAGGTCTTGTATCTTCGCAATAGCGTAAGTAAAATTTCATGACCCAATCTAGGTTTGCCGTCATTGGCTTAGGACAGTTTGGTACATCCATCGCCCGCGAGTTAAGTCGCAGGGGCGCTGAAGTATTGGCCATTGATAACAATGAAGCCCATATAGAAGCGGTTTCCGCTGATGTGGCCTATGGCGTCACCATGGATGCCACCGACCAGCGGGCCCTCAAAGCCCAAAACATCGACGACATGGATGCCGTAATTGTAGCCATTGGGGAAGATTTCGATGCTTTACTGCTCACCGTTGTATTGCTCATGGAAATGGGTGTAAAACGCATCATTGCCAGGGCGGAAGGACGCCACCAGCGCATGATTCTTGAAAAGATTGGCGTCAAAGAAATCCTTTCTCCCGAAGATGAAATTGGACGGCTTGTGGCTGAAAAATTGGTGAACCCAAACATCATCTCTTACATTCCCTTACCGGACGACCACGAAATTGTGGAAATAAAAACGCCACCCGGCATTGCCAACCGAACCTTGGGAGACATTAATCTGAGAAACCGGTACCGGCTCAACCTCATCACCCTAAAACGAGAAACCACGGAAGAAAGGCGCGGCCAAATTGTGCGAGAAGAACACATCATTGGTGTACCGACCTCAGATACCGTGATTTTAGAAACGGATACCATTCTGGTCTTTGGCACCACCAAGGACATCCAACGCTTTATCGAGATAAACCAGTAAAAAGGTTGTACCTTTGGCCTATAGCGTATGAAAGGTAAATTACAAGGGCGCAATTTTTGGCTCAATGTCGCGGGAGCGCTTTTTTCCATGTTGATTTTGAGCTTTCTCACGTTTCAACTGTTTTCATGGTACACGCGCCATGGAGATACGCAGCCCGTTCCCATGCTCGTGGGACGAAGTACAGAAGAAGCCCAGCAAATCCTAGATGACGCAGGCCTATCCTTAGTGATTACCGATACCATTTTTGAACTTCCCGATTCCTTAGATTTCGTTTCTCCCGGACATATCGCAGACCAACAACCCATTGGAGGTAGAGAAGTAAAAGAAGGTAGAAAGATTTATGTATCTGTTAGGGCGCTCGGTCCTCCTTTGGTTATGGTTCCTGAATTGGGCAATACCTCCCTGAATATTGCCAGGGCCGAACTTGAGGCCTTAGGATTTCGCATCCGCAGGGTGAAAACCACCGACGGTTCGCCTCCCAAGATGGACCGAAACCCTCCGGTGGTAGAAGTGCTTTACCAAGGGAAATCCCTGAAATCGGGCGCTACATTACCTAAAGGCGAATCCTTGGACCTTGTTGTAGATCCACTTTGGGATGATGATGGTGACACTTTGGGCGATGTAGCATCACCTTTTCCTTTTGGAGATTGAAATAAGTTTGCCCCATGCCCGTTATCTTTTATGCTATGAGGAATTGGTTCGTTTTCATTTTTGTTTTTATGCAGGTCCTTCAGGCACAAGTACTCACAGGACCTTTAGAAGTAAACCCAACCCTTTGGCATCAGCGTCCTCAAGGCATCACTTTTTCTTCCGGAACTGAGTTGATTTTTCCTTCCGGCAGCTCCTCCTTCTACAAGTTGGACACGCTATCGCTTCCGATCGTAGATGATTTCTCCTCAGATCGCAGAATGTCTTTTCAAACCTGGGATTATCCCCAACAAGTGGATTCTATCCGTGTCCGTTACCGTGTCATCCCTGCACCCCCACAGTGGCCATTCGCGTTTAGTGCAGACACCACTTACATTTACCAGGTAAACGGCAATACAGTGGACTCCACCGTGTCGCCTTCCTTTCAGGTGATTTATTATACCCATCCAGATAATCCTTTCGTCCCTTTCGACACCCAAACCGTTTGGTTGTTTCAGCCGTTTAGGGTGTTTTTTAATACCCAAACCAACCTTGTGGATACCACCGCCCTTTTGGCCAGTGGAACTTTGTCCGATGATACACTTCAAACCATTCGGGTATATTTTTCCAATGGAGACGGAAGCCTTTGGACCGACAGAAAAGTGTACACCAACCGCACCATGGGACAAGCACCACCCACCGTAGGCGTGGCTACCTTCGATGGAACCGACGCGTTTGGTCGCCCTTACAGCACCATTATCGGCGCCAACGGCTGGGCCGATCAACTGACGTCTAAACCCATTGACCTAAATTTTCCAGCTTCCGATTCTATTTATCTTAGTTTCTGGTACCAACCTGAAGGGCTCGGGTATGCGCCCGATACCCAAGATTCTCTGCGGGTTGAATTTTATGATGCGGACCAAAGGACGTGGAAATCGGTTTGGTCGGTACCGGGAACCGGCATCCATCGTTTTAAACCTGTTACCCTACCCATTACAGAGGCGCGATACTTGAAAAAAGGTTTCCGTTTTCGTTTTTCCAATTATGCCAACCTCAATGGCAATGTGGACCATTGGTCCATCGATTATGTAAGGCTCGACCGTCAACGCCATCGCCACGATACCACCATCCAAGATGCAGGATTTGTCTATGTAAGACCTACCATGCTGCGTCGCTACCAACAGGTGCCTTACACCCAATTTCGCCAAACCATGGTGGAAAACAAATGGGAGTCTTTAATTACAAACCGCGATACCAACGCCATGCGCATGGCGTACCGCTTTACCATGAAGGACGAAAATGGTGTGGTGGTGAATCGCTATCCCTTGGACTATACCCCGCTTCCCACAGATACCAGTGATGTATTACCTTTTTACACCAATGGTTACGCCAACTATGCCCGTTTCCGTTTCCCGGATTTTAATTACAATTTCCAAACATCCGGTCTTTTGCCCTTTACGGATAGTGCCACCTATACCATCACCCACGAATTGGAGCATTTTCAGCCCGATGCTTATCGTCCCAATGACACCCTCTCCTTCAAACAGACTTTTCATAACTTCTGGGCTTACGACGATGGAACTGCAGAAAAAGCGGTTTGGCTT
>CAZRHR010000021.1:0-34821 GCA_964599915.1 uncultured Candidatus Competibacteraceae bacterium | reverse complement strand
CAACATGGAATCTGAATTGGACAATCCTTTCTTGCTCATCTATGACAAGAAGATTTCTTCCATGAAAGAGCTGCTTCCTATCCTTGAAAAAGTAGCCCAAGGTGGTCGTCCCTTGCTCATCATTTCTGAAGAAGTAGATGGTGAAGCTTTGGCTACCCTCGTGGTAAACAAATTGCGTGGTACGTTGAAAGTAGCGGCTGTAAAAGCGCCTGGCTTCGGAGACCGCAGAAAAGCCATGTTGGAAGACATCGCCATCCTAACAGGTGGTACCGTTATCAGCGAAGAGCGTGGTTTCAAATTGGAAAATGCCGATGTAAGCTTCCTAGGAAAAGCTGAAAAAGTGGTCATTGACAAAGACAATACCACCATCATCAATGGTGCCGGAACCAAAGAGGATATCACCATGCGGGTGAACCAAATCAAAGCCCAAATGGAAGTAACCACCTCTGATTACGACCGTGAAAAACTACAGGAGCGTTTAGCTAAATTATCTGGTGGTGTGGCCGTACTTTACGTAGGTGCAGCAACCGAAGTAGAAATGAAGGAGAAAAAAGACCGTGTGGACGATGCCCTTCATGCTACCCGTGCAGCCGTAGAAGAAGGTATCGTACCAGGTGGCGGTGTAGCTTACATCCGTTGTATTCAAGCCATTGAAGGTCTCAAAGGAGACAACGATGATGAAGCTTTCGGTGTAAACATCGTAAAACGCGCCCTAGAAGAGCCTTTACGTCAAATCGTAAGCAACGCTGGCCAAGAGCCTTCCATCGTGATTCAACACGTTAAACAAAGCAAGGAAGACGAAGGGTACAATGCCCGCACCGAAACCTTCGAACCTATGATGAAGGCCGGTGTCATTGACCCTGCAAAAGTAAGCCGTGTAGCCTTGGAAAATGCCGCTTCAGTTGCAGGTATGTTGCTCACAACCGAATGTGTATTGGCTGAGATTAAAGAGGAATCTAAAGCACCAGCCATGCCTCCCGGAATGGGTGGAATGGATTATTAATCCACATTCAATCTCCAATATCAAGGCGTTCCTTACAAGGGACGCCTTTTTTTATTTTTCCTTGCGTATTTTTCTCCCATGGAAAAACAAACGGCACGCGTTCACATCATCGACATTTTTAATCAACGTATTTTTCCCGGTGAAATTCATTGGGAAAATGGTATCATCACCCACATCCAAGAAGTCGAAGATGCCGTTCCGGAGTCCTACCTCATGCCCGGCTTTATCGACGCTCATGTCCATGTGGAAAGCTCCATGCTTTTACCTACCAATTTTGCACGAATGGCAGTGGTGCATGGCACCGTAGGAACCGTGAGCGATCCCCATGAAATTGCCAATGTGTTGGGGGAACAAGGTGTCCTGTTTATGCTGGAAAATGCGGCTCAGACACCTTTCAAATTTGCCTTTGGTGTTCCTTCTTGCGTACCGGCAACTTCTTTTGAAACAGCAGGTGCCATTTTAGATGACCAAGCGGTTCTGGACTTATTGAAACGACCGGACATGTACTACCTCGCAGAAATGATGAATTTTCCCGGTGTGTTGTTCCAAGATGAACAAGTCATGGCGAAAATTCAACATGCCAAAGACCTCCAAAAACCTATCGATGGGCATGCTCCCGGATTACGTGGAAAAGAGGCTGAAACCTATATTCAAGCAGGAATTTCAACGGATCATGAGTGTTTTACCCTGGCCGAAGCCCAAGAAAAGCAAAAGCTAGGTATGAAAATTTTGGTGCGCGAAGGCAGTGCCGCCCGAAATATGGAAGCCTTATGGCCACTTTTTCAAGAAAATGGACCTTTGATGCTTTGTACCGACGATCAACACCCGGACTTGCTCCTCACCGGACATATCAACCGACTGGTGGCGCGTCTTGTGGCCAAAGAACTTCCCCTGTTCCCCATTCTTAAAGCTGCATGCGTTGAACCTGTTTTACACTACCGTATGCCGGTAGGTTTATTGCGCATTGGAGATCCGGCTGACTTTATTCGCATCAAAGACCTACAGGATTTTCAATGTCTCGCCACCTACATTCAGGGGCAAAAAGTGGCTGAAAATGGCACTTCACTTCTCCCCTACCTGCCCTCGCCTGCACCCAATCAATTCAACATTGGCCCAAAAAATCCCGAAGATTTTCAGTTGGCGATAGAAGATAAAACGCCTATTCGGGTGATTGAGGCCTTGGATGGAGAACTTATCACCAGAGAATTATCCGCCCCGGCTTTTGCCCCAAAAGGATATTTGGAAGCAGATCTAGCGCATGACCATTTGCTCATCACCGTAGTTAATCGTTACAAAGAAGCAAAACCGGCTGTAGCTTGGATTAAAAATTTCGGGCTTAAGGCTGGCGCGATAGCGGCAAGTGTGGCGCACGACAGCCACAACATTGTAGCAGTTGGTACAAGTACGGAGGCCTTATGCGAAGCCGTAAATGCCATCATTAGACACAAGGGTGGGCTGGCCGTTTACACAGGTGAAAGCACCGAGGTATTGCCTTTGCCCGTAGCTGGACTGATGACCACTGCCGATGGGCAAGAAACGGCAGAAGCCTACACCCGTCTAGACGCCTTGGCCAAATCGCTTGGCACGCCTTTAAGGGCTCCTTTCATGAGTTTATCTTTTATGGCGCTGCTGGTGATTCCCCAACTAAAACTATCCGATCTTGGCTTGTTCGATGGACACCGATTTGCTTTTTGTGGCTTGACCTTGGAACAGGGTAAAAACTAAAAACGAGACATGCGTCGATTGGTTCGCATGCCTCGTTTGAAAAAAATCTCAGGATCAAGGGAATAGTTTATCCACACGGGACCCCGAAGGTGAAAACCCTTACTTTTCGGTCGGGTTCTTCAAGCTATCCCGAATTTCGCGCAACAACAGAATATCCTCTGGGGTAGCTGGTGGCGCTTCGGGTGCTTTGGCCTCTTCCTTTTTCTGGAAGGCGTTCAAGACTTTAACTAAAAGAAAAACGCAAAAGGCGATGATGATAAAATCAATCACGCTTTGAATGAATGCGCCATAAGCAATGACCGGCGCCCCGGCTTTAATAGCTTCCTCTAGGGACACATGACTGGAACCATCTAAAGCAAAAAACAAAGATTTGAAGCTCACACCGCTGGTCAAATAACCAATGGGGGGCATTAAAACATCATTGACCACCGAAGTGACAATTTTCCCAAACGCTCCACCAATGACCACCGCCACGGCTAAATCTACCACATTGCCTCGTGAAGCAAAGGCTTTAAACTCATTTAAAAATCCCATCTTTTACCATTTATATCATGGATAAACAATGTAAAATATATTTTTAAAACATCCAAGGGTTTGTAAAAACCCAACCTCACGGATACCAAAAAAAACAGCCTTCCAATTGTATGGAAGGCTGTGCTTTGATGAAAAATTAAAGTTATAATTCCTTGAAGGAGGCAATAATGTTCTCAAAATCAGGTGCATTTTCACCAACTTTATCCATCAACGTCCAACAAACCACGAAATACAGGCTAGATTTTCCTTCGATATAGGCAAAGTGGTAATGGATGTCATAAGGAATATCTACAGAAGGACCTTCCAAAATAGATTGGCCAATAGACAACCCGTTGGATGTGGTATAGGAAATGTCGGTATTGCGAGTAGGTTTTGAAATCACACCATCGAAAGATCCTCGCTGAACTACCGCATAATTGGAAAGCACCGATTCTTCTTCCACGTATTCCCCTACCTCTTTAAAAGCCGCGACAAACTCATCTTTTGGTTCATCTATGATGATCATATAGGCTTCACGAGACGCATTCATAAATTGGGTGCCGGCCTCACCGTTTAATTCGGTCGTAGCAGTCATGTATTCTGGAATTTGTACGCTGTACAAACCATTGTACACATGCTCACGTGTGGGAGAAGCAGCCTTTTCAGAAGCCTCTGTTTGGGACTTCCCACTACAACCATAAAAAGCGGCAGCTCCAAACAATAAACACATTAAGCCAAGCATTGGCCCTGTTTTTTTCACAGAAATCATAGCAATAAATTTTGTCAAAAGTAGAGAATAAACGTGAATATCAAAGGAATACCCTTAAACAAAAAAAGAGGCATGAAGCCTCCTTTTTAAAATTTTCATTTCCCTATTATTCACCTCTTTCCTCAATAGGCGTATAATTGGAATAAGGATTCTCCGGGGTTACCTGATAAAAGAATCCGGAAAGGATACACAAAATGGCTAGTGTAGCCACCAAATACCATGTGGCTTTTTCTACCACTTCAGTTTCGCGCTTGGCACCAAACAGCTGGTTAGATACACCAACGTTAGATGCAATACCGCCACCTTTGGCGTTTTGAATAAGAATGGACAACACCAGTAGGATGGAAACGGCCATAATGGCGATAATCAAAAGAATCTGCATGATTGCTGTACTTTAAATTTTTTCTTTCTCTTTTTCGACTTCCCGAATAAGCTTTGCAAAATAAGCCTTTTTATCCGGATTATGCAAGCGAAGGGCCTGATAGGTTTGGATGGCTAAATGAAATTTTTTCTGTTCCCGGTACACGTGGGCCAAAGTTTCAGAAACCAAGGCAGGAATTTTCTCTACATTCTCCTCTTCTTTAGACGAAATACTTTCTACAACAGAAGTTTCCGTTTTGGATAATTTAATTCGAGGCTCTTGTTGAATGAAGGCATCTAACAATCCCTCTTGCTCAAGGTTCTTGATAAAACTTTGAATCTTGTCCGACACACATAAATCCAACCATTCCAGGAAAGTTAATGCAACCTGCCTGTTAGATTGTAAAGTAAATGTTTCTTCTAAGACGTAGTTCATAGTGAATGCTTGGACGGAAGGGATGCAAAAATAATGAAAAAGGTCACCAGTCGAGAAAAGCCTGGTTAAAAATATCTTGTACCAACTGTCTAGAAATATCATCCAATAGTCCCGATTCCACCGCAGATAAGGGCTGTGTACTATCGAAATCAGCAAAACGGCTAAAGGTTTTGGTAAAGTTTTTTTCTGGCTGCAACGTGTTGGTATATTCTACAGAAATGGTGACCGTGAGCCGGGTGAGTGCAGCTGTTTCATTTCCTCCCACCGCCACAGGAACAATGGCATATCCTGTAATGCGACCGGTAAAACCCAAATCGCCACCCATAGGCATAACCCGCAGTCGGGTTTCACGCAAAAACTTATCCCGCAGGGCTTCGGTGAACTGTTGAGGAAAGGCGGGATTGGTAAGTGCGGCGCCATTATCGAATAATTCTACTGACACAGAACTGGCGGCCTCCGGAATAGCAATGCCCGATAAACTCACTTTGCAGCCCGTTTGTAAAACCCCAAGCCACACCAGCCACACGGCGAAAATAAACCTATTCAACTTTGCCATGTAGATAATAAGGTTTGAAAGTAAGGAACGGATTGAACAAGTCTGGACCCATACCAGCTAAACATTTCTCCATCTACAGTCATGACTTTCGCACGAGGACAAACTTGCTGTAACTCCTCGCCGTGCGTCATACGAAAGGGATAAGGTTCTGAGCTTAATAAAATAAGATCGGGCTCCAAAACCCTCAAGTCTTCAAGGGTCAGTACGGGATATCGTTCACTTGCATGAGCCAAAACATTAATGAGCCCAAGCCGTTGAAGCATGTCGCCAATAAAGGTATCGCCGGACACCGCCATAAAAGGATTTCGCCAAATTAGGTAGACCACCCGAAAAGGGCGAGACATAGGAACAAGGGATTCAAAACCTTCGGCAACCTGTTGCACCCACCTTTGGGCCTCTTTTCCTTTTTCCAAAATATCCCCAAGTGATTGCATCATGTCCAACGATTGTTCCAGACTCCGGACATCGCTCACCCATACCGGACAAAAAGTCCTCAACGCCTCTACCACTTCCTTTTCATTTTCCTCTTTATTGGCCACAATCAGGTCGGGCGCCAAAGCCTTGATTTTTTCAATATGAGGCTGTTTGGTGCCGCCCACCTTAGTGGTTCGGGTAAAAACGCTCTTCGGATGAATACAAAATCGGGTAATGCCCACCAGTTGATCAGCCAACCCCAAATCGGCTAAAAACTCCGTTTGAGAGGGCACCAAAGAAACGATTCGCGCAGGAGTGCGCTTCAAGGAGAAATCATATCCGGTGGCATCCCGCACCTGCATGTCTCAAGAACAGAGCAATGAGGATAAAATATCCTGACGGGTAATGATAAACACATTGCCAATGGCATCCCGCGTAAGCACCGCTGTATTGTCTCGGGTTAGCATTCCGGACACTTTTTCAATTTCCAAACCGGCATCTACCATGGGGAATGGCTTCTCCATGATATGCTGAATATGGGCAGATTTGAGTTCGGGATTTCGGACCAATGCGGCATACAAATGTACATCGGTAATGGCGCCAACCACTTGGTTTCCTTCGAGTACAGGCAGCTGAGAAATTCCTTTTTCAGACATCATGTTGAAAACCGTTTCCACCGTATCTGACACTTCCACCGTAATGGCTTTCGCCAATTGGCCTGACTGAAGAAGGTCACCTACTTTACTGCGTTCCTTTTTCAAAAAGCCCCGGTCGCGCATCCACTCATCATTGAACATTTTTCCGAGATAACGGGTGCCATGGTCATGAAAAATCACCACAACCACGTCTCCGGCTTTTAATCGGTCTTGCATTTGCACCAATCCTGCCATGGCAGCGCCCGCAGAGTTTCCTACAAAAATACCTTCTTTACGTGCAATGTCTCGGGTAAAAATGGCGGCTTGTTCATCCGTCACTTTTTCAAAATGGTCAATGACACTAAAATCTACACACTTGGGTAAAAAGTCTTCACCAATACCTTCCGTGATGTATGGATAAATTTCATTTTTGTCGAATTCGCCGGTTTCGTGGTATTTTTTAAAAACAGAACCATACGTATCGATCCCCCAAACTTGGATGTTGGGATTCTTCTCTTTTAAATAACGGGCCGTACCGGAAATGGTACCGCCGGTACCCACACCCACTACCAAATGGGTAATTTTCCCTTCGGTTTGTTCCCAGATTTCCGGACCGGTAGATTCGTAATGGGCCTGAAGGTTAGAAAGGTTATCGTATTGGTTGGGTTTCCAAGCGTTTGGAATTTCCTTTTCTAATCTTGAAGAAACAGAGTAATAGGAACGCGGATCCTCGGGTTCTACGTTGGTGGGACAAACCACTACCTCGGCGCCAAGCGCGCGAAGGGCGTCCACTTTCTCTTTGGATTGCTTATCTGTAGTAGTAAAAATACACTTATACCCTTTGACCACGGCGGCAATCGCAAGGCCCATGCCGGTATTTCCGGAAGTCCCTTCGATGATGGTGGCACCGGGCTTCAAAATTCCAGCTTTTTCAGCATCCTCAATCATTTTCAAAGCCATCCGGTCTTTGATGGAATTGCCCGGGTTAAAGGTTTCCACCTTAGCTAAAATGGTGGCCGGCGAATTGGGAAGCATTTTATGCAGACGAACCATGGGCGTGTTCCCGATGGTTTCTAGAATCGTGTTATACCACATGTAAATCTAAAATTGAGAGACAAAGGTAGGGAATCCCCCCTAAAGCCAAGTAAACAATACACCATTTGGGCTATGGAACTACAGTTAACTGAAGCGTAGCCGATCTTTTCAAATCGCTGCTCAGGTCCATTTCATAACTTAATTCGCCCAGCTCCAGCCGAAGTCCGGCAGTATTTGGAGGCTTACTTCCGAGGTTATGGGCATGCAGCACCAAAAAATAATTTCCGGGTTGCAAGGGCAAAGAAAAGGTTTGCTTAGCACGTGTAAGTCCATGTTCTTTCAGAAAAGGAACATGGTTCAACCAAATACTTACCGTATCGCCATCCACGGTTTGTCGGTCCCAGATGGACAAGGTCCAAACCCCTGCAGGGATGCTCATCCTTTTTTGTACATAGGCATTTCTGCCCAGCACTTGCGGCGGAAGGGCGTCCAACGCGCTCACCTGAACAAGCTCAGGAGAAGTGTTTGCTGGAACCTCCTTGGGGCGAACAACCGGAGGTGTCGGAGGAATTGAAGGTGGTTTTTCTAATGCCACCACACTGTCTTTGACTGGCGGTGCAGGCGGGATCAGAGGCGGCCCCCAAACCGCAACCGTTCCATCACTTCCTCCGGTCATGAGTAAAGAATCCTTGGGCCAAATGGCCAAACCCGGAATCCGACCTTCATGGCCTTTCCATGAATACAGGATTTTCGGGCTTGTAGCATCCAACAAAAATACATCGCCATAGGCATTTCCCGTGGCAATCCATTTACCACCGGACGCAGCAATACGGGAATAGCTCGCATCATCGGGATGGCCAGGGAAAACGGAAACGCTGCCCATTAAAGTAGCGTTTAACTTGGTCTGGGGTTGTACTTTATAATACACCAATAATCCTTCTGCCCATACATACAGGTATTGGTCCCATTGGGTTAAATTATTAACAACCCGACGCACAGGAATAGAATCGGTGCGCTTAAGGGTTTGGGCATCGAGTGCAAAAACCGAAAACCCATCTCCATAAAGAATAAACCTTTTATTGGCAGAGAAAGTGCCATCTGTCACGCCATACGATGTACCATTATAATACCTGGAAGGCCTTAGCCAAACGGAGCTACCATTTTTCCCGTCTTTTCCTGCGGTCATGTAATGTACTCCTTCTCCAAAAGTGGAACGACCACTTTGGTATCCTCCATAGACAATACCTTGGGGAAAGCCTGCAGGCAAGGCGAAAGCCACGCGATTAAATTTCGCTTTGTAGGATTCAAGTAAAATACCTTGGGGCAAAGACCACCATTTTACGTAACCGTCATCTCCGGCGGTTAAAATGGACTTTTCATCAGGCGCGATATATATCATGTTTACGGTACCCTGATGCGCTGAAAATCTGGCGACTTCCTTTAGGTCCGGCACCGTCATTATATAAATAGTACCTCTGCCGTCCGTGATTAAAACCTGCTGAAACCCGGCAAAAGGGGTAATGGATTCTACACCACCGGGCAATCCCGTCCATTCCATCCGTTTCACCCAACCGTTGGGTTGCGCATGAATGGCAGTAAATCCAAGAATAGAAACCAACAAAAAGTAACCCCAAACCCTCATGCTTCAAAAGTACTTAAGGTTTACGGGATAAAAAAAGAATGGATGTGATTTCCACTGCTTCCTCCTTGCATTAAAACATCAGGATTTCAGATTAACCATTACATTTGCGGTATGAAGATTCGTCCGGATATTCATTTTTTCACCCAACTCCAAAGAGCTTGGGCGCCCTTAATAGATCCGGATAGGGTTTTATTTGAGGCACTTCCCCAGCAGATTGAACAATTTAAAACGCAGGGTGCAGCATGTATTTTGGTAGGCGGATCGCATTTGGCCACCGACCAAGTATCCAAAACCATACAGCAAATTAAACACCTTTGTGACTTACCTGTGGTTCTTTTCCCCGGACCCGGCATGGCGGTGTCGGCAGAGGCCGATGGTTTACTGTTTTTGTCGTTGCTTTCCGGCCGAAACGCAGAATTAATTATAGGCCAGCAAGTCCAAACGGCTTATCGGGTGGCCCAATCCGGGTTAGAAGTTTTGGGAACGGCGTATTTATTGGTGGATGGGGGAAAAATGACCACCGCCCACTACATTAGTCAAACCATGCCACTTCCTGCTGACAAGCCGGAGTTGGCCGCGTCCACTGCCTTGGCAGCTAAGTTCATGGGATTTCCGCTTTGCTTTCTGGATGCAGGTTCGGGTGCCACGCATCCAGTCCCAGCCAGCCTGATACAGGCCGTTCGGTCTGCGCACAATGGACCACTAATTGTAGGCGGAGGAATTCGTCGAAAAGAAGATATGGAACAGGCCTGGAACGCCGGGGCTCATTTGGTGGTAGTAGGTACCTTGTTTGAAGAGCAAAATCCCACGGCCGAACCTTGGCCGCTGACCTAACATGAAGGCTTTTGAGGTTGAATGGCTGCAAATTCCGGCCACCGTCCTTTCCTTAGGTTATACTTGGTTGGCAGCACAACATAAAATCAGTGCATGGCCTGTAGCACTCGCAGCTTCAATTATTTTTCTGGTTATAAGCTTACAGACAGACCTTATTCAAGATGCCATCCTGCATGTTTTTTATGGATTGACGGCCATTTGGGGTTGGATTCACTGGCATGGAAATGAAAAAAGTAAGACAACCAGAACCATTTCTCCAAAGCTTCTTTTGCTTTTTATGGGACTTACCGCTCTACCTGCATTGGGTTCATTTGCCCTACTTTCTCATCTGAATATCGGGAACCTTCCTTTAGCAGACGCAATGACCACTTGGTACAGTTTCCTTGGAACGGCATGGATTATTTTCAAAATTCGCCAAGCATGGTTGCTGTTCATTGCCATTGACCTTTTACAGGCGTGGATCTATATCACCCTTCAATTGCCCATTTTAGGTTTATTGTACCTGGGATATACCCTATTGGCCGGCTACGCTTATTGGTCTTGGAGAAATCCATCCAAACCTAAAACCGAAGTGCATGGGTAAGCGCATGGCCATTGTGGGTCCGGAGTCTTCCGGAAAAACGACCCTTAGTCTTCAATTAGCAGAACATTTGGGAGGAAAAGTGATCCCTGAAATGGCCAGAACCTACCTGGAAAAATATGGTCCTACCTATGATTTTGAATCGCTATCGAGCATTTCAGAACTTCAATTTGAAGCATGGGAAAATGCGATAAAAGCCTATCCCACTCAAATCCTTATTTGCGATACCGAATGGGTGAATCTTTTGCTTTGGTCAAGGATAAAGTATGGCAAAGTCCCTCAAGACATCGTGGACAAAGTGAGAAGTATACATTTTGATGTTGTGTTCTTGTGTCCGCCGGATCTTCCATGGGAGCCGGATCCATTGCGGGAACACCCAACGGGGAGAGATTGGCTTTGGGTAGCGTGGGTAGAGGTTTTAAGGTCCTTTGGCATCCCTTTCGTCCCCTTGCATGGTCAAGATAAATTATCACAAGCCATGCAATACCTGAAAGCACTTCCTACACTTGGATTTTAGGCAAAAAAAAAGCCGCATGGGTATGCGGCTTTTCTGAAGTATTGAAAAATCAATAGCGATAATATTCAGGCTTAAATGGACCTTGTACCGCCACGCCAATGTAATCGGCTTGATCAGGACGAAGTTCTTCCAATTCTACACCGATTTTAGCCAGGTGAAGTTTGGCCACTTTCTCATCCAGATGTTTGGGTAAAGTGTACACCTTGTTCTCGTAAGAACCATGGTTGGTCCACAGTTCCAACTGAGCTAAAGTCTGGTTGGTGAAAGAATTCGACATCACAAAGCTAGGGTGCCCGGTAGCGCAACCCAAGTTAACCAAACGGCCTTCGGCCAAAAGGATAATGTCCTTTCCATCAACGGTGTAAAGGTCTACTTGTGGTTTGATGTTTACACGGGTATCGCCAAAGTTGTCTTTCAACCAAGCCACATCGATTTCATTATCGAAGTGTCCGATGTTACAAACGATGGTTTTATCCTTCATCAAACGGAAATGCTCACCACGAACGATGTCTTTGTTACCTGTAGCTGTTACAACGATATCTGCTTCAGGAATGGCATGAATCATTTTCTTCACTTCAAAACCATCCATGGCGGCTTGCAATGCACAAATAGGATCAATTTCAGTTACAATGACACGTGCACCAGAACCACGTAAGGAAGCGGCAGAACCTTTTCCTACGTCACCATAACCGGCCACAACGGCTACTTTTCCGGCCATCATCACGTCAGTGGCGCGGCGGATAGAGTCCACCAAAGATTCTTTACAACCGTATTTATTGTCGAATTTAGACTTGGTTACGGAATCATTGATGTTAATGGCAGGAAGGGGTAAGGTGCCCTTTTTCATGCGCTCGTACAAGCGATGCACTCCGGTGGTGGTTTCTTCAGAAATACCACGGATACCTGCAATAAGTTCAGGATAGCGATCCAATACCATGTTGGTAAGGTCACCACCATCATCTAGAATCATGTTTAATGGGCGACGGTCTTCGCCAAAAAACAAGGTTTGCTCAATACACCAGTCAAATTCTTCTTCGGTCATACCTTTCCAGGCATACACGGGAATACCGCGTGCAGCAATGGCGGCCGCAGCATGGTCCTGGGTGGAGAAAATGTTACATGAAGACCAGGTTACTTCTGCGCCCAATTCCACGAGGGTTTCAATAAGCACAGCCGTTTGAATGGTCATATGTAAGCAGCCGGCCACACGGGCACCGGCCAAAGGCTTAGAGGCTCCAAATTCTTCCCGAAGCGCCATAAGGCCCGGCATCTCGGCTTCTGCGAGACGGATTTCTTTTCTTCCCCATTCAGCAAGTGAAATGTCCTTTACTTTATAAGGAATGTACGTTGACGTAGCGTTTGACATGAAAAAATGATTAATGGATGCAAATATAGGTCTTTTTACCTAGTTTTTAACTTTTTTAAATCAAAAAAGGGAGCCTTTCGACTCCCTTGCTTTATTAGATTTTTATCATTTGAAGATAACGGTCATTTCGACCCTTCTATTTCGCTGGCGGCCTTCCTCTGTGGCATTATCCGCAATCGGCTTATCCGGCCCATAAAATTTCACAGTAATTCTTGAAGCTGCAACACCCTTTTTGACCAAATACGCTTTGACTGCATTGGACCTATTGCGTGACAAGCTCAAGTTGGCTTCTCGGTTACCTACATTATCGGTATGCCCTTCAATGAGTAGGTTATAATCTGCCTTGGTCCGCATGAGTTCGGCCAATTTGTCCAAAGATGCGAAGGAAGAAGTAGCGATTACTGCCTTTCCTGTAGAAAACTCCAAGTTATCAAAAGCTTGCTGAAGTACCTCTTTGTCTTCTTTTGCAATCTCAGGACAACCCGCATTTTCTTTTACACCGGGTGTATTTGGACATTTGTCTTCTAAATCGATGATGCCATCGTTGTCGGTATCTGCATAAGGACAACCATTGTTTTCAGCCGGTCCGGCTACATCTGGACACTTGTCATCGAGGTCCCTTACTCCGTCTTTATCTGAATCGGTGAAAGGACAACCTTCTAATTCGGGTAATCCGGGTTGCGTAGGACATTTGTCGCGGTCGTCGAAAATGCCATCACCATCGGAATCAGGACAGCCGAAAGAAGCTGCTGGTCCGGCGAGTGTGGGACAACGGTCTAATTTATCAGGAATGCTATCTCGGTCGGTGTCCGGACAGCCATTGAATGCGGCGAACCCTTTTTCGTCGGGACACTCGTCGGAGCCATCCACGACTCCGTCGCCATCTTTATCCGGGCAACCCATAAGTTCAGCTAAACCGGGTTCGGCAGGACAGCGGTCCAATTTATCCGTCACGCCGTCTCCATCTGTATCCGGACAGCCACGGAAGCGCTCCGGTCCAGCTTCTAAAGGACATTCATCTTTGGAGTCTGGAATGCCATCTTTGTCTGTATCCGGGCATCCCTCAAACGTCCAAGTGCCGGGAACGTCTCTACAACGGTCTTTGCGATCTGAAACCTCGTCTTTATCACGGTCTTTCGGTGCACCATGTGGGATGGGAACTTTTAGCCCGATATGAAAATCGGTACCTCTGGGATAATCGCTAAGTAAATTGGAGAAAATGGCACTGGAACCGAAGAACAATGGTCCGGCACGCATGGAAAATCCCCAATGAAAACCGGTAAGTTCTCTAAAGCCAATGGGCATGTAAAATCCAAACCAACGCTTCTCGAAACGGGGAGTAATCATGATGGAATTTTGCCCATGCACCCTGGAATTTAAAGAAGAGGTTTTATTGAAAGCCAACACCGGACTTAAGTTTAGGAAAACCCCATCCGTTATTTGCCAATCTACCGTGGCCATGAGGGTCATGGGGGTGGCCATATTGAAGTTTTCATTGTCGGTAACCGTAGCCTGCATGCCTGGTATTTGGGCTAAAGCTTCCGTGAAATCATACAGGTTTTGTACCCCATCGAAATAGGAAAAAGGCAGATTAGATACATTGGAGGTGTAATCTCGGCTTCCGGCGGCTTTGGTAAACCTCATGTATCCAGCATCTACCAATGAAAGTCCAACCCGTAGGAGATATTTTTCTTTGTCTTTGCGCCATAAATCGGTTTTTCCATCCATGTTGTATTTGTACCGTGCATAGTGTGGACGCCATTCGTACACTGCGCCAATATCCAAACCGAGACCGAAGCCTTCCACTTTGAGCGGATTATATCCTTCTCCACCAAAATCGAGGTTTCCAGAGTGTCCGTAGCGCACGTCGCCTTGTAAAACTTCAATGGTATCTTGGTCATTGAAACGGAACCTGAAATCTCTCATGGTTCCATAAGCCGCGGCAGATCCTAATAAGACTTTGGCGGTAAGACCAGCTTTTAAGAAATGTTGCTTTTCATCCATGATCACACGGCCATAGACCAGACCTATTTCATTCCAAGCCATGCTATTCACCGTGGTAAAAGAACCATTAAAATCTAGGTTCAAATCATTGGCCTGTATCCCATTGTAAATAAGCTCGGCCAAATCATTGGACATCTCATCTACATTCATCATCACCCTGCTGTTCAGGGTGAGGCCGATGGCATCTTTAGGCGTAATTTGGAACATAAAAGAGGGCAATTGAATCCGAAGATTCATGGCCACATTTTTAGACGCACTCAAAGAGTCGCGCTGAAGATACACATCCCCAAAATTGGGTACATTGAATAAATCGGGGTTAAACACAGGTGACAAACTCATCCCGATATAATCGTTCCCAAAGTTGGTGTGCAGTGCAAAAAGGTTTACATCTACTTTAAAACGATTATCTACCACATTAGCAGGATTAATGTGGAGGGTATTGACACCGGCCCAATTTCCTGTTTGCAAACCGGTAAAATCCTGAGCAAAAAGACCTGAACTACAGGCTCCTAAAAGTAAAAGGGAAACTATTTTTCGCATAGTGTTGCAGGATAAAGTTGTGGCAACGAATTCCCTGCAAAGTAAGGATAAGATATTTTAACTTTTAGTTTTTACTCATTTTTTTTGCCCCCGATGATTGTGCATACCCTTTTAACCAAAAGGATTTGGTTTTCTAAACCGATAGGCCGTAAGCATGGGGATTAATAAATAAGGGCCATTAAAGGCTAAGAACTTAAAACCATTTTCTACTTCCCATTCTGGATTCAAAGGGTTATGAAATTCTAAGCCGATATAAAAAATCATGCTATACATCAACGCGCCACTGTACATGAGTGCCGGCACCCTAATCCAGGCTTTCTTTTTGAGGATGCCATAAATGAAGAGGATATATAATGGCCCCCAAACAAAAGCCGACACGAAGGTTGCATATTGCACAAAGGGCGGATTGGCGATAAGGAGTGGGTCCGTTCCTTTGGCATAAACTTCATAGGTAAGCCTGCATAAAAAATAAGGCGCATCGGCAGCAATGGGCAAGTCAAGGCCATTGAGCGAGTCGAAAAAGAAAGATGAAAAGATAAAAAAAGTATAGAAGCTCACAAGAATCAAGTCTAGTGGCCTTTTTCTAAGTGAGGCAAAAATTTCCATGGTTGTTGTTTAAAGTGTGCAAAATTTTACTTCGCATTTTACAACCAACCAAAACGAAAAAAGTTCAGTTAAAAGGAAACAGAGGGTTGTGTGCTGCCCATTTGTCCTTGACCTAAGGATTTAAGATGTTGTCCGTGTTGAACCAGAGCATCCCAGAAGGTAGGAGTGGTGTGGTAAGGAAGACCAAACTCTTTGGCCGTATCCTCTACAATCTTACTAATTTTCTTGTAGTGAATGTGGCAAATGGTGGGAAACAAGTGATGTTCCACTTGAAAGTTTAATCCACCTACATACCATGAAAACAGATGGCTTTTTGGGGCAAAGTTGGCTGTAGTAAGCACTTGATGTACAGCGAACACATGGTCTAACTTACCCTCCTCGTCTGGCAGCACATAAGAGGTATCTGTAGTTACGTGGGCAGGTTGAAAAATAATCGCCAAAATGAAACCCGCGATGTAATGCATGACCATAAAGCCACCTAAAATAAGGTACCAAGGCAGATCAGTCAATAGAAACGGAAGACCAAAAATGTAGGAGAGATACACAATTTTGGTAATAAGCAGAATGGTGAATTCTTTGGCGAAACTACCTTTTACTTGTTGAATCAAACCATTTTTACGATAACGCATCAAGCGCCCATAATCTTTGAAAAATACCCAAACAAAGGTCATGAGCCCGTAGAGGAACCAAGCATACCAATGTTGATATTTATGAATTTTCTTTACAGGTGCATCCGGAGTCAGGCGCAGCACACCCCGAGAAGCAATGTCCTCATCCACTTCGTGTACATTGGTGAAAGTGTGATGTAACACATTGTGTTGCACTTTCCAGTTGAAAGAACTGGCGCCCAGCATATTGAGACTATATGCGAGCAATTCATTGACCCATTTTTTGGAAGAATAGGCCTGATGACAAGCATCATGCATGACGGAAAGTCCGATACCGGCCAAACCAATACCCATGAGCAGGTAAAGACCTAGTACGCCCAAAGGATGCGTCGTGACCCCTGCAAGAATCATGATGAATGGCGAAAAATACAAGGAAAACATCACCACGGTTTTAAATTTCATGGCAAAGTTGGCGTGTTTGCTGATTCCGTTTTCTTGGAAGAAAGCGTTCACTCGCTTGTTGAGGGTGGTTTGGAATTCACGCCCCCGGGCGGAAAACCTGATTTGGTGATAAACGTGCATGTATAAAAACTTGGCTAAAGGCCGCGTTAAAGATACCCCAATTTACCTAAAATTGTTTCCCCTTTTTGAGGTATATTATGATTTCTTATTGTAAAGCACTTATTTTCAATGGCTAACAAATCCATGAAATGGACGTTTATCTATCAAATACAACCCGTTTCAGAAGCGTCCATCTAATCATGAAATGTTTCATGTATGCAATTACAACAAGTCCGAGAAATTTTAGCCCATTATGGTAAGTTGTTAGGTCGGATGCAAGGCTCCCATCTTTTTTTAAGTGAGGATGCATTGCCTTGCTCCAAGGCACGTATTCGTTATTGTATTTTCCATTATATCGGGGTACTGCTTCGCCTGGGTTCATCCCAAAAAGAAACCATTCAGTCGCTCATGATAGCTTACAGCCACCTAGGATTTTTTGTTGCCCCGGATTTAGCCGCTGAGCTGAATGACCTTCTGGCCAAAAGAAATCAACCCTCAGAAGGGAATGAAAAGGAAATGGAGGCACAAGCTGAACATATTCGCCGAATTAATCTAGAAAAAAAGCAGTTGCTTCAAGAAATCGAGGCATTTGTCCGGGAGGAAATTGCCTTTCGGGATGGGGAAAGAACCGTATTAAATTAAGAGATACGGGATTTATCTGTGGTCTATTCTTCGGTTTTCCTAATCCTTGTGTACCTTTAAGCCGAAAAATGGGCAAAAGTGATTAATGCATGGGTTAAAGCCTATTTGCGCAGCCGGCTTCCCCGGATGATGCAAGCCATGAACCGTCCGGAGGAAACCCAAAGGAAGGTGCTATATCATTTATTGCGTCAGGCGGCTTTTACCACTTTCGGGAAAGCCCATGGCTTCGCACGGATGAACACCTATGCACATTTTTCAAACGAAGTTTCTTACTCTACCTATGAAACATTTCGTCCTTGGATCGACCGGTGTTTAAATGGGGAGGAACAAGTGGTATGGCCCTCGCCCATTCGTTGGTTTGCCAAGTCGAGTGGAACCACCGACGACCGCAGCAAATACGTGCCGGTCACCAATGAATCGTTGAAAGAGTGTCACTACAGGGCAGGACGAGATATCCTTTCCTTTTACACGAAAAATCATCCGGACCATCGGCTTTTTACCGGAAAATCCCTTGTACTTACCGGTTCTACCCAACCCACAGGACTTGGTAAAATGCGAACCGGTGATATTTCCGGCGTATTGATAGAGAACCTTTCTCCTTGGATTCATTATTTCCGGACACCGGCCAAGCCATTGGCATTGATTCCCGATTGGGATGAAAAAATTGACCGGTTTTTATCGGTGGTTCCAAAAGAAAACGTAACATTTATCAGTGGCGTACCTTCTTGGATGCAGGTGCTTCTCAGCCAAATGATGCAACGGCAAGGAACCAACGATTTGCATGACATCTGGCCTTCATTAGAGCTGTTTATTCATGGGGCCGTTAATTTTGAGCCTTATCGGGCACAATTCTCTTCCTTTTTCCCGAATAACAACATCCGCTATTACGAAACGTACAACGCATCAGAAGGATTTTTTGCTTTGCAAGACCGTCCGGAACCGGGAGAAATGCTACTCATGACCGATTATGGTATTTTTTATGAGTTTATTGAGATGGACGGTAATAGTTTATCCAACCGCATCCTTCCACTTTGGGAGACGGAAGTAGGAAAAAACTATGCGCTATTGATTTCTACCAACGCCGGATTATGGCGTTATCTCATCGGCGATACGATTACTTTTACCTCTACGCAACCTTACCGTATTCGTATTACGGGAAGGACCAAACATTTTATCAATGCCTTTGGGGAAGAGTTGATGGTGGACAATGCGGAAAAGGCCTTGGCGCATGCCATGCAACAAACAGGCGCTGCCATACGCGACTACACGGTGGCACCCATTTATTTGAAGGCCAATGGCGCAGGCTCGCATGAATGGATTATAGAATTCACCAAAAATCCAAGTTCATTGGACCATTTTATCCAAGCGCTCGATGGGAAATTAAGAGAAATCAATTCAGATTATGATGCCAAACGCCGTGGCAATCTGACCATGGATGCGCCCGTGGTTCGGTCGGTGCCGGAAGACACTTTTTATAAGTGGCTCAAATCGCGTGGACGTTTGGGAGGCCAGCATAAGGTACCTCGGCTATACAACGATCGACGCTATGTGGAAGAGATTATGCAATTGGTCAACCATCATGAGTAATGGGAGACTTCTCCACCTGGGTTTGTTTTTTTTGGTGATTCCTTGCATTGGATTTACTCAACCCCTCTCCTATTCCATTCCATTATCTGAGGCTATTACAGGTGGATTTTCACCTTCCGGACAAATTTGGGTGGCCTCTTCCCACGAAATCATGACCTATCGCTCGGACACTTTATACGCCAGGAATTCACTTTTGTCTTATGGACCTTTGCACTCGGCAGACTTTTCCAACCCGCTCAAAATTTTATTGTTCTATAAAGCCTCCGGCCAAATCGTTTATCTGGACAACACAGCCACCTTATTAACACAACCTATTGACCTGAATGGCCTTGGACTTGAGCAAACCACAGCTGCATGTTTGAGTTATGACAATGGATTATGGGTTTTCACAACGGACCAGCTGCGTTTACAAAGGTTAGATGCAGGTTTGAATGTGCAGGTGGATGTCCCCCAAGCGGATCGCGTGGCAGGCATGCCGGGATTTCAGCCCCATCAAATGATAGAAGCCCATAACCGGCTTTGGTTATTGGACACCAAAATGGGCCTCGTCGTGTATGATGTGTTTGGGGGCTGGATTTTTTCTTGGCATTTTCCAGGCCTTGAAAAAATAGCCATAATTCAAGAGGGCATTGTCGCATGGCAAGAAAATGGGCAAATGTGGATTTTTAAAAAAGAAGGCCGTGCACCGGAAAAAAGTGGTTTAAGCTCACCCTGTGCCAAACCATTGGCCATTGGGGTAAATGGTGCACTTTGTCCAGTAGCACAGGAAGTCATTTTTCATCCCGGGAAAGGCTTACGCTAACCCCCCACCAATGGTTTTTTTTGCATATTTGTGTTCAACTATAAGAACACAGCTGTCATGCATTTTGCCATCGCCGGAAATATTGGTTCAGGAAAAACCACCCTTACCTCTCGTTTAGAGAAACATTTTGGATGGGAAGCGCACTATGAAGATGCGGATGACAATCCGTATTTGAACGATTTTTACGAGGACATGCAGCGCTGGTCTTTCAACCTTCAAGTGTACTTTTTACGGTCCCGCTTTCATCAAATTGTTGATATTCGCCGGTCAGGGAAAAATGTAATTCAGGATAGAACCATCTATGAAGATGCCTTTATTTTCGCTCCGAACTTGCATGCCATGGGTCTAATGACCACCCGCGACTTCAACAATTACATGGATTTGTTCAAATTGATTTCCGGCTTCATTCAACCTCCTGATTTATTAATTTATCTGAGGGCTTCCGTACCCACCCTTGTACACCAAATTCAAAAGAGAGGAAGAGATTACGAAAATGCCATTCGACTAGATTATCTAAAACGTCTGAATGAAAGATACGAGGCTTGGATTTCATCTTACACAGAAGGTAAATTGCTCATCATTGATGTAGACAACAACAATTTCCCTGAGGTTCCGGAAGACCTTGGAACCATTTTCAATGCCATTCAAGCAGAGGTGGCAGGTTTATTCTAAGGCAGTTATCCGGGCTTGTTGAACTTTTTTGCTCAAACGTTAAACCAAATGGGAAACTCCCTGTTGTTTTACACGTAACAATCTTGTATGGATCACTCATTTTCACCAAAACAACATACGTCAGACGACGATGATCACGGTTTTTTCTCAGTAGAGACACCCATGCGTTTAGATGCCTTTGTGATGGATGATGCCACCAAAATTGAGCTCATTGAGAAAAATTTCAAAGACATCATGCATATTTTGGGACTAGACTTGAAAGACGATAGCCTCAAGAATACGCCGAACCGCGTGGCCAAAATGTTTGTGAAAGAAATTTTTTCGGGTTTAAATCCGGATAATAAGCCCAAGGTTTCATTATTCGAAAATAAATACGGATTCCAGCACATGCTGGTAGAAAAAAATATTCGCGTTCAATCTCACTGTGAGCACCATTTTGTACCCATCATTGGAACTGCCGCCATTGGGTACATCCCCAAGAACAAGGTGGTCGGCTTAAGCAAGCTGAATCGAATTGTGGAATACTATGCTCGGAGACCACAGGTTCAGGAGCGCCTCACAATGCAAATTGCCGAAGAATTAAAGAACATGCTTGACACAGAGGATGTGGCCGTATTACTCGATGCAGAGCATCTTTGCGTAACCATGCGTGGCATTCGCGACCACGAAAGCAGAACCATTACTTCCAGCTATTCAGGAAAGTTTCTGGACATGTCTACCAGAAATGAGTTTCTACAATACGCAGGGAAAAAAGACTAATTTCTTAAACATTTCAATGCACGGTTTACCCACCTTTTATATGGTAGGTAAACCGTGAATTTTACAAAGCCATCCCAAATGTCCGGCATGCATGCCTTCGTGCCGAATGGCGTGGATAATCAAAGCGCGTTTTTGGTCAACGCCGCCAAAGCTGGTTCCCGTAGCCGTAGGAGAAAGTAAATCTGCTTGGCTTAATCCGCGCACCCATTGCATAGAGGCTTCATGAACCAAGTGTACATCTCTCATGATTTCTTCTAGGGGAGGACAATCTTCTTTGGCCGGAGGAACAGCACCTAACCCAAACATCCTGGCATAAGGCAGTTTAATGCGTGGACCACCCAATGCATGCAGCAATAAAAACTGTTCGCTAACCGCCAAATGCGCCATAATCCAAAAAGGAGCATTCAGGCTTTTACCTTCTACCGTAAAAACTTGATGCAAATCTACGCCGGCTTTAAGCATCGCATTAAATGCTTGCAAAGACGCTGTGCGGGTGGCGTCAAAAACATCAGCCAATACTTGTGCTTCCGTGTTCATGGGCAAGTTGTCTTTGTTTTAATTGTAAATCCATGGCCGTTAGCATGGCCATAAAACCCCAAAAAGGCACCGAGGCTTCATCGGTATTGAGGAAATTATTTAAAAATCCGTGTAAAAAATAAGTCACAAGGCCCAGTAAAATGGTGTAACCCAACCATCTTTCAGAAGTTTCCAACAAAGGATGATACACAATACGGGCTCCAATAATAAGTGCCACTACACCAAGACTAATAAAAGATAACATGCCCGGCAATCCTTGTTCTGCAAGCGGTCCAAGATATTCGCTATGTGCGTTTCCACCATCCCCAAAATTCGTAGAAATGATAGTGAGCTCATAGGAACGCTGGTAAGGTGCGTAGCAAAATTGGTACGTGCCCGGACCAAATCCTGTCACGGGCCGTTCTTTAAACATACGTAAAGCGGCGTTCCACCGCAAAAGGCGTTCCGTATTCGAGGCATCTGAACGGATGTTGGTTGCCGATCTAAAATGTTCTACAAATTCGCCGGAAGAAACATCCTTCGTTTTTTCCAACTCCATAATAATTTCGGTTTGAAACAGGAAAAACAGGCCAACCAAACTAGCCGCGCCACCAACCACCACGTACCAGCGGATGCGCAGCCACATCAAAAGAAAAACCCCTGCCGCCCCAATTATGCTTAGCCATGCAGCACGGGAAATGGACATGAGTAATCCCACGGCCATAATGCCAAGTACCACCAGCATACACATACGAAGAAAAGGGGACGTCTTATACGCCCAGACCGCGGTTAAAATAAAAGGAAAAAACATGGCTAGCATGGCGCCATAATGCGTATGGTCTTGGAAAAAAGGATCCATGACCCAGTGGGCAGGTTGCTTTTCGAATTGGTATCCGGCATGTCGAATAAGGGTGTAGACCACCACGCCACTAAGGGGCAAAAGGTACATCCATAAGAAGCGATGAATGTTGATGTTTTTTCTAAAAATAAAAATGCCGAGAAAAAACATGGATGAAGTAAACCAAATCCGAGTGGCCAAAAATTTCAAAGAAACCTCAGGCAATTCACTGAAAAATGTAGAAATGGCCATCCACCCCACGTGAACCAGGGTCACCCAAACCAAAGGATGCCGCCAATAGCCTTGACCATCTACTTTTTCCACCAAAAGTTTAAGCCAAAACATCATGGTCAGGGCAAGCAGCATGGGCTCACAAGGTAAACTCAGCCCAAGGTTCATGCCCCCAACATCTAATTCAATTGAAAGGGGAGCCGCAAAAGTGGCTACGAGAAAAAACTTATCAATGGAAAAAAACAACCATACCAATACCAGCAGGACAAATGGGAGCAGAAGGTACCAAAACCATTCGAGGGAGATGAGCCAAACTTGCAGCGCAAGAAGTAAGGCGGCTATTCCATATAAGGTCCGAACGGGTAGCTTGGCGTTCACGCCTTGGTCTTTTGATAGGTTGAATATTGCTCCCAGCCCACCAAAAAGAAAAGGGAAAGGATGAAAGAAAACAAAGTTGCCGCCAAAACAATCAAGGTTCGTTTGGGGGAAGCTTTATCATCGGCTGCATAGGCATAATCTACCACCATTTTCTGGTTGATGTTGTTGTCTGCATCCGCTTTAATCTCTTTGTACTTTCTTTCCAGCATGACCAATTGCTCCGTTTGAAGCTTTAATGCCTCATTCAGGCCAACATAAGCGGAACCATATTTAGATAGAATGGAAAGTTTTTCTTCCAGTGCTTTTACGGCCCGTTGATCTCCTTTAGCCAAGGCAATGGCGTATTCTTTATTGAGTACTTCGGACTGTGAGGTATAATCGTTGATACCCAATCCACGAATCACATCTAGGGAATCCGAAATTTCGGCTACGCGATGGCGCAAGGAAAAATACTCTTCTTCTACCACCCGTAATCCTTCTGCGGCTCTTTCTCTTTGAATGCGATTTTTTACCGTATCCAATCGGGCGGCAATTTCGTTGGCCATGGAAGCCGCCGTATCTGGATTGGTATGTAAAACAGAAATTTCTACGGCATTGAATTCATTTCTGCGAAACGATACATGGCGGTTGTATTTTTTAGCCATTTTCGTACGTGCCTTAGGGGCATTTGGATCTATATCGTAGGCTTCCCACAAGTTAAACTTGGAGATAATATACTCACGAATTTCGCTAGATTGGAGCAACTGGATGGCACGTTCTGCTTCTTCTTCTTCTCCATAGGCACCAAAATCCTTGGTATTACCCGGATTTGAGCTCATGAGTCGGCTAACGGATTGCGTAACCGCCGGATAAAAGATGTGAACGCTTTGGTATTTATTGGGCAGCAATAAAGTGACACCAGCGGTCACCAAAGCCGTCACCAAATTGATCAGCAGTAGGGGTTTCCGCCATCTGATGAGAAAAGCCCAAACGTTGAGGCTTTTGAAATTGAATTCATTGGGGTTTGTTGGTGCATCCATGTGTGCAAAGGTAAAAGAACTCTCCAAAGGTTGGTTCATCCCGCTACGAGGTATGGAGATGAGCTAAAATTTTATCGGCAAGAACAGAAGCAATGCCTGTCATAGAACACGCTGTAATCCCGGCCGTATGAGGGGTAATAAGCACTTGCGGAAAGGCCGTGAGGGCGGAAAGCACCTCGAGGTGTTCCGATTTTTCTACCTGGAAGCGGGTGTTTTCCACCTCTAATACATCCAACCCGGCACCCAGAATTTTCCCATTTTCCAGTCCCTTAAGTAACGCATTCACTTGAACTAAACTACCTCTAGCCGTATTGAGAAGAAAAAAGGGGTGGGTCATTTGCTGAATAAAGCTTTGGTCAATCCAACCCTTTGTTTCTGAGGTAAGGGGCAAATGTAGACTTAGGACGGTGGCGCTTGCCATCAATTCCTCCAAACTTACCCGCTCGGCGGGGTCATTCGGATGAATGGGGCGATATTTATCATACGCAATACAGCGAACTTTGAAACCCTGAAGTCTTTCAGCAAAAGCGGTCCCCATGTGTCCCAAGCCCAAAATACCTACGGTTTGAGAACGAAGATCTCCCCCTGTATATTGGACTCTGTCCCAAATCCCATGCGCAATGGCCTCACGCGCAGGAGCAATATTTTTCAATAAGGCCAGCAGTAATGCGATGGTATGCTCACCCACAGCATCCCGGTTGCCTTCCGGAGAATTAAAACAAACAATGCCCAACTGACCAGCCGCAGCCACATCTATGTTTTCCATTCCTGCACCTGCGCGGCCGATAATTCGGAGATTTGGACAAGCAGCCATCATCTCGGCGGAGACCACTATCCTACTTCGAAGAATAAGGCCTTGATAGTTCTGAAGAAGACGGATACATTCGTCGGCATCCTTAGGAAAAAGCACATCTACCACATGGCCTTCGGCCCTGAGCCTGAGGTCAATCACCTCGTCCATGGGGTCAATCCGAAGGAACTTCATGTTTTCTGCAACTTGGGATATCCTGGTTTTACTTGATTCCAAACCTTGTACACCTTACCAAACCAAGACGTATGCGTATAGGGACTAAGTTTATGTCGATGAAGGACATCTGCTTCTGTAAAAAACACCTCCTCCTCGGGACGCCAGGCAACCAAATCGGCCTGATAACCCGGAGCTATTTTTCCTAAACGATGTCCGGCTTGAATAAATTTTGCCGGCCCTTCACATCCCCACTTCAAAAGGTAATCCAGAGGAATATTTCTTTTTTTCATTCCTGTCCACAAGGCAGGAAGTGCAAATTGTATGCCCGCAATACCGCCCCATGCCTCTTTAAAACTGCCAGATGCCAAAGCTTTCATTTCCGGTGGCGCGGGTGAGTGGTCTGTGGCCACAAAATCGATATCTCCCGCAAGCAAAGCTTCCCATAAAAGGTCATTGTTGGCTTTTTCCCGAATAGGAGGCGCACACTTAAACGCAGTTTTTCCATCGGGAATTTGCTCCGCCGCAAAAACCAAATAATGCTGCGCTGTTTCTACAGTAAGCGGCAAACCTTCAGCCCTTGCTGCGCGAATCATGGGCAATGCACTGGCCGAAGAAAGGTGAACAATATGCACCCAACTTTGGGTTTCACGACATAAGTCAATGAGTTGCGCGATGGCTTGGTCTTCCCAAGCGGGTGGCCTACTGGCGAGATAAGCTTGGTAAGAAGATGGATGTAGGGAAAGTAGGTGATCTTCTGGATGCGGGAAATCCAATTCGGCATGTACCAGCAAAGGCCTGTTGTACTTTTTGAGTATTTGCAAGGCGTTCCGAAGTTCTTTGGGGCCGGAAGCCGGAAAATCTTCAATTCCGGAATAGGTCATAAAAGCCTTTAAACCGGGAACCCCGGCATCCAACATGGGTTCCAATTCCGACTCATTTCCTGGTACTACTCCACCATAAAACAAGGTAGTTACGGCTAGTTTTTGTCTAGAGGCTTGGACTTTTTCCTTCAAAGCCGCCAGACTTGTCGTCACAGGTGATGCATTTAGTGGCATTTCCACCAAGGTAGTCACACCGCCTGAACGCGCTGCCGCGGTTGCCGTTTCAAAACCTTCCCAATGGGTGCGACCAGGTTCATTGATATGTACATGCGGATCAATCAAACCCGGCATCACCAGTAAATCTCCCATATCTTCCATGGGTAGGCCCGCATCACCGCCTCCATGGGAATGAATTTCTGCGATGGCGCCCCCAATAATGGTGAGACAACCAGGACGAATCCCATCGGGAAAAAAAATCCTTTGAGATTGTAAAGAAAAAGCAGTGGTGTTCATGGTACAAAAATGAGAATTATTCTCTCATTCCACGTTGTTTCTAGCCATGAGCGTTTGCGTTTTTGGGAAATCGATACAGGGGTTGTAATTTCACGGCATGCGCAGTTGGAGTCTGATTTCACCGGAAGAAGTACGCCGTATGATACGGGAGATTTTGCCACCAAGGCGTGAAGCGCAATTGCCACTACCACAATTGTTGGGAAAAGTCCTTTCTTGCGATGTAAAGGCGGCCCACGCACACCCTCCTTTTCGGCAATCCTCTGTAGACGGATATGCTTTGGGAAATTTACAAGAAACCGCCTATCGCTTGGTGGGTGAAAGTCGGGCAGGCGCGCCATTTCTAGGCCCAATTGCGCCTGGTGAAGCGATTCGAATTTTTACTGGCGCCGCAGTACCCGAGCCCGTTGTTTCCGTGGTCATGCAAGAACACACCTCCGTTTCAGACAACCAACTTACCCTCTCAAAGTCGCCCGTGATGGGTTCTTTTATCCGAGAAAAAGGAGAACAATTTGCGCCTGGGGCGCCTTTGCTGTCTGTGGGACAAACCCTTACCCCAGAACATTTTGGTCTGCTTCATGGCTTGGGGATTTCCTCTGCCAAAGTGTTCGAACCACCCAAAGTACACATTTTGGTGACGGGTCACGAAGTGGTTCCATTTCCCAAAGATTTAAAACAAGGGCAAATTTGGGATGAAAATGGTCCCGCCCTTATGGCCTATTGCCAGCAGCAGCAATTGCCTTCCCAATTGGAATATGTTGACGATGATGTCCATGGGATTGCAAAACAACTGGAAAAGGGCTTTTATGCGGACTTGCTCATCATAACGGGTGGAGTTTCAGTTGGCGATTATGACCATGTGCCGGAAGCTTTGGACAAGGTGGGCGTAAAAAAATGTTTTCACGGTGTAAGTCAAAAACCAGGCAAACCATTTTGGATGGGCCAAAAGGGCCATACCCTTGTGGCCGCTTTACCGGGGAATCCGGCTGCCGTCATGTGCATCTGGCATGTATATCTTCATCCTTTGATTCAATATTTCAAAGGCAAAACGTTAGTTTTCCCGGAGGAACAGGCCAAAACATATCGGCTTGGAGCGCAATTTACGGGAGAAATGAGTAGAACAAGTTATATTCGCGCCCATCTTCAGGAGAAAGAAGTGATTCCACTTCCTGGACAGGCTTCTTACATGCTTGGGGGATTTATTGGTGCGAATGGTCTAGCAGTTTTACCCCCGGGAAAATTGTATTGGGAAGCGGGAGACCAAGTCACTTTCATTCCAATTTAATGTTCATGACAGACCATTTACAACTCGTAACTCTTTTCGGCTCGTTAATAGATTTGGCTGGCACAACCGAGGTTTATTTACGAGGAAGCACGGTGGCAGAGCTTCGCAACCATTTTATCCAACAGTTTCCTGAGGCGGCACGTTATACTTGGACCGTTGCAGTGAACCATCACTGGGCAAAAGAAGATCAAGTACTCGTATCAGGAGATCAAATCGTTTTTTTACCACCTTTTTCAGGAGGATAAATGGCACATCACGCACGTTATGACCGATTGGTGGCCCACACCAATATTGGCGAAGCCGGTTTGGCAAAACTAAGGGCTTGCAAAGTGGCCATTGTAGGCGTAGGAGGTTTAGGCACCGCAGCGGCGGTTCAATTGGCGATGGCTGGTATTGGCGCACTTACCCTGATTGATGATGATAAAGTACAAGCCAGTAATTTAAACCGACAATTGCTCTTTGGCCCTGGAGATATTGGATTTGAAAAAGCCCTACAAGCGGCAAAAAAAATCCACCAACTCAATCCAGATGTACATTGTAAAGCCATAAACGATAGACTGAGTCGAAAAAATGCGAAAGAATATTTAAGCGGCCACGATATTCTGTTGGACTGTACAGATACGCCAACTGCGCGTTATTATATTTCAGAAGCAGCGGAAAGCTTGAATTTACCATGGATATTTACAGGAATTCATGGTAATCAAGGCATGATGGCCACCTTTTCACCCCATCAGAAACCTTCCTTTAGTGAGCTTTTTCCAGCTGAAAAACCTTGGTTTGATCAAGATTGTGAAAACACTGGGGTACTTGGCATGGTTACTACCCTTATGGGAACCTTGCAAGCCAAGGAGGCACTCTGTCTGTGTATCCAACCCAAAAAAATCAAATCAGGTACATTGGTCTTGTTCGATTGGGAAAAAGGAACAGTAATGCACATCAAATAAAAAGCGGCAAATTGCCGCCTTTTAATGGGTTTAGGTAAGGCTTAAAGCCATATTTCAAATATAAAAAAAAATTAAAACAACTTCCATCATCTTTTACTTCAAAAATTATTTTTTAAGGCCCAGAAGGTTATATTTATAGCCTATTGTTTTTAAATGTACAACAGAAACGGCATTATTCTTTTTCTTTCGTGCCTTTGCGCCATGCTGTCCATAATGTTGGGCTTGATGTTTTTAAAACATGGTCAGGGGGAGCTAATTTTTTTCTCTTTTCCCATGGCTATCCTTCATTTGGGATTATTAATATCCTTGAGTCTATTGATATTTCTACTTATCCAACAAATAAAAAAAAGAAAACAAAAGTTATGGCTCACTGATTTCCAAAAACTCTTCCACCACTTTTCGAATCCTGTTTTGATCTTGGATAAGGAACAGGAAATGGTTGTAAAATTTAACCATGCGGCTTTGCAATGGCTTGAAATAAAAGAAGAAAAAGTCATTCCATTTGCTCAATTGGGGTTAGGAGAACTGAAACAGGAGACCTCGGTAAATCAGCGTCCCAACAAAGGCCAACAGACCTTCAACAAACAAATTTATCCGCTGGCTATAAATGGACAAAACTTTTTGTTGTTAATGTTGGATGTTCAACAGGCTTCCAAAAAGTCAAAACCAGCGATTCCCGTTCCTTCAAAAGCCCTTCCTTTTGAAGAAACCATATGGATAAGTCTCTCAATTACGGGGGAGATCATGCGCATGTCGGAACGTTTTAAGTCGTTGATTAGAATTAAAGAGCCTAAGTCATTTCTAGACTTGTTGCGGCCTCAAGAAAAGAAAAAGTTTACAGAAGCCATTCAACACTTCCTTTTAGGCAAATCCGTTGAAAACAATTTAATCACCCGACTTCCCGGAAAAAATGGGATGGTTGATATTGCTTGGGAATTACAATGGTCGAGCGATAAACAGGTCCCAAGCCTCTCCATGGTAGGGGTTGATCTTACCCGAACGTTAACCACCTGGCGAGAAGAAAAAACGAAATGGGAGCAGCATGAAACCTTTTGGTCGAAAGTACCCATGAATGGTTGGACCGTAGATTTTAATTCCTTCCGACTTTTGTATGGAACTGAGGGGGCAAAAAAACTCTTTGGTATTTCAATTCAAGATTTTCAAGAAAACCCAAACCATTGGTTAAATATGGTAGTTCCAGAAGATCGGAACAAAGTCTATGACACCCTCAAAGCACTAGAGAGAAATAATGAAGCGCATTATTTTTACCGCATTGTAACCCCAGACGGGAGACAAAAAACCATAGAAAGCCACCAATTTATTGAACGCAGTGAAGAAGGAATACCACTCAAAATTCATGGAATAAGTTTTGAGGCGCCTCTACAGGAAAAAGAAAGCGTACTTCAATTCGAGTATTTAGATGCCATTCACTTACCACTTTTCATCATCGGAAAATCAGGTAAAATACTTTATGCCAACAATGAAATTAGCCAATCTCTTCAATTACCTAAATCTGAACTTTTAGACCGGTCGATAACCCACTTTATGCCACCTGAACAATGGCATGAAATTGAAACAGAGCTATTACAAGAATTTAGAGGATCCTTAACCAAAGAGATTCATTGGTTACCCCTTAAAGGCCCTTCTGAAACAATAATTAACCGATTTCAACATGGTATTCTTTTGCGATTAAATAAATCGGACGTAAGACTTCACCGTCATCAGCCAGACAAAGCCGTTCTTCAAATGTTCCGCCGGATTATTTCAAATTCTCCAGACCTCATTTGGTCCATTAATTTAAATCTGGAAATACAGGTGGCAAACCAACCTTTTCTAGAAGCTACGCAAATGAGTCAGGGAACAGTACATGAAGGTTGGTATTTACATGGCTTGGTACATGACCACATGGCTATGAATTGGTGGCTTGAAAAACTCAATAAAGTTTTTGATGGTGCAACTATACGGGAAGAATTTGACCTCAAATCCATGGGTTGGAAAGGCGATGTGGCTGAATTTCTACTCTTTCCTATTCATGATGTCGACCAACGCATTTCTGGGGCCGGGTGTATTGCCCGAAACATAAGTCATTTCAAACGTCTTGAACTTGGATTAAGGGATAGGAATCAAGCTCTGGAAAACCTCTTGTACCACACATCACATCATCTTCGAGCCCCTCTAGCCAACGCCATGGGTCTTATTGCCATGTTGAAAGAAAATGAATCGCCAAGCCCACTCGAAAATGAGGCCAAGGAAAAACTCAATGATAGCCTAATAAAATTGGACCAAATCATTCGGTCCTCTATTCAACAAAGTCGAAATATGCTTTTAGAGGAAGATCCCGAATGAAGACCTTTGTTAACCTTCAATAGTCACTATACAAACTAATTGAATTTGAGTCCGATTTATCAGTGAGGGAAAATCGAAGCTGGCAATTCAGTCTAATTAAATACCAACGGTCAAGGTCGTTTGAGTATGGTATTTGAGGCCACATAAGCCATTCCAATCTTCTGTGAGGCAGCCCTTTTAATCGATTATACGCGGATATGTTCCGAGTAAGCTCGGGAGGTTTCCATAGATTGAACACGGGGAGGGGTGGGCGTAGCCCAGATTTTCGTCGCGGGTTGACTTTGTTCGGGTTTAGGCAATATGGTTAGGATTGGAGCAGTCGGTTCATTGTTCGCGGAGGCTCTTGAAACTCACGGGAGGGATTTCTCGAAGCTTTTGGGCTGAGGTTTTCGAGGCCCAGGCCTAACTACTGCCATAAACCTATTTTAATCGATTATACGCGGATAGGTTCCGAGTAAGCTCGGGAGGTTTCCATAGATTGAACACGGGGAGGGGTGGGCGTAGCCCCGATTTTCGTTGCGGATAATACGTGTTGGTTTATTAAGCTGTTATTCCTGGGTGCAGCCTGTCATTCATCCTGAATTGAAGTGCTCTAGGCCCAAGTCCGCCTTTAACCCCAAAACCATTTTAATCGATTATAGGCGGGTACGTTCCGAGTTACCTAGGGGAATTTCCATAAATTATCCACGGGCAGGGGTTGGGCGTAGCCCCAATTCTCCAAAAAGCTAAATTGGAAAACATCAATTTATTAAACAGCTTTAAGTTAAGACAGACCCAGGCTCAACGCCTGAAAAGGTTATCCAAGACATCTATTTAAGGCTCTTGCAACTTCCCTTTTTCCCGCCTGCACCTATCACTGCAATATTTTACCTGCTCCCAATCTTTGGACCACTTCTTCCGCCAGCTAAAGGGCCGACCACAAGCAACACAAACCTTTTCGGGTAAAAACAACTTTTTATGTGCCATGCCTTTTTTCATTCCTTTGCTGAAATCGCCGCATGGGTGAAGTCACATGCTCACGTAAAATCCTTTTTGTCTCTTGCTTTCCCAAAACGCTGCGATGGGCTTGCATCAATTGCTCCATGGCCGCACGGCCTGTGACGCGAATATCCACCACCCGCTGTGGATAGGTGTTGCCAAGCTCAAATCCATACATACATTGCTCCATGGGAGATAAATCCCAAGGCGTTTGAATCAATTGCCCGGGCAAACCTGCCAATTCTGGAACCCATTCCCTCACAAAATCACCATTTGCATCATGCATTAAACCTTGTCTTACAGGATTGTATACACGAATTACATGCACTCCCGTATTTCCTGCCTGCATATGAAACTGGGGATAATGAATGCCTGGTTCGAAATCTAAAAACTGTGCACCTAAATACTGCGCACCTAAACGCCAATCCAAAAACAAATGGTGTGTTAGAAAACTCACCACCATGGCACGCATCCTGAAATTCAAATATCCAGTGGCCGCTACACATCGCATACAGGCATCTACCAATGGATAACCGGTAGTTCCTTTCTTCCAGCGCTCAAACCAATCCTCCCTGTTCACTAAACGTAATTGGTCGGTAGCGCGATTAAAGGCCCGAAACTCCATGTCACATTCTGCCTCAAACTTTTGGATAAAGTGGCAATGCCATTGAAGGCGAGAACCAAAGGATTGGTAACCCCGGGAAGACCGCTCCTTTCTGGCGGCCGAAAGCGCTTGCCACACTTCCCGCATGCTTAGGTTCCCAAAGGCCAAATAAGGAGAAAGTCGGCCACAATGTGTCCTGCTGGCCAAAGGCTTGCTAATGGACGCATTGTAAAAACCGTGGTGATGAGAAAGAAATGCAACAAGCCGCGACAATGCAGGCTTTCTCCCTCCTTGCTGAAATGATGCATCTGAACCCAGAGGTATTTTGGCCATAAAAGAAGGAGGAAGGTCCAATTTCACAGGTGGCACTTTTGTCAAATCTGTGGGTGACATTGGACGCGTCATTTCAACTTTCCACCTTTCACGCCAGGCCAGCCCTGTGGCAAATCCACGAACAACCCCCTGTTGCGGGACTTCTACCCATACCAACCCGCGAAGGCGCATCCATTTTTTAATTTTTAAATCTCTTTGGAAAGTCACGTTTAGCCCTGTTTCCTCATAACTATACAAGGCAAATTGCTCGAACTCCAAAGCTAAAAGCTCCAACACCTCATCCATCTCGGCTTCCACTACGTAAAGCGTATGGCCAACTGCGCTAAGTTGAGCGGACATTTCAGCTAAACTTTCCTCAATAAAACGGCGGTGTCTGGCATCATAATGAGGATCTTTCCATACAGAAGGCTCAAACACATACAAAAACAATGTGGGTAGACCTTTCTCAAGTGCTTGCTGAATGGGTAAATGATCCTCCAAACGAAGGTCTCTTTTAAACCAAACAATGGAAATCATCTTGGTGCCTCGGAGGTTTTAAACCAATCCATAGGTGTAAGGGGGCGATCTGTTTTAGCATAACGGTATCGTGCAGCCGGCATCACTTGCAAATAGGCATCAAGTCCCAAACTCGCAATGGCATCTGCCGCCACCATGTCTACCAGCCCATCGGCAGCTACCAAACCTTCTTGCACCCGCACTTCTTCAATGGCTAAAACCTGAAGTTGGGTTTGGTTCCATTGTATGGCTAAACTTTCAACAGGCCTGCATAAAAGCTGTACCGGCGCATCTTTGATAACCGCCGCCTTATTCCAAGTTTCCACTGCCAAACCGGACACTTTAGCTTCGTCTACATTGGCTTCCCATGGGGCCGATAACTGGTGGGCACCACCCAACATGGAACGATTTACCAGGCTCAGGGCACAAAACTGTTCCCGATGCAGGTTGTCCCAACTATGCCGAACCACCGTGAGTGGTCGAAATAAAATCCCAAGGGCCGGTGGATTGGCGCCTATATGGACCACATTGGAAAACAAACCAAAATTGGGCCGTCCATCCGGATGCAAGGTCCCCATGAGCCAACATGGCTTGGGACCGCTTAGCGTATTAAAAAAATTTCGGCGAAAAACTTCGTCAAAATCTTGAAAATCGGCTTGCACATACGTTTTCATGGGCTTCAGATTTTTAGGGCCGACATGCCGTTATCCGGGTGAAAAATCTGTCCGGTAAAGCCTAAGGCATTTTCACCCAATAAAAATTGGGCCAAATGAGCTAACTCCGTAGGCCCGCTGATTCTTTGTAATGGATGGCGTGCGCCTGCTGCTTTTACTTTTTCTTCATCCCGAAGTAAACGCTCTGCCAGTGGGGTGGCAGTTAAACTTGGTGCAATGGCGTTCACCCGAATTTTCGGGGCCCATTCTGCAGCTAAGGAACGAACCAAACCTTCTACTGCGCCCTTGGCAGAGGCAATGGAAGTGTGAAACGGCATGCCCGTTTGTACAGCAACGGTACTAAATAGCACCACGGAGGCATGGGTGGATTGTTTCAACGCAGCTTCTGCATGTTGCAAAACTTTCACGGCGCCCATAAAATTCACCTGCCAGTCGTCCATGAAATCCGCTTCTTTTAAACCTCGGAAAGGTTTCAGTAAAATGGTTCCCGGAGCATAAACAACGCCATCGAGCGGTCCGGAAATCTCAGGCAATTGACTTACGTTGCGCATGTCGACTTCCTGCCACTGCACGTGAGAAAGGTGCTCAAGATCCTTAGATGTTCGGCTCCATACATGAACCTGATGACCGGATAAACTTTCGGCCAATGCCCGGCCAATGCCGCTGCTTCCGCCAACAATTAAAATATTTTTTTGCATGATTTGCCGCTTTTGTGG
>CAZRHR010000020.1:0-36868 GCA_964599915.1 uncultured Candidatus Competibacteraceae bacterium | reverse complement strand
TCAGACATTGCATCACGGGTAAAATCTATTATCGTTGACAAACTCGGTGTTGACGAGGGCGAGGTAAATCCCGCTGCCAGCTTCACGACCGATCTTGGCGCGGATTCTCTGGATACCGTGGAACTCATTATGGAATTTGAAAAAGAATTCAATATTGCTATTCCCGACGATCAGGCGGAAAAAATCAACACCGTAGGAGAAGCCATCGCCTACATCGAGGAAAACGCTAAGTAATTCATTAACCTTTAAAAAGTACGGCATTGAGGCGAGTGGTCGTAACCGGCTTGGGGGCATTAACTCCCATTGGAAATACCCTGTCTGCTTACTGGGACGGATTAGTCCGTGGCCAAAGCGGTGCAGCTCCGATAACCCGCTTCGATGCTTCACTTTTTAAAACCAAGTTTGCTTGCGAGGTAAAGGGTTTCGACCCCTTAGCATTTCTGGATCGCAAAGAAGCGCGAAAACTAGATCCTTTCGTGCAATATGCCTTGGTATGCGCCACCGAAGCGGTGGAACATGCAGGTATAAAAGAAGGAAATTTCGACCCTGACCGTGCCGGTGTGCTTTGGGCTTCCGGTATTGGCGGATTAGATACCCTCATCCAGGAAATTGGCGACTTCGCACGTGGAGATGGAACCCCAAGGTTTAATCCTTTCTTTATTCCCAAAGTGATTGTGGATATTGCCGCTGGTCATATCTCCATTAAATTTGGATTCAGAGGACCCAATTTCGCTACGGTTTCCGCCTGTGCCAGTTCCACCCATTCCATGATCGACGCTTTAGATCTCATTCGCAGAGACAAAGCGGATATTATTGTGACCGGTGGCTCAGAAGCAGCAGTCAACGTGGCGGGAATAGGTGGCTTTAACGCCATGCATGCCCTTTCTACCAGAAATGACGACCCCGCTACGGCCTCACGTCCTTTCGACAAAGACCGCGATGGTTTTGTCTTAGGAGAAGGTGCCGGCGCCCTTGTCTTGGAGGAATTAGAACATGCCAAACGGCGTGGAGCAACCATCTATGCAGAAATTGCAGGAGGTGGCGCTACGGCCGATGCGCATCACATCACCGCTCCACATCCCGAAGGATTAGGTGCAAACAATGTGATGTTGCGCACCTTAAAAGACGCTGGTTTGCAACCTGAGGAAGTAGATTACATCAATGTGCATGGAACATCTACACCCCTAGGTGATATTGCAGAAACCATCGCCATTAAAAAAGTTTTTGGAGATCATGCTTACAACCTTAGCATTTCCTCCACCAAATCCATGACCGGACACCTTTTAGGTGCCGCCGGTGCCATTGAAGCCATTGCTTGTGTAATGGCACTTCATCACCAAACCGTTCCCCCTACCATCAACCATTTTACGGATGATCCGGAAATCGATTCAGGCTTGGATCTGACTTTCCACACCCCGAAAAAACGCAACATCAGAGCCGCACTTTCAAACACCTTTGGGTTTGGAGGCCATAACGCATCTGTCGTGTTTAAAGCGTATCAGGGTTAAGTTACGGTTTACTTTTGAACCTCAGTTTTTTACAACGGTTGCTTGGAGCTACTCCAGAGACAAGACCTCAAACGGAGTTGCAAGTAAAAATCACTGAAATCTTAGGATATTGTCCCAGTACGTTTCAGCCTTATGAACTTGCCTTTGTGCACTCATCTGCAGGGTATAAATCCGAGGGACAAAGAATTCATAATGAGCGGTTGGAATTTTTGGGTGACTCTGTATTGGATTTAATTGTCACAGATTACATTTATCAGCAACATCCGGACAAAGACGAAGGTGAACTCACCCGATTGAGGTCTTCCCTGGTCAATCGGCAGCAACTCAACCATGTAGCAGGTCGGCTTGGACTGGAAAAATGGATTCAGGGAAAATTTTCAAAAGACATGATCCCCGAGGACGTCAAGGGAAATACCTTGGAAGCCTTCATTGGAGCCATTTATGTGGAGTCCGGTTTTACCAAAACCGTGGCGTTCGTTTCCGCCCATTTGTTGCAGCCTTTTAAGCATCAGCCGGGCCAGCCAAAGTTGGATACCACAGATTATAAAAGTGAATTGTTCATGTGGGCCCAGCGGAACAAAAAGCAAATTTCTTTTGAAACCACGCGTGAAACCGGGCGGGGCGAAAATAGACGCTACGTAATAAATCTATTGATTGATCAGGAAGTCATGGGTACTGGCGAAGGAACATCCAAGAAAAAAGCTCAGCAAATGGCCTCTAAAGCGGCGTTTAAAAAGTTGAATTTGAAAAAATAAGAAGCGTAAACAGGGAAAGTCACCTGATAAATCTCATGTTTTCCTTATACAAGATTTAGTACCTTTGAAGCCTATCAAAACTTAGGTAATGCCCATTTACCATACACTCGGTCAGATTCCTTCGAAACGGCATGTTCAGTTTGAAAAGCCGAAGGGAGGATTGTTTTATGAGCAATTGTTCGGCACCATTGGTTTTGCCGGTATGTCCAGCTTATTATATCATCACCATAGGCCTACACGGATTGCCCGCTTCGGCGCGTCCACGCCCATGGCGCCGGAAGCGGCCATCGCCAAAAATATTCATCCCCGCAGGTTGTTGGGATTTCGCAGCCAACCTAAGCCAGATTACTTGGAGGCGCGTACGTATGTCCTTTTCAATAATGACCTGTCCATTTCCTTGGCTGCTCCACAGCAAACCATGGCGGATTATTTCTATAAAAATGCCGATGCGGACGAATTGGTGTTCGTTCATGAAGGAACCGGCATCTTACGTACCATGGTTGGTAATATTCCATTTGAACCCGGCGATTATCTCCTGATTCCAAGAGGCATCATTCATGCTTTTTCCTTTGAAACGCCGAATAACAGGCTGCTCATAACAGAGTCAGCACACCCCATTTATACACCCAAGCGATACCGCAATCATTTCGGACAATTGTTAGAACATAGTCCTTATTGTGAGCGTGATTTAAAGCTGCCTCGCACTCTTGAAACCTATGATGAAGCAGGCGAATTTTTAATACGGGTGAAAAAAGAAGGTGTTTTACACAACATCTACTATCAAACCCATCCATTTGATGTTGTGGGTTGGGATGGGTACAATTTTCCCTACGGCTTTTCCATCCATAACTTTGAACCGATTACCGGCAGGGTGCATCAGCCACCTCCCGTGCATCAAACGTTTGAGAATGATGCTTTTGTTGTGTGTTCCTTTTGCCCGCGGCTTTATGACTATCATCCCAAAGCCATTCCCGCACCATACAACCATTCCAACATCGATTCCGACGAAGTGCTTTATTATGTAGACGGTGATTTTATGAGCCGCAACGATGTGGAGCGAGGGATGATTACCTTACATCCCGGTGGTATTCCTCACGGCCCACAACCCGGCGCCATGGAGCGTTCCATTGGGAAAACAGAAACCAACGAATTGGCGGTGATGATTGACACTTTCCGTCCTTTACAAATCACCCAGCAAGCTTTGGCTTTGGAAGACCCAGATTATTTTAAAAGCTGGCAAGAATAACCACTTAAAGAACCAAAACAACTATGGATACGCTCGATTTTAAAACCTATAAAAAGATTGTTCCTGAGGCCCAGGACTTTTTACCCATTAATGGAACCGATTATGTGGAGTTGTATGTGGGAAATGCCAAGCAATCCGCCCACTATTACAAAACGGCTTTTGGCTTCAAGGAAGTTGCTTTTGCAGGTTTAGAAACAGGGGTGCAAGACCGCGTGTCCTATGTGTTGGAGCAAGATAAAATCCGTTTAGTGATTACGGCTCCCTTGACTCCGGAAAGTGAGCTTTGGGAGCACATTCGTCTGCATGGCGATGGGGTAAAAGTGGTGGCCTTATGGGTCGATGATGCGACTTCTGCCTTTAACGAAACCGTGAAAAGAGGTGCCAAACCTTATTTGGAACCTTTTACCACCTCAGATGAGTTTGGTACTGTGGTACGCTCGGGCATTCATACCTATGGAGATACCGTCCATATTTTTGTGGAACGTAAAAACTACAAAGGCGCATTTTTACCCGGGTATAAAGCGACAAACCCCAGTTTTCAACCCGGCGATGTAGGACTCAAATACATTGACCATATGGTGGGCAATGTAGATTGGGGACAAATGAATACCTGGTGTTCCTTTTATGCCAATGTCATGGGTTTTGCGCAGCTGGTGAGTTTCGATGACAAAGACATTAGCACCGAGTACACGGCCTTGATGAGTAAAGTGATGAGCAATGGCTCAGGCTATGTGAAATTCCCTATCAATGAGCCGGCGGAAGGAAAAAAGAAATCTCAAATTGAAGAATATATTCAATTTTATCGCGGCGCCGGGGTACAGCATATTGCCGTAGCCACCGATGATATTCTTTCTACCGTTACTGCTTTAATGGAGCGCGGCGTAGAATTCCTTCAAGTTCCGGATAGCTATTATGATGATTTGTTGTCCAGGGTGGGTGAAATTGACGAGGAAATTGAGTCTCTCCGTAAGCTTAAGATTTTGGTAGACCGGGATGACCAAGGATATTTGTTGCAGCTGTTCACCAAGCCTATAGTAGATCGTCCCACCTTGTTTATTGAAATTATCCAGCGCAAGGGAGCCCGCTCTTTTGGAAAAGGAAATTTCAAGGCATTGTTTGAGGCCATTGAGCGCGAGCAAGAAGTACGTGGTACGCTCTAAGTACTGCGCCACAAAAATGGCGGATAGGTGACAAGGCATTTTTTCTGGCGTTAAGCCTTAGGGTCTTTTCACTACCTTTAAGGCTAAAATACCTTATGGTTCATATCGACATGGCCTATGCAGGTGGCTTGCTAACCCAGTTGGTTCATCCTTCCGGGGTTAAAATTGTCACCGATGCTCCGAAAGATAATCAAGGAGAGGGAAGTTCATTTTCTCCCACGGATTTATTGGCCGCTTCCCTGGCAAGTTGTGCTTTGACCACCATGGCCATTCGGGCACGCCAAACCGATGTGGTGTTAACGGGCGCTTATGCTTCCATTGAAAAACACATGGAAAACAATCCAAGAAGGGTGGGGCGGGTTGCCATTGACTTACATTTACCAGCGCAAATGCTAGATTCTAAGTATAAAATGCTATTAGAAGAGGCAGCATTACAATGTCCCGTAGCACAAAGTCTCCATGCGAATGTTTTGCAGGAGATTCAATTTATCTACGATGTAAAAAATGATTAAAGGGCTCTAGTAGAGGACTTTACTTGGTTGGATCCGTAGGCCGGACAGCTGTCTTTGGTACGACAAGAGGTGAGGATGCAACCTAAGGTCATAATGGTCAGTAAAATAGCCGCAGAACGTTTCATGTACTTATTGCTTATGCTGAGAAGTTGTGCAAATATATGGCCAATAAGGAGATTTCCTTTTATTGGATAACCCAAATAACGTACTTTTCCCTGAATAATTTTATATCCGTTAAAAAAATGCCAACAACTTCTCCACAGCTGGAGCCTACTTGGCTTGAAGTGCTTGAAAATGAATTTAAAAAGGAATATTTCACAGCATTAAAGGCTTTTTTGGTAGAAGAAAAGGCTGCCGGTCCTGTGTTCCCGCCCGGCCCTTTGATGTTTTCCGCGTTTAACCGGACCCCTTTTCCACGGGTAAAAGTGGTGATTTTAGGTCAAGATCCTTACCATGGCCCCGGACAAGCAGAAGGTTTATCTTTTTCTGTGCCCATGGGTCTGCCCGTGCCACCTTCTTTGAAAAACATATATAAAGAATTACAGGAAGATTTAGGCATTCCACCCAAAGCGCATGGCCATTTAGGAGGCTGGGCAAAGCAAGGCGTTTTGTTGTTGAACAGCGTATTATCTGTACGGGCACATAGTGCAGGTTCGCATCGGGATCGAGGGTGGGAAACGTTTACCGACGCAGCCATTTCCGCCTTAAATGAAAGGCGTGAACGGCTTGTGTTTATGCTATGGGGCAATTATGCCAAAGCCAAAGCTTCCCTCATTCATCCGGAGCGACACCTCATTTTGGAAGCGGCGCATCCTTCTCCTTTTTCCGCTTATCATGGATTTTTGGGTTGTCGGCATTTTTCTCAAGCCAATCAGTACCTTGAAGATTTTGGCATTTTACCCGTGAATTGGGCCTTATGAGGTGGAGCCTTCTGGTTATTTGTATTTGGAGCGTGGGCGCATTGTCTTGGGGACAAATGAGCCTTCGCTGGCAACATGCAGATGGCAGGGTATTCCGTTCCATGGAGGTGGCAGATTCTGTGACCGCTGTTCAAACCGCTAACGATTGGGTGCAACAAGCCCACATCCGCGGCTTTCTTGAAGCCGGCATAGATACTTTTTTATTTTCAAACAAAGCATGTATCGCCCTGGGTCAACAAGGGCCAAACAGTCGTTGGGCCATGTTGCACCATGATATTCCCGGGTTTAAGCCGGCGGGGCTTGGGCCTGTGCTCAATCCGGCTTCTGTGGTTCGCGCGCGGTTGGCTGCCTTACGGTTTCTGGAAAACAAAGGCTATCCCGCCGCAGAAGTCACCATGCGTGCGGACTCCCTTCAAGTTTTGCCGGGGCGTACCCTTTGGCACGCAACCTTGAGCGCACGCCCCGGGCCGCTCGTTACTTTAGACACGGTTCGGCTGGAAGGGCCAGTACAACTTCGCCCTGTGGTGCTGCGACACATGTTGGGTTTGGCCAAAGGCATGCCGTTTTCTGCCAAACACATTCGCGAAGCACCTGCCAGACTGAACCGTCTTGAATTTTTATCGGCCCAGGGAAATGCTAAAATTTGGCTGTCCGATTCCTCTGCTTTGGTTAGATTCCCCGTGAAAAAGCGCAAAGCCAACCAGTTTGCAGGCATTCTTGGCTTAGTGCCCGTCAATGACCAAACAGGCGAATTGTTGCTCACCGGAGATGTGCGTTTAAAATTGCATAACCTTTTACAATACGCCGAAATGGCCGAGTTGAATTGGCAGCGCCTTCAACGGGCCACCCAACAACTTCGGGTCCGGGTCGCTTGGCCTTATCTTTTGGGTACCGCTTTAGGAATTCAGGCCGACCTTGATTTTTTTCGCATTGATACCGCCTTTTTTCAGCTGAAAATGGAAGCCGGGTTAAATTACCGCTTTAGAGGGCAGGATGAAGTCGGTTTTTTCCTGCAGCAACGATTGGCCCGGAACATTCGTACCGAAAATGGATTGCCACCTGTTTTTCCGGATGCCACGACTACGCTCTATGGTGTGCGATGGCTTTGGAACCGATTGGATCATCCGGTAAACCCTAGGCGTGGACTATTTTTTCAAGGACATATAGCCTTTGGGGAAAAGCGACTCACGGGAGACACTTTGATGCCCATAGACAGTACCCAGCGCTTTTCACTGGAATGGCAATTGCGCGCTCATGCTCAGCATTTTTTGCCCGTAGGAAAGCGATTTACCTTTTTGCAGGGAATACAAGGTGGATGGACAGAGAACCCCTATTTATACACCAACGATTTGTTCCGAATCGGTGGAATGCAGTCTTTACGTGGGTTCGATGAGGCGTCATTATATGTCAGCGGCTATACCTATGGTACTTTAGAATGGCGTTACCTGTTGGACGAGTTTTCTTATTTGAATATTTTTTCAGACGCCGGGTGGGTTTTGCGACAAACGGCAAGCGATGCTTTTTCCTCACCTGTCCTAAGTTTCGGCGGTGGACTGAGCTTTGATACACCGGCCGGTCAGTTTTCCGTCATGTATGCCGTGGGAAGTCGAGAAGGACAGGGTTTTGATTTTCAAAGAAGTAAGTTGCATTTAGGCTATGTAGCGCGGTTTTGAGGATTCCATCTTCTTTGGTTGTATCTTGTGCCCATGGCTTTACCACAATTAATTTACGGTTTACATGCCGTGGAGGAAGCCCTGAAAGCCGAGGTACGTCTTGACCGTATTTTGGTAAGAAAAGGGTTGAAACATCCTGCCATGCGCAGTATCTTACAACATTGTCAAAATCACCGGATTCCTGTCTTGGAAGTTCCCGGAGAAAAGTTGGATCGCACCACCCGAGCGCCACACCAAGGCATCATCGCCTGGCGCGCTTTAATTCCCTACTTAGAGGTCAGTCAATTGGTGCCATTTCTTTTTGAGCAAGGAAAATCCCCGCTGTTGGTGGTCCTGGACCGCATCACAGACGTGCGGAATTTTGGTGCCATTTGCCGAACCGCTTTGTGCATGGGTGCAGATGCAGTAGTGATTCCTGCCCGAGGCGGTGCCCAAATCCAAGAAGATGCCCTCAAAGCTTCTGCGGGTGCGCTGCATCATTTGCCTGTATGCAGGGAATGGAATCTAAAGGAAAGTCTGCAGTATTTGGCCGATGCGGGCTTAACCTTGGTGGGTGTCACCGAAAAAGGCGAAACCACCTTATGGCAGGGAGATTTTTCCGGTCCTGTTGCGCTGGTGATGGGCTCGGAAGAAGATGGCATTTCGCCGGCTTATATGCCCTTGTTGCATCATAAAGTACAAATTCCCATGTCAGGGCCGGTGGGCTCATTGAATGTGGGTGCCGCCACGGCCATGGCACTTTATGAAATTTCCCGCCAACGTGGATGATGGAAGCAGATTTTTTCCCGCCCGGTTTTAAGGAAATAGCCCAAACCCGTTGGGGAGATTTGGCTGAGGTGCGTTTGGCTGCTTTGGCTTCCCCATCCGTAAAGTCCATTCGATGCCATCCCGGCAAGCCTTTTTCCATAGAAAAATGGTTGGAAATGCCTGTGCCTTGGTGTGAAAATGGATTTTATGTGCCTGAGGACACCCGTTTTATCACGGACCCAGCCTGGCACGCCGGCGCCTATTATGTGCAGGAAGCTTCATCCATGGTTTTGGCAGAAGTGTTGAAGCAATTGGGGCCGTTTGAACGTGCTTTGGATGTGTCTGCTGCTCCGGGAGGAAAATCCACCTTGCTTTTGGATTACTTGGCGCCTCAGGGCGTTTTGGTCAGCAATGAACCGGAGCCAACAAGGAACCATATTTTGGTGGAAAACCTGATGCGAAGAGGCGATTGTCGTGTGGTCGCCACCCGGCAATGGCCTAAATTTTTCGCAGAACATGCCAAGGGATTGTTTGATTTGGTGCTGGTTGATGCGCCATGTTCAGGCGAGGGTATGTTTAGAAAGGAAGCTGCGGCAAGGAAGCAATGGAAGCCCGGCTTACTGGAACAGTGTATGCGAACCCAATCTTCCATTTTACCGGAGGTCATCCAATCGGTAGCGCCCGGAGGATATCTGATGTATTCCACCTGCACCTTTCATTCCGGAGAAAATGAGGACATGGTGGCTGCTTTTTTGCCGGAAGCAGGTTTTTCACCGGTATCCCTTTCGTTGCCGGAAGCATGGGGGTTTGTGCAGGATGGCAAAGGTTTAGGCTGGTATGCCTATCCCGAACGGGTCAAAGGCGAAGGATTTTATTTTTCTGTTTGGCAAAATGAAGGATTAACGCATGGGCCGAAAGCACCTAAAAGTGTGAGAAAGGGGCAGCCCGATTGCGATTGGTCGGATTGGCTTAGGGGCTTGGACGTGGTTCTAGGGACTTCTTCCGACCGCCAAGTTATTTTAGGAAGTGAGGGCATTTGGCAGATGCAAGGTTGGTGGGAAAAGTGGCGGCCGGTGATGGTGGGCGTGAATCCGGGAGAAAAGAAAGGAAAACAATGTATTCCTGCCCATGGCTTGGCCTTGGTGCCCGGATTGCAACCCGAAAAAGTGTTTAAAGTATCGGACGAAGAAGCCTTGGATTATTTACGTGGCCAACCTTTGGTGCCACATGCGTCATGGGAAATGGGTTATGGTTTGGTTCAATGGGAAGGATTAGGATTAGGTTGGTTGAATCATCTAGGCGCACGCACCAATAATTATTTGCCAAAAGCCTGGCGAATTTTGCATTATTGAAATTGGTTTTTCGAGTAAAAGGGGAGGTTTTAGGCTCCAATAAATAAATTGCATGGTTTGCCGTTCTAAAAGATAAGCAGTAAACCTATCGACCTGTTTAGGAATTTCATCAGTCGATGGTGTATATTCGTGGCATGCAAAGGGGAAGTTTTAAAATTTTTGCCACTTCCAATGCCACGGCCTTGGGAGAAGCCATTGCGCAGGCTTTGGGAACCCAATTGGGCCGTCTGCATTGTGCCACCTTTTCGGACGGTGAGGTTTTTACCCGATTTGATGAAACCATTCGTGGAGAAACGGTGATCTTGGTGAGTCAGGTGAACCTTCCCTACCAGCATCTGTTTGAGTTTTTTACGGCTGCTGATGCGGCGCGGCGAAGTTCAGCTTCCGAAATCATGGCCGTATTGCCCTATTTGCCCCATAGCCGGCAGGAGCGTAGAGACGGGCTTCGGACCGCGGTTACTTCGCGTTTGATGGCAGATTTTATTGAACATTCCGGCGTGAATCGGGTGATTACGGTGGACATGCACAGCACGGCCATCGAAGGATTTTTCACCATTCCCATTGACCATATTCAAATGTCTACGGCCTTCTTGGCGGACATACGCGCCCGTTTTTCGCCGGAGCATTTATTGGTGTGTAGTCCAGATTTTGGCGGATTGAAAAGAATTCGGGCGTATAAACAGGCACTGGATTGCGACATGGCCGTTATTCATAAAGAAAGACTAAAGCCTAACCAGGTGGCCAATATGGAAATTATTGGTTCACCCGAGGGTAAAGATGTGGTGTTAATTGACGACATGATTGATACCGGGGGAACTTTATGTAAGGCCGCTGAGTTGCTCATGGAGAAAGGAGCCCGTTCGGTTACGGCGTATTGTACCCATGGGGTACTCAGTGGAGATGCGCCGTCTCGGATAGAAAATTCCGCCTTAAAAGAACTGGTCATCACCAACACCATTCCCGGTTTGCATGCCAGTCCAAAAATCCGAATATTGCCTTGCGAAGGATTGTTAGCCAAAGCTTTAAATACCTTGTTGCACAACCAGAGCTTGGAAAATCTTAATCGTATATAGGGTGGAGAATTTGGAGTTTTGGTTAAGCTTTCAGGATTTAATTTGGTTTATAATTTTATTTTCTGCTTTTTCCATTTGGGCCAATAACATGATGGACCAACATAAAGCAGAAAAACCATATTATAAATATTTCAAATTAGCGCTTAGGTATCGAATGTTTATGACCTTGGCCTTTTTGGGTATTTATATGTTTGTTTACAAGGGCGGGGATACCTTAGATTACTTTCAGGGGGCGAGGGCGATGAAAAATTTGTTTTGGAGTGACCTAAGTCATTACTGGATTATGATGACTGAAAAGGTTGAATTCTATATGTATTACACCTATTTCAATCCCAATACAGATTATCCACCTACCCACCTTTTTCGTCGGTCAGAAAACTTTTCGGTTATTAGGATTGGCTCGATTCCTTCGATTTTGACCAATGGCTCATTAATTGGCATAAACTTATTTTTTGCCCTTTTTTCTTTTAAGTCCGCTTGGCGCATGTATGAGGTATTTGTATCGTATTTTCCTCAGCATGAAAAATGGCTGGCTTTTGCCATTTTATTTATTCCATCACCCGCTTTTTGGGGCTCCGGTCTCATGAAAGACACCATTTCCCTTATTGGCGTAGGATATATGGTGTATTATTTACACCGCATTTTTGTCCTAAAAGAGGGGAATACATTCGTCAACTTTTTTTTCTTGTTGGCCAATGCCTTTTTGATTTATATGGCTAAATCCTATATTTTGATTGCCATGCTTCCTGGAGCATTGATTTGGGCAAATTTCGATGCCATTTCTAGGGTGAAAAGTACTTTTGTTAAAGTAATTCTGTTTCCCGTCATGTTACTTTTAATCATTGGTGGCGGTTTCCAAATCTATTTGGCATCAGGTAGCTTTTTGGGTGATTATGGGTCAGAAAAAATTTTAGAGCGAGCTGTCACTACCCAACAGGATTTAGTTCGTGAAGAAGCCTACGGGGCGAATAAGTTTGATATTGGGGCATTTGAGCCCACTTTACCATCCATATTAGGAAAATTTCCAGTGGCGACCAATGCCGGATTATATAGGCCTTTTTTATGGGAAACCAATAACATAACCATGGCTTTTTCCGGTTTAGAAAACTTGATTTTACTGTATTTCTCAGTGGTTCTTCTTTTAAAATTAGGCCCCATTGGCATGATTCGAAAGATTTTTGGACGGCCTTTGCTTACTTTTTGCTTTCTTTTTACCATTTTACTGGCTTTCTCCATTGGCCTAACTACGGCCAATTTCGGCGCCATGGTGCGTTACAAAGTTCCACTGATTCCGTTTTTCACCGCCATGATCATCATCTTGGTTCGGGAGTCTTCGGCATCTTACAAGCGGCTACAAAAGGAGCAAAAACTCTTAGCCGAGGTCAAAAGCCAAGCGGAACAAGAATTAAAGGAAAAGGAACTTGCGGACGAAGCCGAAGCGGCGCAAGAAGAAGCATTGAAGAAAAGGAACTTACGGCTGAAGCGAAAAGCCAAGCGGCGCAAGAAGGAGTGAATCCTATCTGGGACCTACATACGCCACAGCTTTCACCTCAATGGCGATGGGTGTGGGTAAAGATTTGATTTCCAATGTGGTCCTGCATGGCTGATTCTCCTTAAAATACTCCGCATAAATTTTGTTATAGGTGGGAAAGTCGGCCTTCATGTTGGTTAAAAAAACCGTTACATCTACCACATCCATCCAAGATGCACCACTTTCTTCCACCACCATTTTCAGGTTATTAAACACAGAATGGCACTGGGTGGCGATGTCGTAGGCTTCGATCTCCCCTTTTTCATTTAAAGTAACCCCCGGGATGTCTTTGCTTCCGCGGCTGCGTGGTCCCATGCCACTGTAAAAAATGAAATCTCCAACTTTGCGTGCGTGTGGATAAGCTCCCACGGGCTCCGGTGCCTTTTTTGATTCAATTTTTCCGTCGGACATTTTTTTAAGTTTGGTGTACGAATATACATGGAATTCCAGCCGTTTTCACGCCTTACTTGGGGATTTAGCCGTCATTTAAGTTATGGGAGAAGCCCATCGGTTGTCTCCCACATGGTCTGTAAACCCATAAGAAGTCATCAAAACCTTAAACTTCCCTTTTTCCCAAAGTACCCAAGCCATCGGTAGATTAAAACCAACCAGTTCTATCCGAAGGTTTGCAAACCGTAGGTCTTTTGTTTTATCTTTGAACAAAATCCAATTCCTATGGCCGGAAGCGTAAATAAAGTCATTTTGATTGGCAACCTGGGCAAAGACCCTGAGGTTCGGCGTACCGATGCCGGTATTCCGGTCGCCAGGCTTGCTTTAGCCACTTCCGAAGTAATTCGTAAGGCTAGCGGGGAAAAGGAAACCCGGACCGAATGGCACAACATCGTGCTTTGGCGCGGATTGGCAGAGGTTGCCGAAAAATATTTAAAAAAAGGTATGAAAATATACGTGGAAGGCAAGCTGCGTTCACGTTCATGGGAAGATGCCCAAGGCATAAAAAAATATGCCACTGAAGTTGAGGCTTCTGAAATGACCATGCTTGATGGGCGCAGACCTGAAGATGGTGCTGCTCCTTCCACCGGCTACGGCGCCCAAGCATCCTCCACCCCGGCGCAAGCCCCTTCTAGCACGGCTATGAGTGAGGCTGATTTCGACGATTTACCGCTTTGACTTTTTACCTGAAACCTTGGAAGATCCCTTAAGTCGACTTTTGATGGTGCAACCGGACGCCGGCCTTTGGGTCACGGCGATCAATGGTTTTATCCTTCTTTTCCTCCTTTTGGCCTCCGGGCTTATTTCTGCTTCAGAAATGGCTTTTTTTTCCTTGGATCCAACAGACCAAGAAGAACTTGCTGAAAAGCACCCTGATGCCTTTCAAGGATTCCAAAAATTATTGCAAAACCCTCGGAAACTTTTGGCGACCATTCTGGTGGTCAATAACATGGTTAATATCGCCATTGTCTTTGTTTCTACTTTTATCCTTCGTGCCATTCCGGGGTGGGAGGAATTGCGTGACCTTTCTGAATTCTTGATTCAAGCGGTGGCCGTAACCTTCCTTATTTTACTTTTTGGGGAAATTTTACCGAAAGTGTATGCCAAACAATATCCCATGCAAATGGTGGTACGCATGCATCGTATTCTTGCTTTTTTAACCCATGGCATGGGCTGGCTGACCTTTCCGCTCAATTGGATGGGGCACTGGTTGGACAAACGGTTGAAAAAATATCAGGCTTCTTTTTCTGCCGATGAGTTGTCTGCCGCCATTGCACTCACCGCAGATCCAACGGTTTCAGAAGAAGAGCGAAAAATTTGGAAAGGCATTGTAGAATTTGGCCGGATTACTGTAAAGGAAACCATGCGCCCTCGCATGGATGTCGTGGCTTTGGACATGGATTTGCCTTTTCCATCCGTCCTTCAGAAAATTACTGAAGCCGGGTATTCCCGTATGCCGGTTTTCCGTGAAACCTTCGACCAAATTGAAGGCATTTTGTATATTAAAGATGTTTTGCCTTATCTCCATGAAAACGACGATTTTGCTTGGCAAAAATTGATTCGACAGGCCATTTTTGTTCCCGAAAACAAACCTATTGATGATTTGCTTCGGGAATTTCAATCTCAAAAAATGCACATGGCCATTGTAGTCGATGAATATGGCGGAAGTTCCGGTATAGTGACTTTGGAAGATGTGATTGAAGAAATCGTAGGTGAGATCAATGACGAATTTGATGATGAGGAGTTGATTTATTCCAAGTTGGATGCCCATACGTTTGTTTTTGAAGGAAAAACCACGCTCATCGATGTATGTCGCGTCATTGATATGCCTTACGATGACCTTTCCGATTTTGCCGGAGAAGCGGATACCCTCGCAGGTTTGGTGCTGAATCAAACCGGTTCCATTCCGGAAAAAGGACAGCGCATGACCATAGGAAACTTAGATTTGACCATAGAATCTGTGGATAAAAAAAGGATTAAACGGGTAAAATTGGCGTTTAGGCCTGAAACTTCACCTACGCAAAACCTTACCGTTGGGCTGATCCTTGGTGTGTTAGGCTTCGGATTGTTGTCGGCTTGTGGCGGAGATGAAACGGTTTGGGTGCCCCGCCCGCGTGGTTATCCTGTAATTCCCATGCCGGAAGTGGCCTACACAGCTTACGAAAACCCCGGCTGTCCGTTTCGATTTGAATATGCCACCAGTGCCCGATTGGTTCCATATCAAGGAAAAGAGCCGGAAGCCAGCTGCTGGTTCAATATGGTTTATCCCCGATTCGGTGCCACCTTGTATTTTACCTATCGTCCCGTAAAAAAGGACTTGCCCGCATTGATTGATGATGCCCACCACGGGGTAAACCAACATGTGATGATGGCAGAAAAAATCCAATCTACCGATGTGGTGCGAACAGAAGAAAAAGTTTTTGGAACCATGTTTCGGCTTACGGGCAAACCCGCCACGCCCCTTCAATTTTACCTGACCGATTCCGTTTCCCATTTTTTCCGCGGTGTCGTCTATTTTCAAGAAGCGGTAAGTTTTGATTCTTTGGCGCCGGTGGTAGATTTCATGGAAAAAGATATGCAGCACCTTACCCAAACCTTTTCCTGGTCGCCCTCCATTGATTCCCAAAAAAAGTAAAAAATGGATGGTAATTTTACAAATGAATAAAAACCGACCTATCTTCCACATCTTAAACCACGTTTGTTATGTATACATTCATTAGCGCTGTCGCCATTTCTGCTGGATGTCTTTTATCCGTTCAAGCCCAGGCTCCATTTACTGGTACGTTAAAATATGATGTCTCTTGGAGTGGCGAGGGCATGGAACAGGCCGCGGCCATGTTGCCCAACGCTTACAGCATCACCGTAGGCCAGAAAAAAGTAAAAACCGTTACCGAAGGTGGCATGATGGCCGGCATGATTGGCGACATCATTGCAGATGGCACCAACCGTCAAACTTATTTTGTCAACCATACCACCCAAACCGTGAACGTGGTTTCTACTGATTCATTAGAGGCACCCGATCCACAGGATGCCAAAGAGCCTAAACCTGCTAAAACCAAGGAAAAGGCGGTGATTCTCGGGAAAAAATGTGTAAAGTACACAGCAACCTCTACCAACGATGGTACCACCATTGTGCGCCATTTTTGGATTACCGATGAGTTGGCCATTCAAACCAATCCGGGTAGCAATGGTTTGGCTTCCTTTACTTTGGACAACATCAAAGGACTCGTGATGAAAGCCGAGATTGTCATTACCTCCCATGGGCAATTGGTGACCATGGTCATGTCGGCCAGCGAACTTTCGCCTGGAGCCGTCGCAGAATCTGCCTTTGAAATACCAGTAGCTTATAAAGTGAAATTCGGATTACCCGACATGATGCGGATGGGCCAATAAAAATCATGAAATATACCTTAGCAGACGTGGAAGCCGACTTGGCTTCCCGCATTTTAATTATCGATGGTGCCATGGGTACCATGATTCAGCGTCATAAGCTGGAGGAAGAAGATTACCGTGGCAGCAGATTTGCGCAATGGCATCGTCCGTTGAAAGGCAACAATGAACTTTTGTCGCTTACGGCCCCCGACATCATTCGCGACATCCATACCGCGTATTTGGAAGCTGGTGCTGACATCATTGAAACCAATACGTTTAGCGCCAATGTGATTTCTCAAGCCGATTATGGCATGGAAAGTCTGGCTTACGAGATGAATGTGGCCTCTGCTCGTTTGGCTTGTGAAGCCAGAGACCAGTTTGAGGCAGCGCATCCCGGTCGGAGAGCGTATGTGGCAGGCGCCCTTGGCCCCACCAACCGAACCGCCAGTTTGTCCCCCGATGTGAATGATCCCGGATATCGTGCGGTGAATTTTCAAATTTTAGCGCAAGCCTATGAAGAGCAAGTGCGAGGATTGGTGGAAGGAGGAGCAGATGTATTTTTAATCGAAACCATTTTCGACACCCTCAATGCCAAAGCCGCCATTTTTGCCGTGCAGGAAGTGGAGGAGGACCTTGGTGTGCGTTTGCCCATCATGATTTCCGGCACCATTACCGATAATTCAGGGCGAACCTTGTCTGGCCAAACTGTAGAAGCGTTTTTAAATTCCATGGCCCATGCCCAGCCCTTGTCCATTGGATTGAATTGCGCACTTGGTGCGAAGGACATGCGTCCGCATATTGCCGAACTCAGCGAAAAAGCCCCGTTTTTTGTGAGTGCCTACCCCAATGCAGGGCTTCCCAATGCATTTGGTCAATATGACCAATCCCCGAATGAGATGGGTGAATTGCTGGAAGATTTTCTGGCGGCCGGTTTTATCAATGTGTTGGGAGGATGTTGCGGAACCACTCCAGACCACATTGCGGCGATTGCCCAAACGGCTCAAAAGTTTGCCCCAAGGCCTCGACCAGAATACATATTGGCCTGATTTGACTCCATTCAATCCCGAAAAAGTTGGTACCTTTGCCCCCTAATTCAGGGACAGTGGTGATAGAAACGAAGGCCATGGAAAAAACCAAACCGCAAAAAATGCGAGACTATGTGATGCTCACCAAGTTTCGCTTGTCCGCTTTGGTGATTTTTTCGGCCGTTCTTGGTTTTTTTATTGGTGTTGACACCGAATGGACTTGGACTTCATTGGCTGCCTTAGCCCTTGGAGGTTCACTGGTTACGGCTGGTGCCAACGGATTAAACCAGGTTGGGGAAAAGGAAACCGACCGGAAAATGCGAAGAACGGAAGAACGTCCGGTGGCTTCGGGCAGAATGACTGTTTCAGAAGGACTTTTGGTTTCCCTTGGATTAGGACTTTCCGGCGTGGTGGTGTTGTTTCTGGGAACCAACCCTTGGACCGCCATTTTAAGTGCCGTGGCTTTACTGGTGTATGTGCTGGTGTACACTCCTTTGAAGCGCATAACCCCATTGGCCGTTTTTGTGGGTGCGTTTCCCGGTGCCATTCCTCCTTTGTTGGGATATGTGGCCGCCCATGGAGCCGTAACCAACGAAGCCATCATGTTGTTTGCCTTACAATTTATCTGGCAGTTTCCCCATTTTTGGGCCATTGCCTGGCGTCTTAATGAAGATTATGAGCGGGGCGGATTTTTCCTTTTACCCTTTTCCTCGGGAAGAAGCCGTGAAAATGCTTTCCAGATTCTTATTTACACCCTGGCGCTCATTCCCATGAGTTTCATTCCCTTGTGGTTTGGGTATTTGCACCCCATCACCACAGGCGTTTTGGTGGTGGCCGCTTTAGGTTTTGCGTATCCTGCCGTACGCTTATATTTTAGTTGTGCCATGAAAGATGCCACGAACCTGATGTTCGCTTCTTTTGTTTACTTGCCGGTGATGCAAATCGCCTATTTACTAGACCGATTTTTATAATGGAAACATCCACGCCCGCCGGCCTAAAGGCCAAAACCCAAGCCAAAAACACCGTGTTATGGTTGTTTTTGGTTTCTATCACGTTGTTGTTTGCGGCCCTCACTTCCGCCTATTTGGTTCGGAAAGACGGCGCCAACTGGTTGCAGTTCGACTTGCCTGAGGCTTTTACCCAAAGCACCATCGTACTTATTAGCAGCAGTCTCACCATGATTTTGGCGGTTTGGTTGGCGAAAAAGAACCGTTGGGCCTCCGGATTTGCCATTCTTCTTACCCTGGGATTGGGTTTATGGTTTACCCAATTGCAATTTCAAGGTTGGAAAGATTTAACTGCCTCCGGAATTTTTTTCATCGACAATGTGAACCAAAACGTATCCGGCTCTTTTTTTTATGTATTGACCGCTTTCCATTTAGCGCATTTAATCAGTGGATTAATCGCTTTGTTTGTGGTTTTTATACGCAGTTTGCTGGGACATTATGAGAAAGGAAAAACGGCAGGATTGAGAAGAACAGCCATTTATTGGCATTTTTTAGATTTCTTGTGGTTATATTTGTTCCTGTTTCTGCGGTATGCAGATACCATTTTTTGAGAAAACTGTCTAATAGTCAAACGAATCGTTAACGGTATGGCTCACGTAGCGCACCATGCAGACACCCCAAAACCTTGGTCAGGCGGGGACGCACCTTTCAACATTAGCTGGGGAAAAATGATGATGTGGTTCTTCCTCGTATCGGATGCCCTCACTTTTTCTTCTTTGTTGCTGTATTACGGGGCCACCCGGAACACCTTCCGCGGTTCATGGGCCGATCCGGATATGGTGTTTAACCACTTTCCTTTTATTGAAGCACATATTCCATTGCTTTTCGTTTCCTTGATGACCTTTATCCTCATCATGAGTTCCGTTACCATGGTATTGGCTGTGGAAGCCGGACATAGAAACGACAAGAAAAAAGTTGTTTTCTGGTTGATTCTCACCGTCATTGGCGGATTTATGTTCTTAGGCTCGCAGGCCTACGAATGGTACAACTTCATTGTAGGTACCCCTGCCGGAAAGGAAGGCATTATTTTCGGAGCCAACATGTTCGAAAATGAATATGGACCTCAGCAATTTGCACAACTCTTTTTCCTCATTACCGGTTTCCACGGAACCCACGTATTTTCGGGCGTTATCCTGAATATCTTGATTCTTTGGATGACGGTGAAAGGCGTGTTTGAACGCCGCGGTCACTATGAAATGGTCGAAAAAGTAGGTTTGTACTGGCACTTTGTAGACCTTGTTTGGGTATTCGTATTTACCTTCTTCTACTTACTTTAATTTTTTACTGCCGAAAACTACTGCGTTATGGAATTGTTGGATTCGTTCAAACCCCATTTACACCAACCCGGAGATCCTATTGCACCTGCAAAAACCTGGTGGATTTGGAAAGTATTCTGGATTTTATTGGCCGTTACTTCTGTGGAAGTGGGTATCGCTTATGCCAACTACGCCCTCGAATGGGGCATGAAGCAACAGCTTAAATACCTTTACATTTTCCTCACCTTGGTAAAAGCCGCTTATATCATCTTCTCTTACATGCACTTGAAAGATGAGAAGAAAACCTTCCAGTTTACCTTGGGTACTCTGGTGGTCATCCTTACGTATTTCATCGTGCTGATGATGATTGAAGGATATTACCAAGAAGATGTACGTTTGGTGTTCCCAGACTACATGACCGGTCACGGTCCCGGTGGACATTAATTTCCCTTCGGCCTGAACCTGTATGTGGGTTCATCCGTTATCCTTACGTCATGGACAGAAAAAAATATATCAGGAAGGTCGCCTTAGTGGTGGGCCTTCTTTTTGTTCCCAGCCTGATCTTTTATTTGTTTCTGTTTACCGGCGTACACCGCGTAAAACGGCTTCCCTTCTTTGGGCCCAGAGACATTACAGAAGTGACCTTTCGCGGGAAAACCCTCATGGACACCTTGTATTATGAAATTCCCGCCTTTCGCATTCAATTGCCTCAGGGCGACACGCTAAGTCATCTTGGAATGGAAGGGCAGCTTTGGGTGGCCCATTACCTGCCCATGGGTTCTTTGGCCGAATCTGGTAAAAGCATCCCCAAAGAAATCGTGTACGCTGCCTTGCAAGCTTTAAAAGCCGATTCAGGCGTGCGTTTTCTGTCCTTATTTCAAGCCGGAGACTCCTTGGAATTGCCAGCCCCACGTTCCTTTTCCGAAGGATTTGAAGGTTTGTCCCACCGTTGGGTGTATGGCATTGGCCCATCCGATACCTTAGGTTTACTTGGGCAACAATACCTTTTCCCCGAATGGACCTTTACCTCTGCGGCACCTGATCCCCTGTCTTTGGTACTCATTGACAAGGAAAGACGCATTCGCGGATACTATAATCCCTTGAAAGCCGCCGACGTAAACCGCATGAAAGAAGATGTGGTGGTACTACGCCGCGAATACACACGCGACTTCCGTACCCACCGCCATTTCGATTACAACAAAAAATTAGAACAACGGCCCCAATGAGGTTATTAAGGTACATCGGTGCGTTATGGGTAGGCATGGGTCTCATGGCTTGCGGTTCCAAACCCCAAGAAGAAGCCCGTTTCATTGCTCCGCATCTCCCATTTATGGGACCTCATGACGTGCAACGTGTGGATTTAGGCGATGGCACCTTTCGATATGACACGGTGTACCATACCATTCCCCCTTTTTCTTTTACAGACCAAAACGGACAGCCTTTCACCCAAGAACACCTCAAAGGAAAAGTGTATTTGGCCGACTTTTTCTTTACCTCATGTCCTACCATTTGTCCCAAAATGACTAACACCATGCGGTTGGTGCAGGCGTCTTTAAAAGATGAACCCAATTTTCACCTCGTATCGCATTCTATAGATCCCGAATTTGATTCTCCGGAAGTGTTGCGGGCCTATGCCACCAAGAAAGAAGCCGATACCACCAATTGGACTTTTTTGACCGGGGACCTCCTCGACATTTACGACATTTGCGAATTTGGCTACATGGCCTTTGCCAAACCAGATCCAGAGGCGCCCGGTGGCATTATCCATTCCGGCTTTCTCGTTCTTGTCGATCAAAACAAACATATTCGTGGTGCTTACGATGGCACCCGCGCAGAATTGGCACCCACCATTGTTCAGGACATTAAATCCCTTTTGCACCCATGAAACAATCCAAATCCTACAGCTGGCTCATTTATACCGCTTCACTCGCCATACCCGCCGTAGTGACCTTGCTGTATTTTATCCCGAAAAATGCAGAAGTAGCCTCCGCCCTGAACGTTTTGCCCGCCGTAAATGCCACCTTGAATGGGTTGACCAGTCTGGTGTTGGTCGCCGCATTCATGGCCATTCGCCGGAAAAATATTCCTTTGCACCGCGCCTTAATGCTCACCGCATTGACCTTGAGTGTTTTGTTTTTAGTGTCCTATGTGCTCTACCATGCCACCCACACCTCCGTGACCTACGGCGCCACCGATTGGACACGTCCAGTGTATTATTTTATCCTCATTACCCACATCATACTGGCCGCCGCCATTGTTCCCTTGGTGCTCATTACCTTTGTCCGCGCGCTGAACCAAACTTTCGATAAGCACCGAAAAATAGCGAGGATTACTTTGCCTTTGTGGTTGTATGTGACCATCACCGGCGTGGTGGTGTATTTGATGATTTCACCTTATTATCCTTTTTGATATGTCACGCATCTTGTTATGGATTGGCTGCTGGCTGCTGGCTTTATCCAGTTTTTCCCAGTGCGTGATGTGTAGGACGGCCGCCGAGTCCTCCTCCAAAACAACAGGGCTGAACACCGGCATCCTATATCTCATGGCCACGCCTTACGTAGTGATGTTGGCCGCTTTTGGCATTTGGTACTGGCGAAAGCGCCAAAAAGCAAAGCGGTCCGAAGGCATGACGGAATGATGGGCCGCCCCACAACTCGTCCTGAGCACCGTTTATCCCTTTTTGTTTTTCTGGGATTATCCGCCGCAGTAGGTTTGGCTTTTTGCGGTTTGTATGCCTTGTTGACCCATCCCGACATTCACCGCGGCCTCATGCTCGCTTTAGGCGGCTACAATTATGAGAATACCGCTGCCGGTTATGCCAACATCCGAAGGGTGATGGCACCTTACACCGTTCCCGACACCGTGCGGCTTTTGTCTTGGGATGCGCATACGTACCACCGCATTGCCACCGAAGGCTATTCTGCCCAACATTTCTGGATGACCGCTTTTTTCCCCTGGTTTCCTGCCGTTTGGGGAACCCTTCAGTTGCCCGTAACCCTGTTGCCCCTGCTCCATTTTTCCCTTTTCTCCCTTGGCATGGCCGTGTTGTTTACCACCTTTGGCAGCAGGTTTACCCCCAAAGTGCAAGTGCTTTTATATCTCGGTTTGATGGTTTTGCCTTCCTTCACCATCATGTACATGCCCTATCCCGAGGCGTGGTCTTTTCTGTTTTTATCCCTTGCCTTACGCGCCATAATGCGTGGGCAGAACTACACCTTGTTTTTTTGGATGCTGTGTTATGCGACCACCCGTCCCAATGTATTGTTGCTCGGCTGCGCCCTGTTGGGTTGGGCCATGCACGTATTTTGGCATGAAAGACGGTGGCATTTGCCCGCCTTTCGGCCTATGTTATGGTCGGGTGCCGGCGTGGCCGTAGGCTTGCTGTTGGTCTTTGGGTGGTATGCGTACAAGACCGGTTCATTTTTCATTTTTTTCGAAGCCCAGAAAGTGTGGAACACCCAGTTGCAGTGGCCGGAGCAATGGAGTGATTGGTCGATTGAGATGAAGGGGTTGAATTTGAGTTTGGTGATGTTAGGTGGCGTGGTAGCCATCATTTCCCTCCTTCGTGCTTTGCATCTAGGGGCATGGCGGCAGGATCTGTTTGCCTCTTTGCAAGTGTGGGCGTGGTGGGCATGGTTAGGCATTGCCTTACATGTATTGGTGTTTCAGGGCGGGAATTTGCATAGTGCGCACCGGTATCTTTTGGCGCAGCCCTTGTTTGTGTTGTTGGTGTTGGGTTGGGTGGAACGCGTTCCCACGTGGCCCAATTGGACGAAGTGGATTGTATGGGCTACAGGTTTGGGCTGTACGGCTTGGTTGTTGGCCGGTCCCGGGAAAATCAAATATTTTCAGTTGTTTGAGTCCGGTCCCTATTGGTGGATGGTGGTGGGCGGTTTGTGGATATTTTTCATGACCGGAAAGTGGCGGTGGTATAAGGTGGTTGGGTTTGGTGTATGGTGTTTGGCGGGTTTGTTGTACCAGACGTTTTTATGGAATGTGTTTTTGTCGCGGGGTTGGATTTGGGCGTGAGGTGGGGCATACGAGTAAAACGCAGTCAGATTTTTCATGTTGTGGTTAGCCGGGCTTCCTAAGTTTTTTGGTTTTATGAATAGGTTTTACCAAAATTTCAGGAGGTTGTGAGTCAGTGGATACCTATCGCGTAATGGCCCAATTTCAGGATGGTTTATAGATGCGTAAAAGCACTTGATGCTGTTTTTTGTCCTTGATGATATTGATTTTGGCGGGTATGGAGGTGTATTGGGTGGCTACACCATCCACGGTACCCTCAAGAAGTCCGGAAGCGAGTCGCAAAGGGTTTGTGATGACGATGCAATACTTGGTGACAAGGTCGTCGAGAAGCAGATCTACGGAGAAGTTTTCCCAATTTGGTGAGATGGATGGGTTTATAAGCAGCGTGTCGCCATTAAATTGAATACCAAGGATAGATTCCAAGGTAACCCGATACATCCAACCCGCGGATCCGGTGTACCATGTCCATCCACCCTGTCCGGAAAGAGGTTCTTCAGCGTACACATCGGCTGCAACTACATAAGGTTCCACTTTATAGGTATTTGCAGATACTTGGTCAAGCGCATGGTTGATGGGGTTGATCATTTGGAGGAAATGGACGGCTTTTTCTCCTAATCCAAGTTCTGCGAATGCTTTGATCATCCAAAGGGCAGCGTGGGTATATTGGCCACCATTTTCTCTGACACCAGGGATGTATCCTTTGATGTATCCAGGATCATTTTTTGTATTATTGAAGGGAGGCGTGAGTAACCGGATCAACTTTCCTTTTTCCGAAACAAGCCATTGTTCAGCGGATTCAAGGCTTTGCATTGCGCGTTGTTGAGAGGCTACCCCGGAGAAAACAGCCCATGCTTGTGCAATGGCATCTATGCGGCACTCTTCGTTCAAGGATGAGCCTATTGGCGTTCCGTCGTCGTAGAAGGCTCTGAGGTACCATGCACCATCCCATCCATGGCTGTTGAGGTTATTTTTTAATTGTGCCGCAACTTTTGCATAATGAAGTTGTCTTTCGAAATCCCCCATTTGCAGGCAAATTTTTTCAAATTTGATGAGGATGTCGTAGAGGAAGAATCCGAGCCAAACACTTTCTCCCATGCCTTTTGTTCCCACACGGTTCATGCCGTCGTTCCAATCACCACTTCCAATGAGAGGTAAGCCGTTTTTACCAAATTTCAGGGAGATATCAATGGCTTTACAGCAATGTGCATAAAGGCTTTCGGCAGGTTCCAAAATACTTGGTTGGAGGTATGCTTCCTCTTCATGGTGCGAGAGTTTACGTGCATTGATGTAAGGTACTTGTTCCCTTAGAATGGTTTCATCTTTTGATGATGTGAGGTAAAAATCAAGTACATAAGGCAGCCAAAGCCTATCATCGGTAATGTTAGAGCGAATACCTCTGCCGGTAGGCGGGTGCCACCAATGGAGCACATCACCTTCGATAAATTGTTGTTTGGCGTGCAATAAAATTTGGTGTCGGCATAGTGCTGGGTCTGCATAAAAGGCCGCCATAGCATCTTGCAACTGGTCTCTGAATCCATAGGCTCCACCAGCCTGATAAAATCCGGTACGGGCCCACATTCGGCAGGATAGATTTTGGTACATTAACCAGCCGTTGAAGAGTAAATTTAGTGCTGTATCGGGAGTTTTTATCTGGACTTTTGACCTTATTTCTCCCCAATACAAATGGTTTTTTTCCAATTCAGACGCTACATTGTTCAGGTCAGCATAGGTATCAATGAGGTTTTCTGCGTCCGCTTGATGGCTGCATTCTCCATCGAGGAAAATCAAAGTAACGCTTTCGTTGGGCGCAAGTTCAAAATAAGATTGAAGTGCAACGCAGCTCTCTGCGCCCGGCGCCATGGAATTATCCAGCCAGGTAGAGGAGGATAAAGCGTGGGGTTGTTTCAGACAGCGATTGCGTCCAATAAATCTGGATCTGTCCGTAGTAAATGCTGTTTTTGCCGCTTCTAATGGATTGATCAGTGCTGAGAAAACGGTTCGACCTGCAAATTCATGGTTGTAATGATTTCGCGTGTACACGATGTCTCCTTTGGGCGATACGTCTTGGTGTAGATAGCGTGCAGATGTAGCGCGATGAACGCCCAACACCGGGTCAAGATACCGGAATACAGATAGCTTTTGAGGCGTGGATGCATTATTTTTCAGGGTAAGTGTGGATATTTTCAGCGCATGGTGTCTATGAACAAATTGCGTTAAAGTGTGATGCAGGTCATTTGTTTCTAGGTTAAAGCTTGTATAACCGAACCCATGAATCACGCGATAGGTACCTGGCGCAGGCACCGGTCCGGGACTGGGAGACCAATACTTCATGTTGGTTTCATCTCGGATGTAGCATGCCTCGGAAGGGGTGTCTAATAGGGGGTCATTGGACCAAGACGTCAGTTTGTTTTCGCGGCTGTTTTCGCTCCAAGTGTAACCGGCGCCGCGCTCGGAAATAATGCAGCCAAAATTTGGGTTGGCTATAACATTGATCCATGGGGCTGGGGGCAAAATTGAAAGCCCAGTTTCCGGGTCTGTTTTGATCAGTAGATGGTATTCAGTGCCATTCAAGGCGAAGCCTCCATAGCCATTGTAGAACGTAAGGGCTGCTTTCCATAAATCAACCTGACCTTGATGGAGTGCTTTGTTGGATGTCAATGGGCTGTAGCGGCTTTCAGGATGATTCCCATACCAGGATTCGGTTTCCTTTACCTGAAAGACTTTGGATAGGTTAGGAATTTGCGTATCCCAAACAACGTGCGCTACACTTAGCAATAGGGAAAGTGCCTCACCTTGTATATGTTCTATTTTATAAACAAAAACGCCCCCTTTTTTATTGAACACCTCTCGTTCAGAAGAGGCGGCGATGGCCACTTGAATGGCCTCTTGCATTTCATCGATGTATCCTGATGGATGCGTGTTGATAAAAAGAAGTTCAGATTCAATGCCTCGTTTCCGCCAGAAAGAATGAGCTTTCAATAAAAGCTTGATATGCTTTAACTGGTTGGTTTCATTGATGAAAAAAACAATAAGAGGATAGTCACCAGAAATGCCATAGGGCCAAAGGTCTTCCTGCTTTTTACGATTTTTAAAAAGCGTTTCGGTATTGGGCCGAAAGGTGGAAACGCCAAATAAGAGAAAGGAGGAAAGTTTTTGAAAGGTATTTGCCTGAGACGCCTTTATTCCCATGTGGTTCAACTCCACCTGGCCATAAATGGAGGCTAGATCAAAAGCCCGGTTTACCGCCAATTGGCTATCATAAATGTTGGAAATTTGCAAAGCACTTTCACGGGATTTAGCATATCCTAGGCCAAAGCTAAGGTGTGCCTTTTCCCCGGGTTGAAGGATAATTTGTTTCCGCAAGCAAACGATAGGGTCAGATACATTTCCTTGTACCCTTTTTAAAACATAGCCGTCTGTAAGGGCCACGGGATTGCTCAGGGTTCTCCCTTTTCCAATGAAATTTAATCTTTCTGTCTCAAATCCAATGGGTTTTATTACGTGAATTTGATTGCTACAGGCAAAAGTGTGGATAAGATACAAGGGAGATTCTTCTTGGCTTCGCGGCCTTCTTTTTGCCAGAATGGTATGGTTTTTTTCAAGGTATTCTGTTTCTACAAATAGCTTGGAAAATGCAGGGTGGGCCTGATGTTCTTTGATCCCATTCAACATTACTTCCGCATAGCTGGTAATTTCCAGTACCCGTTCTCTATCTGAATAATTGGTAAATGTAAGTTTTCGCAGTTCAATGGGATGTTCCTGGGATACACATATTTCGGAGGTGGTTTCTATCCATTGGTCTACCCGTGAACAAGTTACCTTTCCATGATGAAACCAAGTGTCATAACGATCCGGTTTACGTTTAACGGGTTGATGCATGGCAGACCAATAGGTGCCGCTTTTTACATCTTTTACATAAAAATACATGCCCAATGGATCGGTTGTTGGGTCAGATTGCCAGCCGTTTAAAGTAATGCTGTCTGTTTTGGCGTAGCCACTGCCAGAATGAGTGATCATCGAAGAGAAGCTGCCATTCGACAAGGTGTGCAAGCGCGGTGGGGTGGCGTCAAGTGCATCTATTCCGATATGCTCTGCCATGTATTGATCTGAAGATGGAACACTAGGTTCAAGTTCCGCATCAATGGGATGCGGTTCTTTGATGGGCGTTCCTTTTGGAATCCGTTCTTGAAGTAGAAGTTCGCAGCTTTTGATCCGGAGATCTGCATGAAAGCTATTTTTAGTGGAACCTCCATGAAGCAGATTTTCCATGGCAATCAAGCTCATCCCATGGTGGTGAACCATGTAGGTTTTTACCAGTTTGAAGGCGGTACCTTCCGTTAGGTGAGCTGGAGTAAAGTCAATGGCATCATAAAACCCAAACATTCCTAAACCGCCGGCGCTTTCCATCTCTTTTAGGTTCTGCATAGGATCCCTTGTTTCCACCAGCAGCGATAAAAAACTTGCATAAGGTGCGATCACATAATCGTCTGCTAAGCCGCGTTTTAAGCCTAGTCCCGGGGCTCCAAACGTACGGTATTGATAGTGCAAATCTATGTTGAGAAAATAATATGCACTTTCGGATAAACCCCAAGGATAACCCCGGCTACGCCCATATTTTTTTTGCCATTGAATCACGTTTCTGCACGTTTTGGCCATCAAGGTATCCTCATAGGATTGAAGAAATAGAAGGGGCATTAAATACTCAAACATGGTGCCGCCCCACGATAGCAAAACTTCGTCTTGTTGAATCCGCGTGAGTCTTCTGCTTAATCTAAACCAATGCGATACCGGTACATCTCCTTTGGCAATGGCAATATAAGAGGCCAAACGTGCTTCACTGGCCAGCAAATCGTAGGTGCTTTTATCGAACTGAGCAATGTCCACATTGTATCCAATACTAAACAACCCTCGTTCCTTTTGATAGAGAAATGAGAAGTCCATTTCCTGCAACATTTCCTCCGCCAATCGAATGATGTCATTCGCTTGGTTTTTCCAAGTGATTAAGCGTAAGTACGCTGGCCCTTTTAGTTTGCCATCCTTGCCTTGACTGAGTAATTCATCACATGAATATTCCGACCAATCTGCCGGGTCCATATCTGCAAATATTTCCCATTCATCTATGGCATGCTCAAGGTGGATCAGCGGCCGTGTCAACCAAAATTTAAAATTCCCCAAGCTTTGGGAATCCATGGTTTTATCTGCTGGTGTACAGGCCATATTGGCCAGAAGTTCAGCTTGTTCCTTCAATTTAATTAGATATTCTAAGCGCAGAGGTTGCTGTGGTAGAAGCCGATCGTCCGTGCTTAAATGCATAGCATCTACCAAGTCTTGAATGTGGCGCAAGTCCATTTTTCCCAACGCATTGTTTGCCATAAGCTCTTCTGCAAGCTGATGAATAGACCTTAATGTATCGCGAAAACCAAGAAGAAAACGCTGGTGAAATCCCTCGGTTCGCATCGCTTCTTTTGCCGCTTCCTTTACGGCGATAAGGCTTGCCGCAAAATTTCCGGAATCTACGGTTGAAACATAAGAAGGTTGTAGGAGGGTTCCCGACCCGGTGGCATACCAGTTGAACAAATGCCCTTTGTATTTCTCAAGCGCAGCTGCGGCATGGATGGCATCGTATTGTCTTTGTAAAAATGAACCAATGGTAAGGTATCCAAGCAGGTAAGCGGAGGTATTGGCCACCATGGCAAGGCCAATATTGGTCGGTGAGGTTCGGCTGGTTTCGGGCAGCGGAGGATTTTCCTGATAATTGTCTGGCGGTAGCCAACCATGTTTTTTATTTACAAAACGTTCAAAATAAGCCCATGTTCGTCTGGCATACAGGCGAAGTGTATCTTTTTCTTCTATGGAAAGCACCCTGACGGCTTTTTTCAAAGGCAGACTAATAAACCAAACATAGTACGGAGCCGCAACCCAGGCCATGGCAAAGGGAATAATCACCCACCATTGGTTGGGTAGGCTAAAAAGTGCATAGCCACCAATGGTTAGTCCTAAAAGTACAGGAAGAAGCATCCAGCGCAGGTAGCTTAGCCATGAGAACCGGTGCAAGCTTTCCACCTGCGAAGCACTAGACCATTCCAGCAGCCATTTTTTTGAAAAAAGTAACCGATATAAGGTTCTTCCGATGGCATCCCATTGTACAATGGCCTGGTGCGGGGCAATAATCACCGTAGACATCGCCTGGATTCTATGCATGCGGAGGTTGTCCCAGACTTTAACCATATGGAGCTTCCACCTCACACGTGCAGGCCTATTGAGTAAATCACTGGATAAAGTGATATACGTAGGAAATGCAATAATTCCAAGTGTCGCTAGCACCCAAATCCAGTAAGCCCCAGGTAGCCAAAATAGGCCGGAAATAAGAAGGAGGGTTAAGAAAAAGAAGTGCAGCGACCTACGCAGGTTGTCAAATATTTTCCATTTTGACAAAAGGTTTAAAGGATTCTTGACCCGACCCGTTTCTGCCGGAACCACAGGGAACAACCAGGCGGCTATTTGCCAATCGCCTCTGGTCCAGCGATGGTTTCTTTTGGTGTAAGCCCCATACGTGCTGGGGTAATCATCAAATAATTCTATATCCGTAGCAAGACCGGCCCTTACGTAGGCGCTTTCGATCAGGTCATGGGAGAGAATCCTATTCTCACGAAACTGGTGAGAAAGCACTTTGTGAAACATGTGCACATCATAGATTCCTTTTCCTGTATAAGAGGCTTCTCCGGTCAAGTCTTGATAAATGTCAGAAACCGCTGCGGAATAGGGATCCAAGCCCACATTTCCCGAAAATATTTTTGAAAATCGCGTGTTTTTTTCAGACTCAGGAGAAAAGGATATCCGCGGCTGAATGATGGTGTATCCTTTGGTAACCCGTTTCTTTTCCGCGTCATACCAAGCCCTATTGAGGGGATGTGCCATGGTATAAATTAACCTTTTGGCCGTTCCTGGTGGCAGTTTGGTGTCTGCATCCAAGGTGATTACAAATTGGACGGGGCACATACGTAACGTAGCCAAAAAATCCCCTTCCATAACGGTATAAGAGGAGGTGTCCTCCGGATTGCAAATAAGCCTATTCAGTTCTTCAAGTTTACCACGTTTCCGTTCCCAGCCCATCCAAACGTTTTCAGAAGCATTCCACCGTCGCTCACGATGAAGGATATAGAACCGTTCGCCATAGCGGGAAGCATATTTTCGATTAAGCTGGCCAATAGCATCCACGGCCACTTCAAGGATGGCAGCATCCCCTTCTTGCTCTTTTGCTGGGGCATCTTTAAAATCTGACAGTAAAGCGAACTGCAGTCCCGGGTCGGGGTTTCCCAAGAAATGAACTTCTAAGTTTTCAATTTGCCGCAAAGCATCTTCCGGAGAAACCAGCAAGGTGGGCATGACCACAAGGGTTCTATATTTATCCGGAAGTTCAGTTTTATCGTTTAGTTTAGGAAGTAGGCGAGGTGGCAATAAAAAAGCAAAGAACCTATTCACAAAAGCGATGGCCAAATCCAGGGCTGGAAAAACGGCGACAAGAAAGACCGCCAAAAGCAGGCCAAGATGTTGATGGACGGCACCAGAAGCCAGCCATAAGGCCCCAATAAAAGCAAGAGAAAGGCCAGCAACCGTTAGGATGTAAAGGGAGAAGTGGCTTTCATAGGCCAGGATTAAACGTTCCCGAAAAGGCATGATGTATTCGGTTTTCTTTGCCAAGACTTGGAAGCCTTCGCCGATAAGAAAATACCCGATGTGATGCTTCACGCCATGGTGATGGCCTTGTAGGTTAGGATAGTTTTCAGGAAATGGAGGGGCGTGTTCTAAGGCCAGATCGCGCGCCATGCCTGCCACTTGGATTTCTGTGTATGCGGAGCGCCGGCTCAGTTTCTCAATCACTTTTCGGTAGAGGTCTCGGGTTTGGAAATCCATGCGATTGTAATCTCCGGACGGATCTTGCTTTAGTACATCATTGATGAGCGAGCAATCCTCTACAAAATCCGACCAATCTACCTCTAAAATTTGCCTTAAGGACAAGACGGCATTTTGAACATTGACTTCCAGCCTGGATTCCTTTTGCGCTTCTTGTCGCATGGCCACTTCCAGGGTGATTTCATACTGGTTTAGGCGATAGGTAAACCAACGTTTTTGTTCATCTTCTAAAATTCCCAGGGATTGAAGATGGCTAAACAGTTCAATAAGTGCAGATAGGCGTTGTGTTTTAGGTTGATTTTTGAACCAGTTCGAAATGGCCAGGGAGTAGGTTCCGGGTTCCTCCAGGTTTTCTTTCCGCAGGGCCGCCACAAATTTTTCCACCTCCATTTTGAGGTTTTTTTGTGCTAGGATGGTGTCCGCTTTTTCGGCAAGAATTTGGATTAGAAACAACCGAATCATGATGGGGATGGCCCAAATTTCGCCAATACGAAGGGGGGCTTCTTTTTGGTAATTTTTCAGGTATTCCGTTAAAACGTCCTTGTCCAGCACATTGTCTGTGTGTGTGAGTAGGTGAAGAACAAGTTCATATACCCTTGGGAAGCCCATATGGTCACCTTTGGCAAGCAGGGGGATGTTTTGGTAATATGATTTAGGGAAATCGATACCGATTTGTACCATTTGTTCCTGGATGATATAGAAGTTATCTAGCAGCCAGGCAGATGCAGATGAGATTTCTTTTTCTGCTTTTACGATAGAGGATAGGGTTCGGTAGGTTTGAGTGAGTATGGTTTTAGATTTTTCCAGAATAGGTTTTATCGGTACAGGTTTTGTCGGACCTATGGATGCTTTTTGGCTTTTTGCTAGCCGGATGGCACTGGCTTCGAGGAATGCACTGTTAAAGGAAACGGTTAGTGGATTGTTCATAGCATCACCCTGTTTTTGTTATAAGATGGGGTGATATGGTTGAAAGGCCTGCTAGAGGCACGATGCGCAAAGCAGCTTCCAAAGCCTCAGAGGGAGCAAAGGAAGCACCCGGAACTGACCCATGGACATACAATAAGTGGAATAATGTAAATATACCTCCTTTTTAAACACAAAAGGAGAATTGACGCCAGAATAAACCTTTAAATAAACAAAAAGGATATAGTGCGCCGTAGGTTTGCGCTTGAATTTGGTGTTTGGAGGGTTTGTTGTACCAGACGTTTTTATGGAATGTGTTTTTGTCGCGGGGTTGGATTTGGGCTTGAGGTGGGGGGTAACCTCTGTTGCATAGGTAATACTTTGCGAAATGGGTGATTTCGCAAAGCGTTAGGAACAAAGACAAACGAGTATTTTGATAATCCAAAGTTTTTGAATTTATTTGTTTATTGCACAAGGCACTATAATAAGCAAAACGACAGTGTAGTTCCGATTTTACAACCTTAATCCACCCATCCATGAAGCAGTACAAACCATTAATTGAAATCATTAACACATGTATAAGCGATTTCAAGACCTACTTAAGTGAAAAGTCACCTAAGGTAAATCTATATTAAATCGGCTTAAATTAGAGTTAAATTTAAAAAAAACAATCAAAATGTGTAATATTTCTGAAAAAAGAAAAAAGTTGAAGATCGCATTAGAAAACTCACTAAAATTAGCAATTCTTGAGAAAGAAATTATAGGCAAAAATTTTAAAGAAGAAACCCTTAGAGGTATTGTAATGAATTAAGTAAGCAGAACCTTTGGGGAAATTTCCCGAATTCTAATACTAACAATTTGATTCTTTTGTATGAATATAAATACCTTAGAAGGAAAACAGGTCTTAAAAAGGAATTTATTATTGATATTGCTTCTATTTCAAATTCAAATGAAAGCGATTGTTTTTTAGCAGTTGAATTAAAAACGTGCAACAATTTTAATAGTTTTCGTAAAGACATACAAAAATGCAAGAATTATCTATCATCAAGTCGCGGTTTTGACGTTTTTGAATTAGCTGCTTTTGTTTCCTTTAACCCTGTTTATATCGGCTATAGAAGAGATAATTGGTAAAAAGCCAAGGTTGATGGCCGGAATGGACGCCTGTTATTGGCGACATTATGTTTTAAATTTGGTAGGCCAGAGAAGCCATTTGTTTTTACGAGGTGGATTGGGTAAAATTGGTTGTTATTAGGTAATATTATAATATCTAAATTTGAAATTAATATTATGATTTATTGTGCTTTAGATTAAAAATGTTTGTTTTTCCCTCTGGACACGCATTTTATCCGTATGACTTATTATTTTCGATAAAACTCATAGAGAGAATTGGCAAAGTTGAACTTCTGGGAATTAGTTCCAATGTCTTTAGGTTAATTGTGTTAGTAACATTCCTATATTTATGGGTTATTTGCCTACAAAACTTCCAAACAGTTTTAGTAAATTGCGTTCTTAATCTATAACGGCAATGGGTAATGAGTGAATTAAATAATTTAACGGCTAAGGAGGTTTTGGGGTTAGACGAGGCACTCAAGATTATTGACGGTTTAGAATACGGCAGTGCCGCACTAACTCACTACCTCAACAATCAAAGAAATGGCGCGGGACGTTTTTTTAAGTTAGGTGCGATTCAACGTGTGAAAAGCATCTTGGAGTATAAATTCCCCGCTGTGCCCATAACCAACATGTTAGCTGAACGAGCCGTACAGCGTGTTCTCTTTGATTTTAAACACGATGTTCCATTTCCAGAGCCTTCGAACTTTCAATTTAAGTTTATTGATCTTTTTGCAGGAATTGGTGGATTTAGATTAGCCATGCAATCACTAGGGGGTAAATGTGTTTTTACCAGTGAGTGGGACAAGGAGGCCCAAAAAACATATCGGGCCAATTTTGGTGAGGTTCCTTTTGGTGATATCACAAAAGAGCAAACCAAGATGTTTATTCCTGATGGGTTTGATGTTTTGTGCGCAGGGTTTCCCTGTCAAGCTTTTTCTATTGCAGGCAAACGTGGAGGATTTGAAGATACCAGAGGTACTTTGTTCTTTGATGTTGCTGAAATCATTAAACGGAAACAACCTAAAGCATTTTTTCTTGAAAATGTTAAAGGACTAAGAAATCACGATAGAGGTAAAACTTTAGAAACCATCTTAAATGTATTACGCAACGACTTGGGTTACTATGTTCCCGAACCACAAATAATGAACGCTAAAGATTTTGGTGTGCCTCAAAATAGGGAACGCATTTTTATTGTCGGTTTTAGGGCCGACCTAGGAATTGGTGATTTTAAGTACCCTAAACCAACCAATCAAAATGCCACTTTTGAAGATGTGAAGGAAAAAAGACCAGTTTCAGTAAAATACTATCTTTCAGACACATACCTGAACACGCTGATAAATCACAAAAAAAGACACGAAAGCAAAGGTAACGGCTTTGGCTACGAAATCATTCCTGACGACGGAACGGCAAACGCAGTTGTTTGTGGGGGTATGGGCCGAGAAAGAAACTTGGTTTATGATGATAGAATAGAAGATTTCACTCCAGTCACAAAAATTAAGGGTGAGGTTAACCGGCAGGGAATACGAAAAATGACACCAAGAGAATGGGCAAGGCTTCAGGGTTTCCCCGACAATTACATTATTCCCGTTGCTGATGCCTCTGCCTACAAACAGTTCGGAAACTCAGTCGCTGTTCCTGCAATTAAGGCAACAGCCAAACAAATCATTAAGAAATTATTAAACAATTAGAAGGATGAGCAATAATGTGAATTTGATAAAAGCAAAATTTTATGTTGGTCTTGGCTCAACAATTGATTTGTCAAAATGGGAGTCGTTCTCTAAGAGTGTAAAAATGGATGAATTAAAAAGGCCAAATGGGTTGGTTTATTTTGAAGTTGACTCATTGAAAGAAGCTTCTAATCTAACCCAAAAATTTATTAAGGAATACCGTCTGGCCTCATCTAATTGGATAGGAGGTATTGTATTGGACAGCTCAATGAAATTTTTTGCAAATATATCTTACAATGGAAGAGTTTGGGATAATGAGAACTGGCAAGATGCTAAAGAAATTGAACTATGTTAAAGGGGAATAAGGGCGAATGGAGTGAAATATACACTCTTCTAAAAATCATATCTGACAGGAATCTTTTCGCTGGCGATAGTGATTTAAAGAAAATCGAAGCCCTGATTTTCCCAATTATCAAAATCCTCCGCGACGAATCAAACGGTACCTACGAATATGCTTACGAGAGCGATTTGGTCGTTGTTAAAGGAGAGCATGAAGAATTTAGAATTCCAATAACCCAATTTCAAGAAAAAGCGGTTTTATTGCTTTCAAAACTTAAAGAAACAACAGCCGCAACGTTTTCAATTCCTGAAATTGAAACATTTATCAATTCCTTTAATTGTGTATCGCTTAAAGCCCAGTCAACGGTAAAAAGCGACATCAGAATTGTGATTCATGACCAACGAACGGGAACAACTCCCGGACTTGGATTTAGTATAAAATCACAACTTGGTGGTGCATCCACACTTTTAAATGCGGGCAAAACAACAAATTTCATTTACGAAATCGAGGGGGCGGTTTTAACTGACCATCAAATTCAAGAAATCAATCAAATTGATACAAGAAGCAAAATCAAAGATAGAATTGAGAAAATAAGTGGGTATTCTGGAAAATTGAGTTTTAGAAAAACAGAAAGTCCTATTTTCGGAAACAACCTTACACTAATTGACAGCTTTTTGTCTAATATTTTAGCTGAATTGGTTTTTTTGTTTTTTTCAACTGGGCATTCTAGAACGGTTGATTTGGTGTCAGTGATTTCAAAAAGCAATCCACTAGGTTTTAATATTGAAACCAACCATCCGTTTTATTCATACAAAATCAAACGCTTATTAACCGATATAGCTTTGGGCATGATGCCGTCAAAGGTTTGGACAGGAGAACTTGATGCGACAGGGGGTTATCTGGTCGTTAAAGAAGATGGCGAAGTTCTCTGCTACCATATTTACAACCGCAATGAATTTGAAGACTATTTGCTCAACAATACGAAACTTGAAACAGCAAGTAGTACGAGGCATAAATTTGGGACTGTTTACAAGGAAGGCAACAAACAGTTCTTTAAATTGAATTTGCAAATTAGATTTTTGAAGTAATAGAATTCTCTCTTTTTCATGTAGTATAAAATTTGATTATATGTTTAAGGTGGCGGTTGGACTGGGTTTTGCCCTCATGAACCGAAGCCCTCCAGGTGCTTGTAACTAAAAGAAAAGGCGAACTAGCAACAGAAATGAATCCTCGTAGTAATGAAAAAATTAGATTGCTTGGCTGAGGTGGTCTAGTTTCTCAAACAGTATTTGTTCAAAGTTAAGTTAAAGATTTG
>CAZRHR010000019.1:22286-37561 GCA_964599915.1 uncultured Candidatus Competibacteraceae bacterium | reverse complement strand
GGATTTGCTTACCGGCCCAGTGATTGTAGCCTTTGCAGACACCTTGTTTTCTGCCAACTTCAAAATGGACACCTCTCCGGATGGCATGATCTGGGTGCAAAAAGTAGAAGACCCTTCCGCCTTTGGCGTAGTATTGGTCAACGAGCAAAACGTAATTACAGATTTGGTAGAAAAACCACAAACCTATGTGTCTGACCTCGCCATCATTGGTATTTATTATGTAAAAGATGGACAATGGCTCAAAGCGGAAATAGATCATCTCATTACCAATGACCTAAAAGAAAAAGGCGAATATCAACTCACGAATGCCCTTGAAAACATGAAAAAGAAGGGGGCACAATTTGTAACAGGCGCGGTAGACGAGTGGTTAGATTGTGGCAATAAAGATGCCACGGTGTATACCAACCAAAGAATCTTGGAATTGGTTAAAAAAACAGAAAATCTAGTAAGCCAAAAGGCTGTTTTAGAAAATTCTGTGGTTATTGAGCCATGTTATATCGGTCCTGATGTAATTTTACGTAACGCTGTGGTAGGTCCACACGTATCCATAGGGCATGGAACAGTCATTGAAAATTGTGTGGTTTCAAATACCATTATTCAGGAAAAGTCACATCTATCCCGTGTGGTGGTGGCCAACAGCATGGTGGGCAACTTTAGCCAATTCCACGGCCAGGCCTTGGACCTTAGTGTGGGAGACTATGTGGCCATCCGTTAAGCTCAGTGCCGCCTTTTTTATTTTTTCTCTTGGTGCGCTTTTAGGTCAACCAACGGAGGTGTCCGCCAAATTGGCCTTTTATGATGCCACCACCCAAAAGGTGATCGGTCATAAAAAAGAGGCCATTGCCCTGTACGAAAAGGTGATTCAACTCGATCCAAAAAATGCGGCGGCGTATCACGCCATCGCAGATTTATGGAGTGAGATGGGGCGCCCGCAACAAGCGCTACCTTATGCAGAACAAGCCTGGAAATTACAACCTGAAAACCGCTGGTTTGGTGCATTATTGGCAGAGTTGTACGGAAAATTGGCACGGCCCGAAGATGCTATTCGGGTGTACAGCGCCATGATAAACCGTGCACCTTATGACAACGATTTACGCTTTTCCCTGATTGAAGCCATGGACCAGGCCGGCGATGTAAAAGGTGCGCTCCGAGAACTGCGAGGCATCAAAGACTATGACTTACCTCCGGATTTTGCACAAGAAACAGAAGTCCTCATTTTAAAACACCATTTTACCGGAAAAAAATTAGCCAAAGCACTTTTGGCCTCTTTCAAATATTACCCACAAAATGCGCATGCGTCTTTTGCTTTGGGTGAAATGTATAGAGAACAAGGGCAACTGGCATTGGCCTGGGAATGGTTTACGGTAACGGAATCCCTTGAACCCACGCATCCAAGGGTACATTTGTATCTGGCCCAATTGGCCCAAGAAACCGGTAAACCCGGAGAAGCCATGGTCTTCCTTAGAAAGGCTTTTGAAAATCCAAAAGCAGATACGGAAAACAAATTCCGAATCCTGGGCATGCTTCTTTCCCGAACCGAACAGTTTCCACTTTGGCGCAACGAAGCCAGACAACTTGCTAAAATTCTGGAAGCTTCTCATCCCGAAGATCCACGGGCAGCCACTATTTTAGGCGACCTGGCCCTACAAACCAATGAGTTTGAACAGGCTTTAAAGTACTATCAAAAAGCCATTAAAGAAGGAAATGGCGGGTTTCAACTCTGGGAACAAGTCCTGCGTTTGGAAGCCAGTTTGGCCCAATGGGAAGACCTAAGCAGAGATGGGAAAAAAGCAACAGAACTTTTTCCTACCCATCCCCTACCCTTTCTCTATCTAGGTAATGCCCTGTTTCAACTGAAAGAATACGAACAAGCAGACTTGGCATATCGCTCAGGCAAAGATTTGTTGTTTGCCTCTGACCGAGGACTAGAACAAAAATTTCTGACCTCCATGGCCCAGCTGTATCACTACATGGAAAAGTACCAGAAATCGGATGCATGTTTTGAAGCGGCCTTGGATATCGATCCCAAAGACGCTTTGGCGATGAACAATTATGCCTATTTTCTCTCTTTGAGAAATGATCAGCTAGAAAAAGCCTTGAGTATGGCAGAATTTGCCACCAAAACACATCCTTTAAATCCACATTATCAAGACACCAAAGGCATGGTTTTGGGTAAAATGGGGCGTTTAGAAGAAGCGCTCACCGCCCTTCGCATTGCGCTTCAGGCAGGAGGCGATAAATACCCTGAAATTCTTGAAAACTACGGAGATTTGCTTTATCAATCCGGACAACAAGAAGAGGCATTGGTGCAATGGAAAAAAGCCCTTGAGGTTTTGAATGCGCCTTCTGAAACCTTAGAACGGAAAATTCAGACAGGCCGCCCATGAATGTATCCAAGGCCTTTATTACGTTAGCCCTGGTTTGGGGATGTTGGGCGTGCATTACACGTCAACAAAGACAAAGTGCAGCCTTGCATCAAGAACCATGGGCTGTTTCCACCTTACCCGAAGACAGCATTTGGCCCAAAGCGGCCCAGTGGGGTTGGTTCGATGGCAAGTTTGAAATGGCCATTGAAGCCGGAAATGAGCAACATACATTGAAAGGAAGGGTCCGGATGCAACAAGACTCGGCGGTGCTTATCCAACTTCGCCCTTCTATTGGGGTGGTGGACATCGCCCGACTTTGGCTCAGAAGCGATTCCGCTTTCATGCTTGACCTGCTGCAAAATGTCGCTTACATGGGTCGCACCGACACCTTTCCCATTGGCCTTGGCGCCATGCAAAGCATCATGATGGGCAGTGCGGTTCCCCTGATGCCCAACTTACCATACGCGGCTGAACAACACCAAAATGGCAGTCTTCGCGCCTTCACTTCCGGTGGACAAACGATGCTGCAACATCCCCACATGATTCTTCCTGCCCATGCCTTGGTCTGGAATCCCGACCGCACCCTTGCGCAAATGGAATGGGGACAACCGGAACAAGCCTTGCGACTTTCTTACTTTCCCGAAAAATTTTCATCCATTCAAGGCGTGAGCGTTGCCATGGAAAGTCAAATTCAATGGCGGGCCAAAGACCAACAAGGTTTGGCCAGGTTTACTTTTTCTAAAGTAGAGATAGGAACCCCGGCGAGCCTGAGCCTTTCCATCCCAAAGCATTTTCCACAAAGGAACATCAGGGATTTTTCCATGAAGAGATAAGCGACATTGGGGAAAACTGAATGGTGAGGTTGGGTCTCTACGGGCAAGGCATGAGCTCACCCTATGTTTACTGGTCTAAAGCCGTGCGATGGTTCTTCTCCATTCATTTGATTCTTGCTTTGGCCTTTGAGCAAATATGAATCTCCAAAGAGCCACCTTCCAGACTTTTACCCTCTTCTCCAAAAACCATCCCTTTAAAAACCAATAGGCCGAAAAAGACGAGGAGGATATAACGAAAGACAAATCCATGTGCGCTGTGCAAGGGGCGCCATGGTCCGAGGGCATTTTACACATAAAAAAAGAGGGCCATTCAGGCCCTCTGATACTTCAGTAATGGGTGAAGGATTAACCTTTCACCTCTTCGTAATCTACATCTGTCACATTGCCGTTGTCACCAGTTGGTGCGGCTCCGGCATCTGCAGGTGCGCCTTCTTTGCTGTACACGGCTTCTGCCATGGCTTGCATTTTGGTATTGAGGGCTTCAAGGGCCTTGTCAATACCGTCCAGATCTTGGGCCTTGTGTGCAGTACGCAGGGCCTCAATGGAAGATTCAATGTCGGCCTTTTGGTCGGCAGGCACCTTATCACCAAGATCTTTGAGGGTTTTCTCCGCTTGGAAAATGGTGGTATCGGCCATGTTCATTTTCTCGGCGATATCCTTGGCTTTTTTGTCGCTTTCGGCATTGGCTTCGGCCTCGGCTTTCATGCGCTTGATTTCTTCATCGCTGAGTCCACTGCTGGCTTCGATACGAATAGATTGTTCCTTGCCGGTGCCTTGATCTTTGGCAGAAACAGAAAGAATTCCGTTGGCGTCGATGTCGAAGGTAACCTCAATCTTTGGAATGCCACGGGGCGCCGGTGGCAGGCTGTCCAAATGGAACCGTCCAATGGTTTTGTTGTCGCGGGCCATGGAACGTTCCCCTTGTAGCACATGAATTTCTACGGAAGGTTGATTATCTGAGGCGGTGCTGAACACTTCGCTTTTCCGGGTAGGAATGGTGGTGTTGGCTTCGATGAGTTTGGTAAATACGCCACCCATGGTTTCAATTCCCAAAGATAAAGGCGTTACATCCAATAAAAGCACGTCTTTTACGTCTCCGGCCAAAACGCCGCCTTGGATAGACGCTCCTACAGCCACCACTTCATCCGGATTCACTCCCTTGCTGGGGGATTTTCCGAAGAATTTCTGAACGGCTTCTTGCACCGCAGGAATACGGGTAGAACCTCCCACCAGGATAATTTCGTCGATTTGTCCGACGCTCAATCCGGCATTGCTCAAGGCTGTTTTACAAGGGGCAATGGTTCTTTGGATGAGGTCATCGCAAAGGGCTTCAAATTTGGAGCGGGTCAGTTTGCGTACCAAGTGCTTAGGAATGCCATTGACCGGCATAATGTAAGGCAGGTTAATTTCTGTCTCGGCAGCACTGGAAAGTTCAATTTTGGCTTTTTCAGCGGCTTCTTTCAAGCGCTGCAAGGCCATAGGGTCGAGGCGTAGATCTACCCCTTCATCGGTTTTGAATTCATCGGCCAACCAATCGATGATTTTTTGGTCGAAATCGTCTCCTCCTAAATGGGTGTCGCCATCGGTAGATTTTACTTCAAAAACGCCATCACCCAATTCCAGTACACTTACGTCATGGGTTCCTCCACCTAAGTCGAAAACCACAATTTTCATGTCTTGGCTTTTCTTATCCAATCCGTAAGCCAAAGCAGCCGCCGTAGGTTCATTGATGATGCGCTTTACGGTAAGGCCGGCAATTTCACCTGCTTCTTTGGTGGCCTGACGCTGGGCATCATTGAAATAGGCAGGAACGGTAATAACGGCTTCTGTTACTTCTTGTCCCAGGTAATCTTCGGCCGTTTGCTTCATTTTCTGCAAAATCATGGCCGAAATCTCCTGTGGAGAGTACATGCGGTCGTCAATTTTTACCCGTGGGGTGTCATTGTCCCCTCTGGCTACGGTGTAGGGAACGCGTGTCACTTCTTTGCCCAATTGGCCAAAAGCGGAACCCATAAATCTTTTGATGGAGTAAATGGTTCTGGTTGGGTTGGTGATGGCCTGTCTTTTGGCAGGGTCACCGACTTTACGCTCACCATTATCCAAAAACGCCACAATAGATGGCGTGGTTCTTTTTCCTTCACTGTTTGGAATCACCACCGGTTGGTTACCTTCCATTACGGCCACACAAGAGTTGGTGGTTCCAAGGTCAATTCCTATAATTTTTCCCATGATATAAACATTCAAGTTTGGTTTGCCTTCTGCGAAAATTATTCCAACCCTTGTTTTACCTCCTTATTGACAGGAAAAAAGGAATGTATCGGGTAAAATGGCAGCTATTGAACGTCATTTTGGCAGAAATTAGGGATGTGCCCCCCTTTAATGGCTTATTTAAAAAAAACAAGACCGATGAAACTGTGTTCCACCGGTCTTTGAAAAAAATTGGTTTAAGTTTTAGAAGCTATCTATCCAAGACTTGGCATCTACGAGGGATTCCAAATAAGTTTTGCGGTGATCTGCCTCCGCTCCAGCGTTAATGGCTTCTGCATTGGACTTGCCAAGGGTTATCATGTAGTCCACCGCCAATTTGGCAATATATTCCGGCACGGCTTCATCCTTCATTCCATAATAGGCCCTCAATGGGGTTGGGCTAAGCCAGCGATACGCTTCGGACGCAGCCAGAATACCCCAAAAGGCCGTTTGGGCGGCTTGGGCCTCTTCGAAAAATGCTGGTGTGAAAGCTTGTTGTAAATTGGAGGGAACGGTGTCCATAAAAGCGACATAATCCATTTCGAAAGTGTAAAACTTTCTTGCGGGTTCATAATAGGGAGCCTGAATATATCTGGCAGCCAAGCCCGTCAACTGACGATAATTTTCTATGCTGAAAATCATGTTGGATAAGGCGGCTACGGTATACACTGCATCGAATGGGCGAGGATTAAATAATCCGCGTGTGACAAAAAACTGAGGATCTACCGGAGCGGCAGCAGTAAACGCCGCTTTTACAGGTATGCCTTCTTGCTCAAGTCTTCTTAAAAACAACATGGTATTGTAAGCTCCCTGAGACCAGCCATTGATAAAAAACTTAGTCATCTGAAGGTTTTTCTCTACCAAAATCTGTTGTGAAGCACGGTACATGTCTAAACATGCTTGTTCTGTGCTCCCCCTTACGAAATAACTGTTGGGCTCGGTAGACGTATTTCCTAAACCAAAATAATCTGCGGCAATCACCATATAGCCTTGTGAGGCAAATTGCAACATCATAAACTTGGTTTCATCGGAATACGCATAAACGGAAGGCACCATTTGTTTGTAAAACACGGTACCATGTTGATAAGAAATCATAGGCATGGCATTGGAACCAGTGGCAGGAACGGCCAATAATCCGGTCGCTACGGTAGGCCGGTTACTGAATTCGGGAATGATAGACCAGTATTTTACCGCATAAAGAGTTACGGAAAACTGAGGCATGGCAAACCTGTTTCTGTAAAATCCAACGTCAAATGTTGAATCACTAATAAACTGGTCTAAAGTGGTGTTTCGGATATCCTCCAAATTTGACAGATTCAATGTGGTAATTGAATCATATTGAATAACATCGCCGGGTGCGCCGGGCAAAGGGTTGTCTTCTTTTTGGCAACCGAACCATGAGATGCTCATGCCTAGGGCTAACCCAAACCCAAACTTTGTAAGATTTGTCATTTCTTTCACTTTTATGGCCCAAAGAGGTGAGCAGGCTTGTCCTCCTGCACATGGTTCAACTTGGGCTCAGTTATATATGCATTACATTTCTTAGTTTACCCAAATTTTGAGATAAACTCGGACAAAATTATAATAATTATCATCATTTAATTCATTTTCGGAGGCATCTCAAGGCATTCGCTTTTCCTTATAAAGCATTACAGAAAATGGAGACACAACCAAAGTTTAAGCTGGTCGCATAAGTTATGTAAAAGTCGGTGGGCTCAAGGATGGCTGCGCCAGGGGGCGAAGCAGAAAGCCCGGACCGGCTCGGATGGCAAAGGTGAAACTTTAAAGTTCATGCCGGGAGGACTTTTCGCGAAGCACCCGGTGCCGCCTTGATGGCTCAGCACATCGCCCATTGAAATAAATCTAGCCTGCAAGAAATGGGCTGAATGGATACGCGGCAGGCGCCCAAAAAGATTATTCAAACTCAAAACCATCCTGGCTTCGTACGCGGTTTGGATTGGGCCGGCGGGGCAAAGGCGGCTCTTGTCGCTTGGTGGTGTCCTTGGGTGGCAATCCAAATTCTTCGCGAATCAGGGCGCTGGTCCGCTGCATTTCGCGCTTGAGGTCTTCGGGAATTTTGCGAAGTACGCTTTGCATGTCGTAGGCCATTTTGGGGTCGGAAGCGGGCCCACTCATTTTTATAAACAATCTTAAACCGCCCGGCTCCTCCTGCAAATCTCCGAAGGCCTCTTGCTGTTTGCGTTTGCGGAATTTAGAGGCCAAAAGGTCTTTCAGCAACAGGTTAAAACGATAATCCACCTGATTGTCGAAGCCGTGTGTCCCGCTAAGCACCAGATTTAGAGCATTGGAGCGAATATCCATGGCCGGCATGGTGATTTGTTGGTCACGGATGAACACTTCATTTTGAAGGGTTTCGAACCGAATATCTTTCAACGCTTCTTCGCGAATAAAACCGGACAAGGCCATTAGGGGTTCAAAACCGGACAACCGCCCCTGAACCACTTGAAACTGCAAAGTAGCCAAGGTGGACGCGGGCTGAGGCACCAAATGTGCATCGGTTCTCATTTGTACTTGCACCTGTCCTGAAAGCTGGCCTGATACCTGTTTGGCCGTAAGTTTTTCCTGGCCAAAGTCGTGAAAAGAAGTAAATAAGGCTTGCACGCTCAAGGCTTGTAGCTTTCCGTCTGCGGACAAGGCAAAACCATTGGAAGCAGGCACCAGACTCCCGGAACACTGAATCCGTCCTTCGCAGGTGCGCATGGCGGCTTCCTGAATAAAAATGCCTTTATCGCTCAACTGAATGCTGGTTTCAATGTCTTGCGCCTGAAATTGGTCATATTGCAGAAAACCCACGGCCACTTGGGCATGAACCTCTAAACCGGAAGGCAAGACGAAGCCATCACCCTTTTCGCCGGAGCCGAAGGCTTGGGCCAACTCATCCAGATGTAAGGCATTCGCTTTTCCCTGTCCACGAATCACCAAGGGATGTTCCGCCCCCCCCAACCAGCCTTCCACATATCCTTGAAGGGAAAAGTCAGATTTTCCGGCCACGAACCGCAGGGTATCTGCGTACCATCCTTGTTCGTTCAGTTGCACCAAAGCCTGAAGCTGGGAAATGGGCAAATTAAATCCTTCGACGGTACAACCGACTTCCTGCAATTTTATTTGCCCGGAGGACTGCGACCAATCTTGGGGTTGAACGGGCCGAAGCGGACCTTGAAACTGAATGTCCACCTCTGCCAATCCAGCCACCTCTTTGGCAGGAAGGTTAGGAAAAAAGGCGGCCCAATGCGCCAGGTTAAAAATTCCTTTGAGCTGCCATTGGGCTTGGCTGCCGGCCATGTCTTCCATGGCAAAACTACCTTCGAAAGGGTCGCCTGCTACTTGACCACGAACTTGTGGAATATCCAGGCGATGTGTATTATTTTCAAAAGCATATTGGAGGCGAAGGAAAAGGTCTTCCAGCCGCAAATCAGAGGGTGCATGATAAATTTCGCCGGATTGAATATCTACTTCAGCTTTGATTTGCCCTGGAGCTATGCGTGCATGGGCGGCAAAAACGCCCTCGCTCTCATATTGGGCCGCTTCTTCATTGTAAGGCGATGGAAGTAGCGCGATAAACTGACTTATTTGGAGGTTTTCACCTGTAAAATCGAAGAAATAGTTATCTCCGGACTGGCCAAACCATTGCCATTGCATGTCTTCAATGGCTAGTTTTCCGTTTTGAAAACGCCAAAAGGCTTCATCTTCTGTGAGTAGGCAGCGCAGGCTGATTTTTTTTGCGATGGCATAATCTTGGTCTTTCACGTAAATTTCTTGAGGTGTTCCTTCAAATCGGAGGCTCAGGTTTACAGGTGCGGTGAAAAACTCGCCTGACACCACCAAAAGGTCTGTTTGTATCTTGGTTTTCACTTGGTCTTCAGGCATGGAAAAATGCAGTTCAAGGTCTTGAATGACCAATTTATCCATGGACAAGCTAGAGGATGGCACGGTGTCTTGCTTGGGTTTTAGCAGGTCGTAGTTGCCATTGGTACCGGCTTTAAACCGTACGTCCGCTTTTCCATGTCGCATTTCAATGCGTCGGATGAGATAATTTTCCCAGAAGATATCCCAAAGGTTGAATTGAATATCCAAGTTTTGTGCTTGCAGCAGGGTTTCACCGGAGGCCAAGGGTCCATGGCCGGGGATAGCCACTTGATGAAACTCCATGGTCACATAGGGAAAATGGGCCCAAAGGGTAAGGTCGAGTTGTTCGACTTTAATTTCCGCTTGTAATTCTTGGTTGATGGCCTCAATCATCATGGCTTTGATCTTCTCCTGGTGGGTATAAACCCAAGCCGTAACGCTGACCAATCCAAGCATTATAAGGGCCAAAGACACCAAAAAAATCCGCAAAACCCAGCTCCATTTGGAACGTGAAGAAGCTTTTTGTTGCGGAGTAGGCCCTTGGTTCATGACGTAAATGTAACGTATAGAGGGCGGGAAGGATTGCGAGGGCGGATAAATTTATGCACCAAAACGCGTTAAAAAGCCTACCAAATGAGGTTCAGGCCACCTTTGATTAACAGTACCGTACCAAAAATCATAAAAACTACACCTACTATTTTATCCATATAAATCATTCTTCTTGGCGAAAACCAACCTTTAAGTTTTTGGGCAAACCATGCTTTGACCACATCAAAAAAGAACATGGTGGATAGTGTGGCTATAAAGTAGCCGGCGACTGCAGGCTGGTCGCCTTCGAACTTTGAGGTAACAATAGAAACGGCACCGAGCCAAAATAAAATCACGGATGGGTTGAAGGTATTGAAGAGAAATCCCCGAACAAAAAGTCCAAAGGCATGGGTTTTGATTTCTCCAGCCATTTCCCTCACATGTTTTCGGATTTTTGGTTTTGACACTACTTTAATGGCTCCCATGGCCAAGAGGGCAAGTCCACCGCCGGCAAGAATATAATTTTGGGCATGGGTCTGGTCTTGAATCCATTGTCCAAGGCTAAATACACCCACTAGAATAAAAAAGGCATCGGAGCAAATGATGCCCAATTCCATAAGCAAGGCACGCCAAAATCCTTCCTTAATACTGGTTTGGATGAGTGCAAACATGACCGGACCGGCAGAGAAGCTTAGGGTAAAGCCAAAGAAAATACCGGTGGTGATGGCCTCGCTGGACATGGTTTTACGCTAGTAAAGATTTTTGCTCAACGAAAGTAAGCCAATCTTGCATTCTAGACTTATCCAAAACGCGAGGAAATTTATGCTGCCCTCCCATTTTCCCTTGTTGGTTCATCCAATCGTAAAACCAATCCACAGGCACTACACGCACCCGGAGTTGTTTAAGTGCATGCGCCCTTTCAAGGGCATAATCGTCGTTCATACACTTAAGTAAGCGGTCAAGATCCTCCGTAAAATCAGCATCTGGCAGCGGACCATCTACGCCTATATACCAAAGATGACCAAACTCACCGTTCTCTTGGGTGCCCATTACGGTAAATTCAGGCATAGACAAGTTATATTTTTGTGCTAGCCCTTCCACTGCACGGTTCATGTTGTCCACACTTAAATGTTCCCCACAAAGCGATAGAAAATGTTTCGTGCGTCCGGTGATAATGATTTCTTTGTGGGCCAAAGAAGTAAATCGAATGGTGTCTCCGATGAGGTAACGCCAAGCGCCGGCATTGGTGGAAAGTAATATGGCGTATTCCACACCTTCTTCTACGTCTTCAATCCAAAGGGCGTTGGCATCTGGTCGCAAACGTCCATCGGAAAAAAAGTTTGTTTCATTAAATGGGACAAACTCAGCAAAAATGCCATTGTTTAGCACCAGTTCCATGCCTTTGACGCCCGGACGGCTTTGATAGGCGACAAATCCCTCTGAGGCGAGATACGTTTCTACATAATGAATGGGCTTACCCAGCAGTGCATCAAATCCTTTCTTGTAGGGTTCAAGCGCAACACCTCCATAAATGAAAACAGAAAGGTTGGGCCAAATCTCATGAATATGGTTGAGTTTGTAATGGGCAATCACCCGTTCTAACACCATTTGGTTCCAAGCCGGAACACCTGTGAGCATGGCAATGTCCCATTCCGGGGCTTTACGGACGATTTCATCCAGCTTCAAATTCCAATCCCGATGTTTGGCAATTTGGCGGCCGGGCTTATAAAAGGGTGCCACATAAAAGGGCATGTTGGCCTGGTTAATGCCGGATAAATCGCCCTGAAAATAATCCCCTACTTTGGTTAAATCGCTGCTGCCTCCGAGTACCAATACGCCTTTGGCAAAAAGCTCTTCCGGAAAATCGTAATGGACCAAAGAAAGAATTTGCCTTACGCTCGTTTTGCGCATGGCACGAATCATGGAGTTGGTAACGGGAATGTATTTTGAGGCGGCAGCGGAGGTACCTGAACTTAAGGCAAAATATTTGATTTTTCCCGGCCATGCAATATCGGCGGCTCCTTGTAAGGATTGTTGCCACCATTGGGCATGCATGGACTCATAGTCATGGATGGGCACAATTTTTTGAAACAACTTCTCCGGCTTGTTAGCCGCAAGAATGGCGTCAAATTCATAGTGCTTTCCAAAGGCGGTTTGGCGCGCTTTTTTAAGCAGTTTCACCAAGGTTTTTCGCTGCATTTGGCTTGCCGAAGGGGTGCGCCGTACCCTACGCAGGGTGCGCCGGAGGGTCAAAGCCCTTTTTATCACACTTCCCAAAAACTGCATGCGCGAAAACTTTCGGGTAAAGGTAATATTTTAGAGCCTTTTCAGGGCGTTCACTTCGGTATCGGTCAAATGCCGGTATTCACCCCTACCCAAACCCTTTTTAGTAAGACCGGCAAACAGGACGCGATCTAGTCGAACGACCTTGTATCCAAGGGCTTCAAACATTCTACGAACCACTCGGTTGCGTCCGCTGTGCAGGCGAATACCTACATGGCTTTTATCTTCACCTGTCACCCAATCTACTTCGTCTGGTCGAACGGTTCCATCTTCAAGGGCAACCCCTCTGCGCAACGCATCCATGTCGCTGGCGGTAAACTTCTGGTCTAACGTGGCGTGGTAAATTTTCTCTACGCCGGAGGTTGGGTGTGCCAATTTTTCTGCCATGGCGCCGTCATTGGTCAGCAACAACACGCCAGTGGTTCCACGATCTAAACGCCCCACCGGATACAGCCTGTAAGGCGATGCATCACGGACCAATTCCATAACGGTTCGGCGGTTTTGAGGGTCTTTTGTGGTGGTAATAAAATCTTTCGGCTTATTCAGCAAAACATAGACGGGCGGTTCACCGGTAACCCTTCGATCGCCAAACAATACCACATCGCCAGGCTTCACGCGGGTTCCCAGTTCTGTTACAATGACTCCGTTGATTTTTACAACGCCTGTTTCAATTAATTCATCAGCTTGCCTGCGACTACAAACACCGGCTGTAGCCAAATAACGATTTAAGCGAATGCCCTCTTCAATGGTCTGGTTGGCAGAAGCGGGTCTTTTAGGACGAGCGCCCACTTTTTTCTCGTCTTTCCCTTTGTATGATTTTGAAAATCCGGAGGGTTTTCTTGGGCCAAAACTTTGTTCCCGGTCATAAGGTTTGCTTTTCCCGAAGGATTTAGCACCCGGCGCAGCGGGTTTTCCAAAAGGCTTTTTGGGCGCGCCGTCTTCTTTGGCATAGGGTTTCCCTCCGGTGGATTTCCTCGGACCTGAAGGGGAAAAAGATGTTGGCGCGTCTTTGGTAAACTTACGCGTGCGGTTAAAAGGAGAAGAAGAAGCAGAAGCACCCGGAGATGCGTCCGTACGTTTTGTATCGTTGGACCTTACTTTGCCTCCGGTGTTCCGGCGCGGTTTAGCCGTATTGGTTTTGCGGCCTCTTCCGGGACCCGATGGTTTTTCCATGCTGGCAATTTTCCCGCAAAGGTAGTACAAAGCAAGGAGATTACCGCTGTAAGGTTTGCTTCTTCCAACTTCCGGGTTTTCAAGCAATCGCCCCAGGAAAATGGTGATATTCTGGAACGGGAAATTTTCCCAAAAGAAGGATAAAATCAAACCTGGCCTGCGTAAACCAAGGATGACGCTCCTGGTATCTGGCGGCTGTTTCTAATAGGGTCCTAACTTGGTTCATGGATGGAAAGCAATGATGTTTAGCCCATTGTGCAGGCCGGTGCTTCACTTCCACAAACACCAAGACATCTTTTTCCTGCATCACCAAATCGATTTCTCCCCGACCACTGCGCCAGTTTGTCGCCAGAGTTTTCCAACCTTTTGACTCTAAAAATTCTTTTGCAAACACCTCTGCTTCAACACCTTTTCTTTTTGTTTCCATGGAATGGTCCGTTAATTCAAGTTAATACCGCATGTGCCAAGCGGCTTTTGGCAAGGTATTGGTGTTTAGGAATCAGCGATAAACCTCAAAAAACGTCCCTGTTTTTTCGGTTGGTGTCCTTTACTTTTATAATATGGTACTTACCGCACATCCCATCACCACTGAAACACAAGAACCAGCCATTTTTGTGGGTTACGTGCATGGAAAACAGGTGCGATTCTTCGTGGAAAAGGACCCGAAAACCGGAAAGTTTGAGCAAATTGTAATAGATGAACTTGCTGCCCAGGTGATAGAAAAAGGGGTACAGGAATAGACCACCGGGGGCATGGAATACCCCCGGTTTTTTTTTATTTTTTCTTTACCGGCCAAGAAATCCACACTTCACCATTGGTAGCTGAAGAGGTGGCTAAGGTTGCTCCCATTTCTTCCATTGGACCACTCACCTCCTCGTATCCAAAAGCTTTCATGTAAATGGCAAGCGCGTCATAAGCGTAATGCATTTCCCGGATATCGCCTACATGTACAAAGCGTAAAACTTCTTGAGCGGGCTGTCGCACCAATTTAAAGGGAGCCGGTGGATTGGCATCTACGGGAATGTTTCCTTTCACAGGCAAACCGGGCTCCATGTCAACTTTTTCAGGTTCAAACACATGATAAAAGCAAACCGTAGAGCCGGCAGGCTCTAGTCCCAATTGAAGGCTGGTTTCCAACAATCGGCTATAAGCGTTGGTCCACTGGTCGTGCACAGAATCTGGAATGGTGGTAACGGGTAAGGTTAAATAGGCCGTGGGCTCCATGCGGGCCAATTGAATTTGATTCATTTCAACGGCAGGCAAAGCAGAAATTACGGAATCAAGGCGGCTCAAACCAATTTCAAAATCACGGCCAATCATCGCGTCAAATCCCCATACCATGTCCATAAGTCGGCCAAAAGGAAAAGGCAATTCTCCACGATCTTCCCAGGTTACCTGAAGCGCATTAGATGCTAAAGAGAAAAGAAATTGGCCCTGAGACTTACTTTTAAAGGGTTCTTCGAACAACAAATCATAGGTAATTTTTTCAAATGGAACCACCTCCGTAAAGGTCAACGTACCAATCCCGATTTTTTTTCCTTCCCAACGCATGGAAGCACCTACACCGGTGGTTTTTTCGCTATAGGTATATACAGCAGCGGTGTCCATGGGAAACCAAGGAGACCAAAGATTCCAATGGGAAAAATCAGCAATCATGCCATATCCGAAAATCGGACTGCCTTTGAGGGTGCGATGGCGCGTAACTTCGTATTTGTCCGGATGAAAGGCGGCCAGCACCAGCGCAATGGCCACCAGACCAACCAAAATACCAAGGCTGGCCCAAATAATTTTCTTCATATCAGTTGGTTTAGCCTACAAGTTACATTATTTCACCCCTTTTTTGCAAATATCTGTGGATAAAATTGTTGCCTACATTCCGGCACGAATGGCATCCACAGGATTCATGCGTGCTGCAGCCCAAGCAGGAGAGATTCCGGCGATTAAACCCACAAGGGTAGAAACCACCATGCCATACAAC
>CAZRHR010000019.1:0-22276 GCA_964599915.1 uncultured Candidatus Competibacteraceae bacterium | reverse complement strand
ACACATGGCTTGAGGCCAAAACCAAATCGAAAGAAGAAACCTGACGTACCACCCAGCCTACCAAGGCAACAAATAATATACCTAAGCCACCACCCAGCAGGGTGAGCAACACAGATTCATTTAAAAATTGGAGCAGAATAAAGGGTCTTGTGGCACCAAGTGCCTTTTGAATGCCTATTTGCCCGGTACGCTCTTGTACGCTGACAAACATAATATTTGCCACCCCAAAAGCACCCACCAATATAGAAAGTCCACCGACCACCCAACCAACCACTGACAATACACCCGAAATAGACGCTGTTTGTTTGGTCAGCATGGATGTTTCATTTAAGGAGAAGTCGTCTTCCTCAACAGGCTTTAATTTCCTCAAACTTCGCATGGCCCCAATAATTTCGTCCCGAACCCTGGCTTTGGGCACACCCGGTAGGGGTTTCACCATGATCTCCCGATGAGAATAAAACGGATTGCCCGCCACCATGGTGGAAAAAAGTGGATATGGCATGAAAATCCTGTCATCCTCTCCAAAATCAAACAACGATTCGCCTTTTTTACGCAGAATACCTATCACAGTGACTTTACGAGGTCCCACCCTGAGTTCTGAACCAATGCCGCCTGTTGGTTTCAATAAATTGGCCGCTACATTGTGGCCCACCACCACCACCTGACTGCCTGTTCTGATTTCCTGAGGCGTGATAAACCGCCCTTCTTCCAGCCGCACATGCTGGACTTTCTCAAAATCTGAAGCGACGCCATGAATGGAAACCGCCGACTCAGAACGCCCCTCAAAACGCACAGGTTTTTCCGTAATGCCCCGGTAAGACACATCGGCAAATCCATCGAGTCGCCTCCTAAGCCAAACCATTTCTTCTTCCGAAGGCTGTGGGCGCACCATGTACTTCCAGTAAGGAAGATCAAAATCGCCTTCCCAAGGCCATTTATGGACAAAAATTAAATCCTCACCCAGGTTATTTATGGTTTTGTTAATGTCTCTACTCAAAGCATCTACGGAGGCCTGAATCAGGACAATAACGAAAATCCCAAAAATAACGCCTAAAAGCGACAATAATGTACGCAACCTATTGGCTATAAGCGAAAAAAAGGCAAGAGAAAAAGATTCTTTAAATAGAGCGATCCAACGCATGCTGCGGAAAATTTAACCTGAATTTTACCTGCCTTCCGGCGGATTAATTCCACCTTTGCAAGATGAGAACAAAACCGGTATATCCGGAATCTTTTAAGCGTAAATTTCCTTAAAATCATGGATATGCTCCCCATCCGTCGTGCGCTCCTTTCTGTGTATGACAAAACCGATTTACTGCCTTTAGTCCAAAGCCTTGTTAAATTCGGTGTAAGCCTAGTAAGCACCGGAGGAACAGCAGCCTGGCTTAAAGACCATGGGTTTGAATATTCCTTGGTAGAAGACCTCACCGGATTTCCAGCGATGTTGGGCGGCAGAGTAAAAACGCTACATCCTCATGTTTTTGGCGGCATTTTAGCAAGAAATCAACACCCGCAAGACACATTGGACTTACACAAGTTCGGCATCGAACCCATTGATCTTGTCGTGGTAGATTTGTATCCTTTTAGCGAGCATTCAGATGTAACCCTCTCTGAGGAGGAGCGCATCGAACTCATTGACATTGGTGGCGTAAGTTTATTGAGGGCTGCAGCGAAAAATTACCACCAGGTGTTGGTATGTCCCGGGCAGAAAAGCTACGCCATGATGCATAAAGCTTTGGAAAAACATCAGGGACAGAGCTCATTTTCTTTTAGAAAGCAAATGGCAAAAAAGAGTTTTGGCCTTACCTTTCAGTACGACCTGGCCATTTGGAATTGGATGGCCGAGCTAAAAAGTCCTCCAGCTTTACCAACGGAAGAAAGTTTTGACCTGCGTTACGGAGAAAATCCACATCAGGAAGCTAAATTTTTCCATGGAGAATCGCTCCCCTTTTCAGTGCTTTCAGGGAAAGCGCTTTCTTACAACAATCTTTTGGACTTAGATGCCGGTACAAGGTTACTCAATGCCTTGCCCCCACATGCTAGTTTCATACTTAAACACAACAATCCCTGCGGCTGTGCCATAGATGCCGACGGATTAACTTCCCTACAAAGAGCTTGGGCCGGCGATGCAGTGTCGGCTTTTGGAGGCGTCATTTGTACCCACCATATGGTGGACCTATCCATGGCCGAATGGCTACAAGGACAATTTTTTGAAATCCTACTCGCTCCTGCTTATACACCTGAGGCACTAGCACTTTTAAAAGAAAAGCCCCAAAGAATCCTTTTAGAAAAAAAGCCGGGACCTGTCATTGGGCTTGAATTTCGGTCGGCATTGGGCGGGTGGTTGGTACAAACACCAGACAACCATATCAGTTCAGAAAGTACAAGGGAATGGGTAACTATGGCCGGTGAGGTTAGAGATGCATCCGTATTGGAGGATATAGAGCTATCCGAAATTTTGGTCAAAGCGGCCCGAAGCAACGCCATAGTACTTGTAAAAAACAACCAGTTATTGGGTATAGGTTGTGGAATGGTGTCCCGGATAGACGCGGTAAAACAAGCCATCGCCAAAGCCAAGGAGGGAGGCCACAACCTTCAAGGCGCGGTGCTGGGCTCAGACGCATTTTTCCCGTTTTCAGATGCCATAGATTTGGCCAAAGCCAATGGGATTCAATGGATTTGGCAGCCGGGTGGGTCCATAAGAGACGGAGAAGTGATCGCTGCAGCAGCACATGCAGGCATGGGAATGGTCTTTGGAAAAATTCGACATTTCAAGCATTGATTTCCTTTTGAAAAAAAAACTAATATTCGTTTGTAATTTAGGCCGAAGGAAAGTTTTTTCCATGTAGTTTTGCAGTACATCATTTTTCGACCTGCATTTACTTTCAAAATATTGACTACCATTGGGCTTATTTGATTTTTTGACCCAGGACATTGCCATAGACCTGGGCACCGCCAACACGCTGATTATTCACAACGACAAAGTTGTGGTAGATGAACCTTCCATTGTGGCCATGGACAGGCGAAGTGGTAAGGTGATTGCCATTGGTAAACAAGCCTTGCTGATGCATGGCAAAACCAACGCCAACATCGAAACCATTCGCCCGTTAAAGGATGGAGTAATTGCAGATTTTTATGCCGCGGAAGAAATGATTCGAGGCATGATTAAAAAAATCAATGACCGAAAAAGGTGGATAAAGCCCTCGCTTCGCATGGTAATTTGTATTCCATCCGGCATTACGGAGGTGGAAAAAAGAGCGGTAAAAGACAGTGCGGAGCATGCAGGCGGGAAAGAAGTATATCTCATTCATGAGCCTATGGCAGCCGCGCTTGGGATTGGCATTGATGTAGAAGAGCCGCAAGGCAATATGATTATTGACATTGGTGGTGGCACCAGTGAAATTGCGGTTATTTCTTTAGGTGGAATTGTGTGTGATAAATCCATTCGGGTAGCCGGAGATGATTTAACGGCAGACATCGAAGATTACATGCGCCGCCAGCACAACATCAACATTGGGGAGCGTACCGCTGAGCGAATTAAAATTGAGGTAGGCGCTGCCATGCAGGAATTAGAAAATCCACCACCGGACTTTGCCGTACATGGTCGCGACCTGATGACAGGTATCCCGAAAGAAATCATGGTTTCTTACCAGGAAATCGCCTTTGCCATCGACAAAACCATTAGCAAAATCGAAGCCGCCATTCACAGTGCGCTAGAAATGACACCACCGGAATTGGCCGCAGATATATTCCGGACGGGCATCTATCTGGCCGGCGGCGGAGCTTTGTTACGAGGTTTGGACAAAAGGATTTCCATGAAAACCAAACTACCTGTACACGTAGCTGAAGATCCATTGCGCGCCGTAGCCAGAGGCACCGGCAAAGCATTGAAAAATATCGACGGCTATTCATTTCTGATTCGCTGACCGGAGGTATCGCATGCGGAACTTATTCATTCTGCTGCAACGATTCAGGGTATTGCTCTTGTTCCTTCTGTTGGAAGGCATAGGACTTGTTTTGACCATTCAGCAATTTAATTTTCAGAGGGTATTATTTTTTCAAGCCACCTCCGGCATTACCGGAACGGTGGAAACAGGTATTACCGATATTAAAACTTACGGCACTTTAGGTACTGAAGTAGAACTTTTGAGAATGGAAAATGCCGCCTTAAGAAGTCAACTCCAAGAAAGCATGTATAAAGTGTATGGAGCTAAAGGCTGGCTGGCAGATACTTTGTACACCCAAATCTTTCAATACCTACCAGGAAGAGTGATCAACAACAGTACGTCCGGCGAAAAGAATTACTTCACCCTCGATGTAGGAACCATGCATGGTGTCAAAGAAGACATGGGTGTCATTAGTCCGGAAGGAGCCGTAGGTGTCATCATTGCGGTAAGTCCCCATTTCTCATTGGGGATGTCCCTGCTAAATACCCAAGCATCTTTGGCGGTTCAGATGAAAAAAACAGGAGACTTTGGCCAGATGTTTTGGACCGGAAAATCTAGTTGGTCTGCACAAGTGCGCAATGTGCCTTCCCATGTAGAAGTGGCCCTAGGCGACACCGTGGAAACCTCGGGCCATTCCTCCATTTTCCCCGAAGGCGTACCTGTGGGTCGCGTTTCTGATTTTGAGGTCAACCCTGATGATGGCTATTATGAAATCATCATTGAACTTTTTACCAATTTTAATCGAGTCCGGAATATTTATGTGGTGAACCACCGGCTGAAAGAAGAACAAAGTCTTTTAGAAGCTCAAACCAATCCCTAAGCCATGGACACCCTGCGCCTATTTATTCGGTTTATTCTGGTACTTGGTATCGACCTGTTTCTTTTGAGACAAGTGCATTACGGCCCTCTGCTTGCTCCGGTGCTTTACCCATGGCTTATCTTAACCATGCCGCTGAAATTTGGAAAAGGCTGGTTGTTGATATTGGCCTTTATCACCGGCCTTACCATTGATTTATTTACCCATACCGGCGGTGTAAACGCCATGGCACTCACCGCAGCCGCTTACCTCCGTGGATATCTTTTACCCTTGTTTTTCTCCGGAGAAGACTTCGATGCCAACCTGCGACCGGGCATCAGCGCACCCGATATTCGCAGATTCACCCTTTTCGCTCTTTTCTTTTTACTGGGTTTTCATTTGGCATGGAACACCATTATGGTGGCGAGGTTCAGTGGGATTTTTATCATTTTACTCCGCACCATCTCTGGCAGCGTACTTAGCCTCCTCACTTTTATTGTCTGGGAAATGGCCATCCGCAAATCCCCTGGCAAATGAAAAATCTTGAAGGTCGCCAATTTGTCTACCTCGCCATGTTTATTGGCGTTGGATTGATTTTCATCCTGCGCCTTTTTTTCTTACAAGTGGTGGACGAAAAGTATAAACAAAAAGGCGACATGTATGCCATTCGTCGACTGGTGCAACACCCTCCACGAGGCAATGTATTGGATCGCAATGGCAAACTTATGGTGGCCAATGAATATGCCTTCGATCTCATGGTGGTCATGAAAGAGACCACGCCCTTTGACACCTTGTTGCTTTGTTCACTGGCAGATATTGAAAAAACAGAATTGGTGAAAGCCATGGATGCGATTGTGCGGCGGAAAGGTTCAAGGAAAAAGGCCACACAACCGGAACCTGTAGTAAAAGAATTATCACAGGTAGCGGTGGCGGCACTGCAGGAAAAATTATTCAAATTTCCCGGATTTTTCCTGGAAAAAAGAACCATTCGTCGTTATCCACAAGCCGTTGGAGCTGCCGTATTGGGATACATCGCAGAGGTAGATACCTCCATCACCAACCACAATCCCTATTATAAACCAGGCGACTATATCGGAAAATCTGGCGTGGAACAATCTTATGAAGACGTTCTTCGCGGCACCAAAGGGGTTAAAAAAGTCTATGTAGATGTAACCAACAACGAAAGGGGCTCTTTTGGAAATGGTGCTTTTGATACCGCGGCAGTGCCTGGGAAAAATCTCATCACAACCTTAGACCTAGACCTCCAGGCATTGGGAGAAAGTCTCATGCAAAATAAAAAAGGGGCCATTGTGGCTATTGAACCCAGTACGGGAGAAATTTTAGCTTTGATTTCCGCCCCTACGTATGACCCTAACCTTATGGTAGGAAGGAATTTGCGGCGCAATTATCCTAAACTCCTATTGGACCCCAACAAGCCCATGTACAACCGGGCCACCATGGATGGCTATCCGCCGGGCTCTACGTTTAAAGTGATGAACGCGCTGATTGGACAGCAATTTGGCGTGCTTTTCAATGATACCAGGGTTCCTTGCGGTGGTGGATTTCGTATTTCTGCGGCACACTCCGTAGGTTGCCACGCCCACCCAACGGCCGATTTAAAATTTTCTATTCAAACCTCCTGCAATGCCTACTACTGTTGGGCTTTCAATGAAATGCTCAAAAGTTATCCCAATGCCAGAGAGGGATATGTTGCCTGGCGGGAAGCCGCTTTAAGGTTTGGCTTTGGACAAAATTTCCAAACAGATTTACCCAACGTAAAAAACGGAAATTTACCTACAGCCGAATACTATGACAAGGTCTATGGAAAGGGTGGCTGGCGAGGGCTCACCATCATTTCTTTAGGAATTGGACAGGGCGAAATGAAAGCCAATGCCCTCCAAATTGCCAACCTTGCCGCCATTGTAGCCAATCGGGGTTACTATATCACCCCACATATTGGGAAAAGGGTCGGGGGAGAGGAATTGGCTCGCAAAGGATTGTTTCCTAGAAAAGAAACCAGAATTGATACTGCCTATTTCGACGTGGTCGTGCGTGGCATGTACGGCGCCGTACATGAACCGGGAGGAACCGCCCGGATGGCGCGTCTGGATTCTATTGTCATCTGCGGAAAAACGGGTACCGCACAAAATCCCCATGGCAAAGATCACTCTGTTTTTATGGCCTTTGCGCCCATGCACAAACCTAAGATTGCCATTGGAATTTTGGTGGAAAATGCGGGCTTCGGGGCCACTTGGGCTGCACCCATTGCCTCTTTAATGATTGAGAAATACCTCACCGATACCATTACCCGCCCAGACCTCGAAACCCGAATGCGGGAAGGGAACCTCCTTTCGCCGTAAAATGAATGGGGTAGCGAGCCTGAGCGGTGTCGAGCGCCCCTGCCCTACTTGACAAATTGAGAATAAAAAACGTACTTTTGACCTTACCGCTGAACGTTTCTCGGTAAAATCTCCCCTCCACAATGTCGGTGCAGAAAGAAATTAAACGCATTACCACCCACGTTTTACAAGAGCTAAAACGAAAAGGACAAAAAATTTCCATGCTTACGGCATACGACTATACCATGGCCCGCCTGCTAGACCAAGCCGGCACGGAAGTATTGCTGGTAGGAGATTCTGCCTCCAATGTGATGGCAGGCCATGAAACCACCTTGCCCATTACCCTAGACCAAATGATTTACCATGCGTCCTCTGTGGTTCGTGGTGCTCATCGGGCGCTGATAGTAGTAGATTTACCTTTTGGAGCCTATCAATCCAATAGTTCGGAAGCGTTGCGCAGTGCCATTCGTATTATGAAAGAAACGGGAGCACATGCCGTAAAACTGGAAGGAGGAGAAGAAGTCCAAGAATCCATTTCCCGCATTTTAGCCGCAGGGATTCCGGTGATGGGTCACCTGGGCTTAATGCCACAATCCATTTATAAGTTCGGCACCTATACCGTCCGAGCCAAAGAAGAACCAGAGGCAGAAAAACTACTTTCAGATGCGCGTCTACTGGAAAGTTTAGGCTGTTTTGCCTTGGTATTAGAAAAAATTCCTGCCGCCTTGGCAGAAAGAGTAGCCAAAGAGTTAACCATCCCAGTCATTGGGATTGGCGCCGGCCCCGGTTGCGACGGCCAGGTCTTGGTTTCGCATGATATGTTAGGCTTAACCCAAGAATTTAAGCCTAGGTTTTTACGCCAGTATGCCCAATTGGCTGACACCATCACCCAAGCCGTACAAGCTTATATTCAGGATGTAAAATCCGGAGATTTCCCCAATGCCAACGAACAATATTGAACCTCTTCCCGAGGCAAGGATTCTTTATTTAGACAACCAAGTCATGGCTGTCTACAAAGAAGCTGGAGATCCGGTACAAGGCGACCAAACCGGAGATGTTCCTTTGCTGGAAAGGGCAAGGGCTTTTATACAGCAAAAATTTAACAAGCCGGGCAATGTATTTTGCGGTCTAATTCACCGCATCGACCGCCCTGTATCCGGGGTTTTACTTCTTGCACGAACCTCAAAGGCCCTTTCCCGCATGAATGAAGCTTTTAAACAGCGGGAAACCAAGAAAATTTATCATGTCTTGGTGAGAAATACAAACGTGCCGGAACAGGGCAGTTTGGTGCACTTTCTCAAAAGAAATACCACGAACAACACCTCTAAAGTGGTCACGGAAAAAACCCAAGGCGCCCAAGAAGCCAAACTTCATTTTACCCGACTTTTCACAGGCAACCATTTAAGTTTGCTGGAAATCACCTTGGAAACAGGAAGGCACCATCAAATCAGGGCACAACTTTCGGCCATGGGTTGGCCCATTTATGGCGATGTAAAATATGGCGACAGGCGGCCACTAGAAGACAAAAGCATCGCCCTACATGCGTTTCGGCTCGATTTTTGCCACCCTACCACGAAGGAAATCATTTCTGTGGAAGCACCCTACCCGGATAAGCCTTGGTGGAAATCTTTCCGGCAGCAGAAATAATTTTATACCTTCGCCAACGTTTTGCATTTAAACAAATCATTTTCATGAAATACTTAGCCGTACTCCTTCTGGCCCTGCTTCCATTTACAGCCAATGCCCAGAAATTCGGATACCTCAATGCCATGGGTGTGCTGATGGACATGCCTGAAATCAACACGGTCAACAAACAATTGGAGGAATATGCCGCCGAACTTGAAAAAGAATTGACCACCATGGTTGAAAAATACCAAGGCATGGCCAAGAAATTTGAAGAAGAGCGCGCCAATTATAGCCCCACCATCCGTGGTCTCAAAGAAAAAGAGCTCATGGATGAGCAATCTAAAATTCAGCGTACCCAAGCTGCATTTGAAGAAGAGCTGGAAGAAAAAAGAACCTTGCTTCTTCAGCCGCTTTTGGAAAAAGTAGACGCTGCTATCAAAGCCGTGGCCAAAGAAAAAGGGTTGTCTTTTGTGTTTGACTCTTCCAAAGGCATGCTTCTTTTTGCGGATGAAAGCATGGACATTACCAACGATGTGCGCAAACAATTAGGTCTTGCCCCTATGGCACCCGCCAACAGCGCGCCCGGTGGTAACGCTCCTTCAGGTTCGGCCCCAGCAGGTGGAACACCCACCGCACCCAGAAAATAAAATAAACCAAAGGAAAAAGCTGCCCATGTTGAGGCAGCTTTTTTTTTGCCCCAATCCAACCCTACGAGGCCAAAATGTAAAGAAGCGATAAGCCCTACTTTTTGTCCTTGGGTGACATATTATTTTTAGCTACTTTCGCTTTCATGATGAAGCCGGTATTGCTCCTTTTGGGTGCTGCATTTTTCCTTTCTTCCTGCGACAACGACTTGGATCTAACCGCAGAATACAAAGACATTACCCTGATTTATGGGATGATGAATACACAGGAAGACACCCAATGGGTGCGGGTTCAAAAAGCATTTTTAGGCGATGGCGATGCCTTGTTGTTTGCCACCATTCCGGACTCAAATTATTATCCGGCCAATGCCATTCAGGTGGTCATGCGCAGAAAGAACACCTCCGGAGCCATTTTAGATTCAGCGGTACTGCCACAGACGGCCTATCATAAACCAAAAGATGATGGCATCTTCTTTACTACGCCCAATTATTTATATCCTTACACCCAACCCATCGTGGACAATAGCGTATATGAGATTGTTCTGAGAAACCTCAATTCCGGTAAAGTTGTTTCTGCTCAAACCCGGATTGCGCGGCCGCCCCTCATCAGCTACCCTCCCAATTCATCTACCGTTATCAATTTTGAAGCCAACAGTGCCCTTCCCGGTGCCAATCCTTCCATTACCTTTTCATGGCTAAAATCCGATAATGTAGTGGCGTATCAATATGCCATGATTTTCCATTATGAGGAATTTCCCACCTCAAACCCAAGCGACATCACGCAAAAGTCTTTCAGGGTATTGTCCTCTGTTTTCAACCCCTTTATTGACGAGCCGGGCGCCAATGAAATCCAATATCCTGTCTCTAAAAGAGAATTCTACAATTTTGTAGTGGCCAACATCGCTGAAAATCCCAATTTGTCAAGGAAATTCAAAAAACTAGACATTACCGTTTTCGCCGCTACCAAAGATTTCTATGATTATTTTGAAATCAACCGACCCTCCACCTCCATCGTGCAGAAAACATCTGACTTTACCAACGTCAACAATGGACTTGGGTTATTTACCTCAAGAGTGTTTGCTACCGTACCCAACATTAACTTACACCCAAACACACTAGACTCCTTACGTGCAGGTCAATTCACGAATCGATTAAATTTCGTGAATTAATTTCCCTCCTCAGGGTTTTCAATAAAAACATACACATCCTCCCCGGGTTTCCTCAAAAAGTACGCCTCACGGGCAAACTTTTCGAGGTTTTCCGGACTGGTTTCCAACTCAATGAGTTGTCGTTTGGTTTCTTGAATTTCCTCAAGAAAGAAAGTTTTATCTCGCTCCAACTCCAACCTTCGGCTTTCTAATTCTCCTTGGTTGAAGAAGTTATTATTGTCGAAAAAAATCATGTACAGGAGAAAACTAACAGAAACCAGCAAGTAGCGGTTGCGTAGTGTTCGCCAAAGTGGGGTATCGGGGAGTTTCGGAAGTCGCATGAATGGAGATCAACTTTCTAAAAAAGGATAACCAAAATGGGTAGGCGGAACAAATGTTTCTTTGATGGCACGAGGCGACACCCAACGCAACAAATTGAGGATAGAACCCGCCTTGTCATTGGTACCACTTGCCCTTGCGCCACCAAATGGTTGCTGACCTACTACGGCACCCGTTGGCTTATCATTGATGTAAAAATTGCCGGCCGCATTTTGTAAGGCTTGTGTCATGTGTTGAATCACATGGCGGTCTTGGGCAAAAATGGCACCGGTTAGTGCATAGGGCGATGTTTGGTCCACTAGGGTAAGGGTTTGTTCAAAATCCTCGTCCTTGTAAACATGGATAGTGAGCACGGGACCAAAGATTTCTTCACACATGGTCAGGCTCTTGGGGTTTTCGGACAAAATCACCGTAGGGGCAATAAAATAACCTTTGGATTTATCGTAGGTACCACCTGCCAGAAGCGTATTTCCCGGCGTTTGCTTGGCCCGCTCAATATAATCTGCAATTTTATCAAAAGCCTTTTCATCGATTACGGCATTGATAAAGTTGCCAAAGTCTTCGGTGGGGCCCATTTTAAATGCGGCCAAATCCCGGAGCAAGCCTTCTTTCACCTCAGGCCAGATGGAGGCAGGAATGTAAGCACGCGAAGCGGCAGAACATTTTTGGCCCTGATATTCAAAAGCTCCGCGTGACAACGCCGTAATAAGCGCCGGAACATGGGCAGAAGGATGAGCCACCACAAAATCCTTTCCCCCTGTTTCACCCACAATTCTGGGGTATGTTTTATAGGTAGAAATATGGTTACCAATGTTTTTCCAAACCTGATTGAAGGTAGATGTAGAGCCGGTAAAATGGATGCCTGCAAAATCCGGATGACTGAATATCACATCTCCTGCGGTAGGTCCATCTACATAGACCAAGTTTATAACCCCTTTGGGCAAACCGGCCGCTTGAAGAATTTCCATGATCACTTGCGCCGAATAAATTTGGCTATTGGCTGGTTTCCATACCACCACATTGCCCATCATGGCAGGTGAAGTAGGCAAATTTCCTGCAATAGCGGTAAAGTTAAAAGGCGTAAGGGCAAACACAAAACCTTCTAAGGCTCGGTGCTCCAAACGGTTCCAGATACCGGGAGAAGAAATGGGCTGTTGCTTGTAGATGTCTTCCATGTAAGCCACATTGAAACGCCAGAAGTCAATCAATTCGCAAGCCGAATCAATCTCCGCTTGGTAAGCATTTTTACTCTGCGCCAGCATGGTGGCTGCATTTAATTTGGCGCGGTAAGGACCCGCAAGCAAATCGGCCGCTTTTAAAAAAACTGCCGCACGCTGTTCCCATGGCAAATTGGCCCACGCGTGTCTGGCTTGTAACGCACTATATATGGCGGCTTCTACATGGGTACGGTCGCCCTGATGGAAATGACCGAGTACATGTTGATGATCGTGCGGTGGACTGAGGGTTTTCAGTTTGCCGGTGCGGACTTCTTCGCCACCTATATACATAGGAACGTCTATTTGGACACTTCTGGCTTCAGAAAGTGCCTGCGTAAGGGCTGCGCGCTCAGGGCTTCCGGGCGCATAACTCTTTACCGTTTCATTGTAAGGTTTGGGTGTATTGAAAAGTCCTAAGGCCATAACTGCTATAATTTGAACCAAAAATAGGCATTTTTCCTCCTGACTTTGTAATCTTTCTTACCAAGAGAGACAAAATCACCCGACGATCTCTAAGGATATCTGGCACTGCATTATGTAGAAAAATCTGATTATCCTGACTTTTTCAGAAAAGTACACTGCCCGAACCTAGATAATTGATAAAATTTATTAACCTTAGTGGTGAAATAAAACAAAATAGTTTTAGAATTTTGCCCTACGTGAACTCCCATCATGCAGCCTAACCTAGACTTTTTCACTTATTTGGTTTCCCATGCTAGAGAAATGCTGGCTTATCATGACCATGAGGGAACTTTTATCTACATTAATGAAGCCAGCCAAAGCATACTGGGTTACCCTCCTCAGCATTTCATAGGAAAATCTTTGGTTCTCTTTGCCCATCCATTGCATCGTCAAAGATTGACTGAACATTTTCAGGCCATTCAACTTGAAAAAGGAAAAACCAGCTTAGAATTTCAATGCCTTTGTAGCCACGCCGAATATGTATGGCTCCAAATGATTACCTCTCCCATCATCGATGAAGAAGGGGAGGTTTCCCATATGGTCAGCTCCTTTAGAGACATTTCTTCTTTATATCAGGTGCGGGATAGCCTGGAGAAAAGCGAAACCATCTTGCAACAAGCCAGCGAAATCGCCCAAGTAGGTTATTGGGAAGTGCGTTTGCATGATTTACAGCCCATTTGGTCAGATATTACCAAAAAAATTCATGAAGTTCCCCCTCATTTTATAGCAGACATAGACACCGCCAAGGCCTTTTATCCCGAAGAAGCAAGAAAAGTGTTGGAGCAAAAAATGGAAGAGGCACTCACCCATGGAACCGGATTCGACCTGACCCTTCCTTTTGTCACCTACTTGAAAAACGAGCGATGGGTCAGGGTGATTGGAAAAGTAAAATTTCAAGACGGCCAAGCACATCGGTTTTATGGGATTTTTCAAGATGTGACCTCACAAATGGAAGAACAGGATAAACTGCGACAATTGGTCGAAAAACTATCCAATCAGCAAGCACGATTGGAAGAGTTCAATCAAGTCGTTTCGCATAACCTAAGGGGACCTGTGGCCAATGTAAGTACGTTGGTGCATTTGCTGGAAGAAGAAGAAGCTGCGGACAAAAAAGCAACCATATTTAAATTTCTAAAAGACAGCGCTTTACAGCTAGAGCAAACCTTAAATGAATTGGTTGAGGTGGTGCGCATCCAAAGGGAAGAACAACCCATTCAAGAAACCATAATCATTCGGGAGGTTTGGGAAGAGGTACTCAGTTTGTACCGTGGAAAACTCACCAAAATTGGGGCGCATGAAACTTTCGACGACTTAGCTGTTTCCAGCATTGTGTTTCCAAGACATTATCTAAAAGCGGCATTAATGAACCTGTTAGATAATGCCATCAAATACAGGTCCATGGAACGTTCCTTACACTTGCAAATATTCACTCAAATTGGGACGTCCAATAAACCCCAGCTTATATTCAAAGACAATGGGATGGGACTAAATCTCGAAAAACACGGACATAAACTTTTTCAACTATATAAAACCCTCCACACCCAGCCCAAAGGCAAAGGCCTTGGGTTATATCTCACCAAAACACAAATGGAAAAAGCAGGTGGCAGCATTGAGGCCCATGCACCTCCCGAAGGCGGCCTGCAATTTATTTTGTCCTTTTAATGTCCCCTCACACTATGAAAAAACACAACAAACTCCAATTTTGGGTCATAGATGATGACCCAGTGTTTCGGTTTACCATTCGCCACCAGCTTGGAAAAATGGAGGAAAAATGGGAGCTCCAGGAATTTGAAAATGCCGTGGAGGCCGCGCGTTTTTTAAAGGAAAACCAACGCCCCATTCCACTGGTCATCCTTTTAGACATTCACATGCCAGAAATGGATGGATGGGAGTTCTTAGATTGGATGATTCAGGAAGGACTGAACAATGGAAAAGAAATTTACATCTATGTGGTCAGTTCCTCCGTTTCTGAATTAGATTTAGAAAAATCGCTGAAATATCCTATGATTCGCCAATACGTATCTAAACCGCTACAGGCGGGGCTTTTACAATTCTGGCTACAGACTGCGGTTCAACCGTAACCAAGTATCCAAGAAATTGGGTATTTTAGCCGCAGATGAGCGCCTTTCTATTCCTCCATCGATTTGGAAAATATTGCGATCTGATTTTCCGTGCTTTTCGTAAGCCGGACAACTGGGCCGTACTCAGGGAAATGACCTTGCGTGAAATGGACGCACTGGGCGTAGGTTCCATTGGTATTGTATCCATCATCAGCCTATTTATGGGCGCCGTCATTTCTATTCAAATGGCTGCCAACATAGATAGTCCACTTATTCCTCTGTACACCATTGGGTATGCCACCAGAGAATCTGTCATCTTGGAATTTTCCAGCACCGTGGTTGCCCTCATTTTAGCCGGAAAAGTGGGCTCTTCCATCGCCTCTGAAATTGGCACCATGCGCGTGAGTGAACAAATTGACGCCTTGGAAATTATGGGGGTAAACTCAGCAGGATTTCTCATTTTACCGAAAATTTTAGCCTCGCTGATTGTGAATCCCATCCTTACTTTGGTATCTATGTTTTTGGGAATTTGGGGCGGATACTTTGCTTGCACTTTCACCGGCATGGTGGAGGGCTCCACGTATCAACTTGGGATTTTATATGAATTTGATCCGGGACATGTTCGTTATTCCTTAATCAAAGCAGTGGTTTTTGCCTTTTTAATTTCATCTATTGCCTCCTTCCGCGGATATTATGTAGAAGGTGGCTCTCGTGAAGTGGGTGTCGCCAGCACCAAGGCGGTGGTGAATGCCTCCATTTCTATCTTGTTTTGGAATCTCATCCTAACCCGCTTGTTGCTGTTATGATTACCGTCCAAAACCTGAATATGATTTTCCCTGATAAACAGGTTCTTTTCGACCTGAATATCCAATTTGAGCGGGGAAAAACGAACCTTATCATTGGACAAAGTGGCTCTGGAAAAACAGTTCTTATGAAGTGTATCGTTGGGCTTTTCCAGCCCACTTCCGGAGACATTTCCTACGACGGACGTTCTTTTACCCAATCCACAGAAGGCCAAAGAAGACTGTTGCGTCAGGAAATTGGTATGGTATTTCAGGGTGGCGCCTTGTTCGACTCCATGTCTGTAGAGGAAAACGTAGCCTTTCCGCTAAAAATGTTCACCAAAAAATCCAAAGAAGAGATTCGGGAAAGGGTCAATTTTTGCTTACAACGGGTCAATTTGGTCAATGCAAACCATCTTTTTCCTTCGGAAATCTCCGGTGGAATGAAAAAAAGGGTGGCCATTGCACGGGCCATTGCACTGAATCCGGCCTACCTTTTCTTTGATGAACCCAACTCCGGCCTGGACCCCAAAACATCCTTGGTTATCGACAACCTAATCCAGGAAATTACCCATGAATTTAATACCGTTACGGTGATTAATACCCACGATATGAATTCTGTACTGGAAATTGGCGAGCAAGTGGTATTTATTTCCAAAGGGGTCAAAGCATGGGAAGGAAACTCCTCAGAAATCATACATTCTGACCATAGCGAGCTGGTTCAATTTATTTTTGCCACCGACCTCATGCGTCAAGCGCGCATAGGCTTACAACAACGTACGCCGCTTCCTTAACGTTCACAAACCTTATTAAATGGACATAAGGCACATTTTTCCAAATCCTGGGTTTGGGAAAAAGCAATTTTTGGATTAAATAGTTCATCCAACACCTCCACCAAATGGCGTTCAATATCAGAAAGAAGTCCGCCAGCGTGCTCAATTTTTCCCTTTTCCCCAATACCGTCTACCCCCTCACTCATTTTCATGGAAAGGGAAAAATCTACCCCTTCGTTATGCAAAGCACGCACAAAAATGAGTCCGGGTGCAATCAAGCCGCGATGTCCATTTTTAGCTAGTATCCAACAATATAACAACACCTGAAGTACTTCTTTGGGACCAGGTTTGGTCGGAGAAAACAAAGCGGCTATATCATCAAACTGGGTTTTTCCCATGGCCTGGCCCGTTTTATAATCCAACACCCGCAAAATTCTTCCATCCTGCACTTCATCTATGCGGTCCACCTTGCCGCTAATCAAGGCTTCACCTCCATCGGACAACGTAACAATGGCCTTTTTTTCGGCCTCAAGGGCAAGCATTTGGATGGGCGCGAACTGGGCATCGGATGTTAAAATCCAACGCAGATACCGAAAGATTACCTCACGGATCACCAACCATTCCCCTTTAAAATGAATCGGACGGTCTTCCGGTATTTTAAATTGCTCTCGAAAAGCAAAAGTCAAGGCTTCGGTCAATTTGGCTTCGGAACGCAACCCTTCCAGTACTTCTTGGGTCAACTTTTGGCCGGACTGGGCAAAGGGGCCGTACAGAAATTCCATGGCATGGTGGATCATGTTTCCCAAAATCCTAGCGTCCAATTCCTTGGAAATGTCTATGGTTTCCCTCAGCCGAAGTACATTTTGGAAATAAAACCGCAAGGGACAATACAAATATGTACCTAAACTAGAGGGAGAAATTCCCGACTCCAGCCTGATTTTTTGTAAAGTGTCCCAAACCCATCCTGTTTTGGGAATCTCAATGGCATGGGCTTCTTGCACCAACTTTTCCGGGGCCTGATGTATTTCTTTCAACGACGCGCCTTCCAGCCACTTTAGCCGATAAATAAACCGGGAAAGCTCCGCTCGGTCCGAACCGGTCCTTAACGTGTTGCTGTACAAAAAGACCCGTTTGGCCCGGCGAATGGTTCGGAAAAACGCATAGGTTTCCTGCTGAACCCGATCTTCCGGAAGGGGCAGTCCAAACGCCTTTTTCAAGTGATAAGGCACAATTCCCTGATGACTAGGCGCGGAAGGCCATGCATCTTCGTTTAAACTTAATAAATGAAGTACGTCAAAATCCAAGGATTGGGCTTCGATCAAGCCAAGCATTTGCATGCCATCCACCGGTTCACCCACAAAAGGAACGCGTAAACGCTGCAACACCTGCCGAAGCAATTTCCACATGGCACGCTGCTCAAGAGACACATGGGCGGCTGGCACTACCTCCATGAGCCGGCGCAATTGGGTCGTGGCAAACTGAACCGCCGCCCTTTCCAACGCTGGAATCTCATCCGTTTGGGACAACCAGGTGACCATAACGGGTAGATTAGGCAAGGGATCTCGAAGAAAATCTACCAACGGTTTCAACTCATGAAAAGAAGCGTCCACGTCAGCAAGCTCTACCGTTAATGCCCCTTCATTTCTTAAGGTATGGTCCCATTCCTTTACCTTTTTAGGAAAACGGCCGCCTCCAAGGGGGTGAGATAACAACCTAAGCCAAAGGCTGGTTTCAATACCCTTGCCATCCCTGGACAAGGTTTGAAAAATCGAAAATAATAACTGGAAAAAATCGAAAACTAGCGCCCGCCTCACAGGATAACCCAAGGACAGATTCACCGCCCCTAACTCAGCCGGCAACGCATGCAAAACCGGCATGAGTAAATGTTCTTGTGGAAACAAAATGGCCTGGGCTTGTGGTTCCACATCTTTTAAAGCTTGCAACGATTGACTTAATGCAGCGGCCTGTCCTTCTGCCAAATGCGCGCCGGTCCACGTAAGTTCCGGCCCATCTCCGGGTACGTCCAAGCATGTGCCGCCCCACCTGGCCTGATGCAACCGGATCCATTTTCCGCGGTCATCACTTGGGTCTGCAAGCCATTGTGGCGCTGCATCCCAAAAGAATCGAACCTCACGGGTGGTTTTCAAGTGCTGAATGAGGGCTTGCTCACAAGGCGAAAGCCAATTGAAACCGGCCACCACCACGGAACTTCCAACCTGTAAATCATCCAAAGTATGCGTTACCGCGTACCGCTGAATAAGCCCGTCATAGCCTTTCTTCTCTTTCAGTAATTCGTCTCGGGTCACTTCATACAATTGAGGAAGCGTTTCCCATAGCCTCAAAAACTGCTGCTGGGTGGGCGAAGGTTCGGGCTCAAATCCCATCCAAAACTTTAAAATCAACTTTTTCACTTCCGGTTCAAGGGACGGAAAACGCTGCTCTATCTCTTTTTCAGAGCGCAACCTTGAAAATAAGCCCGGGGCGTCGACCAGCGATTTGTCTGTGGCATCAAAATCACTCAAAATAAGGTCGCCCCATGAGAAAAACTGGGAAAAGGTTTCCTTTGAACCGGAAATGCGTATATAATTTCGGTACAACAAACCCAATAAGCCAAGGTCGTCCATTTGTTCTAAACCGGCACATCCATGCAGAAGTGCGGAAGGTGTGGTGTACAAGGGAGCCCAAATGGGATTTTTCACTTTGGCCAGCAAATGTTTTTGCAAAAACAACCCGGCCCTGCGGGTGGGTACTACCACCGTCACTTCCTTGAGATGATTGGGGTAATGAACCAAAAGTTCGTCCGCCAACTGAGCTAAAAATGCGCGATTCATAGGGTAAGGGTTTGAACAGAAAGGCTAGATGTGTAAATGAGATAACCACCTTCGACCCTTAGGCCCATTTGTTGAAGACCTTCCATGTACTTGCGGATTTGAAGTTCATGGTTGGGCAAGGGCTGCCCGGTTTTAAATTCATAAATTCTGGCTACACCCTCCCGAATGGCTACGCGGTCCGGACGCCTTGCGCCCCATGAAGGATGCAGTAAGGTTCGCTCTGCGAGTACTTCGGCCGTTTCGTGAAAACTCCAGGCCAAGGCTGGCAAGGCGATGATTTGGCGGATTTTGGCTTCCCATTCTGGCTTTTCCTCTTCGGTAAACCAACCTTTTCTATGCGCATTTTCTACTACTTTGGCCACATTCCCGGCTTGGGCATCCAAGGCAGAAAGCATGTGATGAAGCCAAATACCATAATCTCTCGCATCCGGAGACATTAACCAATCGTCCGCTCCGCCAATCGCCAGCGCTTCTATGAGGGGGGCTGAAGGCGCTGTGTCTGGCTCCCAAAACTCCTTCGGTTTCTTTTTTTCATCTTCCACCACAAGCGGCTTGGTGGGATGACCAAAGGCCCAAGAACCGGCTTGTGCATCTACCCCTGGCACCCGATCCATCATGTCCAGCAAAAGACGGGATAGGGTATTTTTTTCCGCATTTTCATTCAATTGAATGTGCAATTCACGCGCTGCACGGGTACAAGCCACATAAAAACGATTCAAACCATCCAAGACTTGGTCCGCCGTTTCCCGCATCATATTTGGCGCAAGGTCGGTGGCCAAGACATCGAAACCCGCTTTAATAGGTACTAAAGGAGCATGGGGCAACCCTTCGGTTTCCAGTGGCACCCATAAGATGGGCTGAAAACGGGTTTCCCAAAGACTTTGATTCACCGCAAACAAAATAACCACCGGAAACTGTAATCCTTTGGATTTATGAATGGTCATGGTTCTTACCGCATCCTCTTGGGGCGGTGTAGCCAGGTATTGTGTATTTTCAGAATCATTCCACCAGGTTAAAAAACCGGCAATATCGCCTTCTCCCTGCTGTTGGCGATCGGCTACGATGGAGAAAAAATGGTGTAAATAAGTCACCGCACCAGGCCATTGTTCCAAATCGAGAAGTTTCACCATGGCGTGTGCCAGCGCATATAGGGTACCCACAGGGAGACTACGTACCTGTTTAAATTTCTGCCCCAACGGACCTTCTTCCCAAAGATTTTTTTCCGGAATTTGAATACGCTCCGGGTCAAACTGTTGGTTCCATAGATAGGCTGCTGTAAACAAAGCAATAGGATCTGACCCGGGTAAAAAAGAAGATAAAAAACCGGTCAACACCACCAAGGCCGGGTGCGACTGAAGAGAAAGACCCTCTTGGGTGAGAAAACGAATGGAATGAGACTCCATTCTGGCTTGAACCTCTCGTTGGGCAAAATGGTTGGCGATAAGTCCTGCTTGGGCATTTTTCTCCACCAAAATGCAAATATCGCGCTGGGTATAACCACGAGAAAGCACGTCTAATAACTTACCTTCAAGTCCATGAAGTGCGGCAACCATTCGTTCCTCTGCATTTGCGCCCTGAAAGCAGGAAACAGAAACCCATCCGCCGGATTGGTTCACTAAACCCACATTTTGGCGATGACCGGCATACGCGTTTAAAACAGGGGTAAAATACGTGGTGGCCCAATCGGGGGGTAAGGGTTCACCCGCTTCCTCAATTTTTGCGCATGCAGCTTGAACGGCCAACGTAGGAAGCAGTTCAAATACTTCATTATTAAAGGAAATGATTTCAGGCAGGCTTCGGTAATTTTCATTTAACGCTCCGGGATGCACAGGGAGCTCTTCTGCAATTTCATAGGACAATAAGCGCCAATCTCCGTTGCGGAAACGATATATGGCTTGTTTCACATCGCCGACAATGGCAGAGGCATCTCCTTGCGCTAAGCTATTTTCAATCAGCGGTTTAAAATTCTCCCACTGCAACCGAGAGGTGTCCTGAAATTCATCTATGATAAAGTGCTTGTAATAGTTGCCTAATTTCTCGTAGATGAAAGAGGTTGGGCTATCTTGTCCTACCTGTCTCAATATGGGTGCTGCATCGGCCAGCAACAGCACATCTTTTTCATTCCGGTAACGGGCCATTTCCTTCATCATGACTCCCATTAAGCCCAACTGATATTGGTATTTTGTAAGGATCACACAGGTAAGCCAAAGGGACCGGTGGGTTTGAATGTACGTAAGAAGTTCACGGTAACCAGGAAGCAAATTTTGGGTGATTACATCTACGGCACTTGTACGGTTTGGAAATCCTTTAGAAAACCATTTTTCCGGATCATCATAAAATTCCTGCGCGCGTTTAGATGGGCTACGCCAAGCCTTTTTCCCGTCTTCTTTTACTTCCATGGCATAGGTGACCAAACTCCAACCTCCGGCATTTTTAAATGCGAAATCATCTGAAGTATAGCCCTGCTCTTTGGCCAATTGGTCGAGTAACCTGGCCATACGACTGAGTTCTTCTTCCAGTGTATGTTGCACTTCTTTTACTTGTGGCCAAAAGGCTTGCAAAGAAGCGTCTTGAATAAAGTCGGAAATGGTTTCTTGTTGGGTTTGAAAGTGCTCAGTAAACATCTGAAGTCCAAAGCCTTCAATATGGGAACGGATTTTCCAGTTTTTCCCTTGGTCCACTTGGTCAAGTGCAAAGTCTGTTAGCCATTGGGTAAGGGAAGACCTTGGTACCAAGGTTTGCATCATGCCCCAAACCACCTCTTCCATGGCTTGCCCGGTATTTAACTGCAATTCAAAACCTGCATTCAACCCAATTTCTCGGGCAAAAGAGCGCAACATTTGCTGGAAAAATCGATCCAGGGTAACCACTTGAAGTTGGTCTAAATGCTGCAAGACTTGTTGAAGGATTAGCGCACATTTTTCCTGAATATCCTCTGGAGTCAATCCAGTGTTGGCCTGGATATGGGGAAGATACTTGGAGGCCTGCGGATGGGTGGAAAGTTCCACCAATCCTTCAACAATACGCACCTTCATCTCGCTGGCGGCATCATTGGTAAAAGTCACTGCAAGAATATGCCGCCAACGGCTAGGAGATTTTAAAGCCAGCTGAATAAAAAACCATGTAATGAAAAATGTCTTACCAGAACCGGCGGAAGCTTGCTGAAGATGTAACATGGCTAGGCAATTGAATGGAAGGATAAAATATTACAATTATTGGTATAATTTTTTCTGCTTTTTAACATTCCTATGTTTTTTATCACTAGTGTCCGATAAAAAATAAAGGAGCGGAAGTTTTCCGCTCCCCCTTCGT
>CAZRHR010000018.1:4003-37837 GCA_964599915.1 uncultured Candidatus Competibacteraceae bacterium | reverse complement strand
TCCCGGTGGTTCTCACCAGTCCGTGACGGCAGATGTTTTGCCTTGGCTTGCCCAGCATGAAGATACGTATGACCTTATGGTGGTGGATCCTCCGGCTTTTGCCAAATCGGTACATCACCGACATGCCGCCATAAAAGCGTACACAAGGTTGAATGCTATGGCTTTAAAAAACATCCGTTCAGGTGGCTTATTGTTCACCTTTTCCTGCTCACAGGTGGTGGACAACCAACAATTTCGGCAGGCTTTGGTAAGTGCGGCCATGGAGTCCAATCGTTCACTCCGACTCATTCAGCCTCTGACCCAACCTGCGGACCATCCTGTCAATCCATTTCATCCGGAAACAGAATACCTCAAAGGCCTTTTGTTGTACGTAGAATAAATGAAAGCGCCTTCTTCTTTCACCCTTTTCAAATTGGGTCTTCCCATGTTGGGCGGACTTTTGGCCAATACCTTGGTGGGTGTGGCAGACACCGCCTTCATGGGGCAAGTGGGGCAAGGTCCACAAAGTGCAGCAGGTTATGGCGCGCTATTCTATTTGGTCCTTTACGTGATTGGAATGGGATTCGCGTTGGGTTTACAAATCCGAACCGCCTTTTGGGTTGGAGCAGAACAAACCACCAAAGTGGGGCCATTGGTTATGAGTGCGGGTCTGGGATTGGTTGGATTCGGATTATTGTCAGGGATTGCTTGTATTTTCGGAAGTCACGCCCTTTTTTCTACGCTCAACGCTGACGCCATTTTGGCCGGACAAACCGCTGATTATTTAAGTATTCGAGGTTATTTTTTGCCTGTGACCATGGCGAATTTAACCTGCATGGCACTTTTTGTGGGGACAGGTAAAACCCAATGGGTAGGCATGGCCAACTTTACGGGCGCGGGTTTAAATTTCCTGTTGGACTACCTGTTGATTTTCGGGCGGCTTCATTTTCCAGAAATGGGTTTAGAAGGAGCGGCATTGGCCTCAGGCATTTCGGAATTGGGCGTTTTGGCCGTCTATCTAACCGGCGGCCTTTTGCATTTCAGAGCTACTGAACACTTCAAAGTTAGGCCCCTTTTTCAAGGAGCGGCCATACAAGAAACCCTGAACGTGGGCCTACCCTTAATCATTCAAAACATCACAAGCATCTTGGCTTGGTTTGTATTTTTCACTTTTATCGAACGAACCGGTCCGGATAATTTTAATGTTTCTATAGTGATTCGCAGTGTGTATGCGGTATTTATGATGGTTGGCATTGCGTTTGGCGCAGTAGCCAATGCCCAAACCTCGACCTTGTTAGGAGCCCATGCCCCGATGGAAATTCTACCCATGGTAAAACGAACTTCTTGGGTGAGTTTAGGTATTATTTTGCCTGCGGTGGTCCTTTTGGGCATTTTTCAAACGCAAATTTTTTCACTGTTCAGCACGGAGGATGCCCTTGCCATCAAAGCGGAAGCCCCTATGTACGTGGTGATGGTGGCCATGGTTTGTTTTGCGGTGTCGCACGTTTGGTTCAATGCCATATCCGGCACCGGCAAAACGTGGTTGGCCTTGGGCATTGAATCTTCCTGTATCTTTTTGTATTTGGCGTTGGCCTATTGGGTCACTAAGCCGGACGCGCCCTTTAGCCTGGCCGGCATCTGGTCGACAGAAGTGCTTTATACCTCTGTGATTGGGTTGCTTTCTGCCTTGGCACTTTACCGGCTGTTGAACAAATGGAAAACAGAATCTGTATCTTCGCAGTCCGAAGCATCTTGAATTGAATAGACATGAGTGGTTATCATCCCGAACCTTATTGGTCTGAAGTAGCGCAACGCATCAAATCCAGGGCTGGCATAAATGTGCTGGCTGGAGATGATGAGCCCTACTACCGCTATAAGAGAAAAAGATTTCTTTCCCTGTTGTTGGGATTACCCTTTAAAGGGAAATCAGTATTGGAAATTGGCCATGGACCTGGAGGAAATCTTGCCGAAGTCTATAAACACCAGCCTTCCCAGTTGCATGGTGTGGATATTTCATCGGACATGATTGCACTGGCCAAGTCCCATTTACCGGCCTCCGTGCAGCTTCATAAAATCAATGGCACCCAATTGCCCTTTGAAGATCAAACTTTTGACATTGTTTTTTCAGCCACTGTGTTGCAGCACAATACAGATGAGGAGATGATGAAGCGTCTTTTAACAGAGATGTGCCGGGTAAGTAAGGGCCAAGTGGTTCTTTTTGAACGGATTGAAAAAACGATTAAAGGAGACGATTTGTGTAAAGGCCGTCCGGTTTCGTATTATGAAGGATTATGTGCCGCCCAAGGTTTTGAGCTGGATTCCACCTCTTTTATCAATATTCGGGTGAGTTACTACGTTTGCGGAGCCATTCGAAAGGGTTTAAACCCCAAGCAACGCAAAGAAGGAGAGCCTTTAAATATGGTGTCTTTGTTTTTGCAAAATGTGACCTTGCCTGTCACGCGGATTTTAGATCGGATTTTCCCTTCACAAAAAGACGTAGGTCGATTGGTTTTTAAAAGAAAGTCCTGAACGTATTGCTTAGGTAAAAAAAAAAAAGGCCGTCTTTATTAGGACGGCCTTTTTGTTCTGATTTTTATTTTTTACGCCATTCGTCCATGGAAGATTGGTTCATCCGAACATAATCGTCATTGCCAGCTTTTTTAGCCAGTTCAAGACTGCGTTGTGCTGTAGCGATGGCACCGGGAAAATCCCCAAGTTTGGCTTGGATCAGGGCTTTTTGACGCACCACCCAATACAATTCATCCTTTTCTTTAGCAATAGCGAGGTCAATCCATTCGAGCGCTTGGTTCATGTCTCGGTTGGTTTCGTAATAATACCTTGCCGCTTGGAAATAGCTGGTAGAAGAGGCTGATAATGCTTGTTCTATGTTGCGCATCACTTTGGCATCTACATCTGTTTCAAATTTGAAAGAAACGCGGGTGGTTTCCCAAGAAATTTCCACAAATGCTGAATTGTTGGTCAGGTAGTTAAATCCAATGGTAAAAGTTTCGGTAAAAGGAATCACATCGGGTTTTACTTTGATACGAACTGCATCTTCAGATTCTTTATAGTTAGAAGTTCCGCTCATTCGTGCGACTTTGTTCAGAATGATGGTCCACTCATTCATAGAAGGAATGGTAAGGATAGAATAATCGCCTTTAAGACCTACTCCATTGACCCGAACTGAATCATTAAATTGGATTCTAGAGGCCATGTTTGCCCCGGTTCTCCATAGTTTATCGTAGGCCACCACATCGCCAAATATTTTTCTTCCTCTTGCACTGGGTCGGCTATAGACCAAAGTAACATCCATTAAACCCACTTTTTGAGAAACGGTGCAGATAGGACTGGCTTGAGGCATGTCAATTTGCCCTTGAGCGGTTAAAGACAAGCCCCACGTACCGAGCATGGCCAGCATAAAAACTTTCAAAGATTTCATCATCGTATTTTTCGTTTAAGTTGCGAATTTAACCAAGTTTAGCGGGTTTTGTTTTTTTATCCGCACCATAGCCCTGTAAAACATGTGTAGAAAAGTTAAAAGCCGCCATAGTTATTACTGGGCGGCTTTTCAAATGGTAAAAGATGACTTTAATCCGTGAGTTTGATTCGTCCTTCTTCAAAGACAAAGTTACGGTCGTACAGATGATATACCGTTTGTTTTCCACGGTTTGAATTTCCAGTGTAATACTGGTCGCAAAAGCCCATTTCACGTGCGATGGAGACCGCCAATTCCTTGCTGTTGGTCGTGGCAATTTGGTCCAAAACCCTTTTATTTTTCAGTAGAATGGCGTTTACTTTGCGGACAAGAAATCCCTGCTGAATCAGTCGTTTGTTGTTGTAATGACTCCTGCAACTGTCCGAGCAGAACTTTTTGTCCGACCGGCCTACCAGCTCTTCGCCGCAGTCCAGACATTGTTTTTGTAATGAATAAGACATGGATGATTGGATTTGGTTATTATAAAATTAAAATAACCACCCCATAAAATGCAATAAGGTCTTCTTGTCAAAAATCAATATTTTTTAACATAAAGATGTTAATCATCACTTGTATGCAAAAAAAGAAGCGCTTAAGCTTTCTTTCTGTACCTAAAAAAGTGTATAAAAGAAAAAATGAGGCTCATGAGCAAGCCAAAAATAGTGAGTCCACTTAGCGTAAAAAGGAGTCGAATTTTTAAGCTATTCAAGGCTTCCAAATTACTTTTCAGCCTTATGAGATCCTCCGGCGAAAGCTGTTGGCGCGCAGCTTCTATGCGTTCTTGCACTAAACCAGATAAATACCCGACATCTACGTGTGCATAATAAATCCAAAGGAAAAGGGTCACAAAAACTGCGGTAAAAAGGCTAAAACGACCACCATCTCTGAAGGATTGGATGAGCTCGCCAGTTCGTTTAAAGGACTGCCTGGTACGCCAAAAGAGTAAAAGAGTAAACAATACAAGAAACCAACCTATGGGAAATCGATGAAAAAAGTCAAATTGATATTCCCAACCGCTGATAAAAAGGAAACCCCGAACTACAAAGTAGCTCAGGGATATCCACAAGGCATTGAATAAGGCCGTATTTTTCATGGTTTACCCATTCATGGTCAATAGGAATTCCTCGTTGGTGCGCGTAAATTTCAATCGGTCCTTCAAAAATTCCATGGCCTCCACCGTATTCATGTCTGACAGGTGGTTTCTCAAGATATAAAGGCGATTCAAGGAGGCTTTGTCCATCAACAAATCGTCGCGGCGTGTGCTTGAGGCATTGATATCGATGGCAGGGAAAATCCGCTTGTTGGCCAGTTTACGATCCAACTGCACTTCCATGTTACCGGTTCCTTTAAATTCTTCAAAGATTACCTCATCCATTTTGGAACCGGTATCAATTAAAGCGGTGGCTAAAATGGTTAAGGAACCTCCATTTTCAATTTTCCTTGCTGCACCAAAGAATCTTTTGGGCTTTTGAAGCGCGTTAGAATCAACTCCACCTGTTAGTACTTTTCCTGAAGCGGGTGCAGCGGTGTTATGGGCACGTGCCAAACGGGTAATAGAATCTAATAGGATTACTACGTCCTGTCCACATTCTACCAAACGTTTGGCCTTTTCCAAAACAATGGAAGCAATTTTCACATGACGATCGGCAGGTTCATCAAAAGTAGAAGCGATTACTTCCGCTTTTACTGAGCGAGCCATGTCGGTTACTTCCTCAGGACGCTCATCAATCAGGAGAATAATCAAATAAATTTCCGGATGATTGGCCGCAATGGCGTTGGCTACTTCCTTGAGGAAAACCGTTTTTCCGGTTTTGGGCTGCGCCACGATAAGGCCACGTTGTCCTTTTCCAATCGGACAAAAGAGATCCATGATACGGGTGCTCATGCTTTGCTCCGATTTCGGACCACCTACAATCTTAATTTTCTCAAAAGGGAAAAGGGGCGTTAGGTAATCAAAAGGCACACGGTCACGCACTACAGCAGGATCCAAGCCATTGATTTCTTTCACTTTGATAAGCGGAAAGTACTTTTCACCCTCTTTGGGAGGTCGTATGGTACCTACCACTGTATCGCCTGTTTTCAGACCAAACAATTTGATTTGACTCTGAGAAACATAGACATCATCAGGCGAACTTAGGTAATTGTAATCGGCGCTGCGTAAAAAACCAAACCCATCGGGCATGATTTCTAGCACACCTTCTGCGTCAACAAATGCCTCAAAAGAGTAGACGTCGAAATTTTTCTTGGGTTCCGGGCGAAATCCTTGTGGTTCGCCGGCAAGCCTTGGGTCGTTTGCCTCTCCTTCATGTCGGACCTGGCTTCTGTCTTGTAGAATGGGGCGTTCGCGCGGTTCCATGCGGTCCCTTTCGCGGAAATCAGGACGAGGACGGTCACGGTCACGCTCCCGAAAGTCGTTTCGGTCCCTTTCCCTAAAATCACCACGTTCACGAGGGTCACGGTCTGGTCTTGGTCGGTCAAAATTCCTTTCCGGCGTGCGGTCTGTATTTCTTTCTATTGGACGCTCGCGAGGTGGCAAAGGCCGAACTGGAGGTGCCTCTTTGGAGATAACCGGTTTTTCTGGTATTACGGTTGGTGCGATAGGCTCTTCCGGGGGATTCACCTTGGCTTCCACCGCTTTGATAACCTCCGGGTTGGATGAACCAACCGGTTGAGCTACACGAATTCGGCGGCGACGGTTGGCCTCCTCATTGGTTTCAAAGGTAGCCTCAGGCTCAGATGCCATCGTGGGTTCAGACGAAGATTGTGTAGCCAAAATGGCTTCAATAAGTTCGTCTTTCTTTTTATACTGATACTTTGGAACACCAAGCTCTTTGGCAATATCTTTTAAATCAGGCAATAAGCGCCTTTTCAGGTCCGAATTCTGATACATCAGTGAACGGTTAAATAAATTGAGGGAAACCCCGCGGGGTCATGAACTTCTATGCAAAATCTATGCAGGATGAAGGGAAACGGTTGCAATGATACAAATAAACAAGGAAAAACCAAGAGGGAAATCAAAAAAACAAAGTATACACTTTATCTTCCTTTAGGAAAGACCATGAGGTATGGTGCAGGCAAATGTAAACCTTCTTCTGTTAAAATGGCCTTTAATACTTGCCACTTCCTTGAGTATCCGGCCTTTCCTGTCTGTGAATGTGCAAAACACCAACCTTCCAGGCCGAGTTGATCCGGCTGCTCCGGCGACCAATACCAGCGTCCGGAGTACACAGACCAGTATTTGAGTACACCGGTTTCAGCAGATTTCCATTGTTCCATTTGAAGGGAAAAAGTTCCCATGGTGCGTAACCATAGTCGAATTTCTTTTCCATAAGAGCCCGTGGGATGAAAGGCCAACGCATCTTCAGGTTCAAGAAAAGCGGATAATGGTTCCTCGTAATTGGCCCAACTTTCTCTGTACACGAAAGGCTGGTTCATCCAAGGTGCCAAAGGGGTTTTCTGCAAATGCATCCACCTTCGCTCGGGTTCTGTTTCAAGGGAATCGGGTAAAATCACCCACCAACGCCGCCCGGACCAAGCTTGAATTTGGCCAAAGGAAAAAGGCTGGTCTGCCATGTCTTTGGGCTGAACCACCAAAGTAAAGCCCTTTTGTACCGACAATGAATCTATGGTAAAAACTTCTTGCTGTGTAGCCCATTCAAACTCCCTTTGCGGTCCATCGGAGGGCAAAATCTGGACTTTCATAGGTGCTACAACATCCTTTTCCATGCGCAACTTCAGCACCGGAACCCAGTCGGCAAAAGTAAACAACACCCTTCGCTCCTCCCCTTCTACACCACCTCGAATACGACCTTGCGGGCCTTCATCATACATAAAATATTTATCCAACGGATCTCCAATCCCCAGTAGCCGGATGGCCGCCGTCCGAATGGGCTTTGGGCGAAAAAGCAATAGACGACCATCTCCACCATAGAAATTCACCTCCGAAATTCCGGCCGGCCGTGAGTTAAATAATTTTCCTAGCGTGCGCTCCACCCTTTGAGATTTTCCATCCTCATTGTCCAATGGCAGTTGCATCTGGTTCCAGCCATCACTTACAACAATCCTGACCCGCAACCGACGCATAGGACGGGTGAAATTGATTTCCTGGCCTGAACGAAACCTCCCAAGCAAACTGTCATTTTGCCATACATCAAAAGCATCGACTCGTGCCAAGTAAGGATCCTCCGCAGCCCATAATTTCATGGTTTTTATTTTGGCTGACTCAAACATTACATCAAATCCCTCACCATCGTTTAAGCCCGTAGAAGTGGACCAATACGTGGTTCGGTCTCCATCGGTCATTCGCTCAGGGCCAAACCGCGACAAAGGAAAACGATAAGACGAAAACCACTGCCCCTCAGGATAATAAAAGGAGTCAATACCAGTTTCAATGTAAACCGATGGGTCAAAGGTATTTTGCTCAGGCAAACCAGTATTTTCACCGCCACCCAAGCATCCGTATCCTACTCCTATGAAAAGAAAAATTCCAAAAAACCACCGACCCATTGCAAACATGAACTATTTCTTTTGCAAAGATATAGTCCAAACCTCCAAAAAAATCAAGAAATTTGAATTATGATAAGCACCCTTGCATACGCAGCAGTTTGGGCCGGTTTAGCCATTCAATCTATTGGACCACAAACACCCCCAACAAAAGCCTTTTTGATGGGTCAGTTTTCCCCCGAAACCCACCCTGATTTTGTTAAAGTGGAGGCCACCTACACCACCAAATCTTCCATTTACCTTCATAAAGAAACCTATCATGCTTTTCAACGCATGGCAGAAGCTGCCGCAAAAGATGGTCTTACCCTCACCATTATCTCCGCCACCCGAAATTTTGATGCCCAAAAAAGAATTTGGGAAAACAAATGGGCCGGCGTGAAAAAGGTAGAAGGAGCGGCACTTCCGGAGACGCATCCGGAAGCCAGAAGTCGCGCCCTTAAAATTCTAGAATACTCCTCCATGCCAGGCACCTCCCGACATCATTGGGGTACAGATTTCGATATTAACGCCCTAGAAAATGAGTATTTTTTATCCGGTGAAGGTTTGAAACTAGACCAATGGCTTACCAAACATGCGGGAACATTTGGTTTTTGCAGGCCCTATTCCGCCCGAACCTCAGGCCGAATTGTGGGCTATGAAGAAGAAAAATGGCATTTAAGTTATGTTCCTTTGTCCGCTAAATTCACCAGAGCATATACCCAAGAAGTCGGATACCCACTCCAAGGCTTTTTAGGCGCAGATGTGGCGGAAGAAATTCAAGTGATTGAACAATGGGTTCTTGGGATTTGCCCCACATGCCTTCCAGACAGTTTGCGATGAACAGACACCTTGTCTCTCTTATTTTTTTAGCGTGCACCCTTAGTTTGAAAGGACAGTTGATTGGCTTCGCCCAATCTTGGGAAAATCCAATGGGTCGAAACCTTGTTCAATCGAATGATACCCTTTGGTATCTTGCCTCCGGAGCCTTGACGGGTTCGACCCTGCAGAACATCCAAATTCATCAATTTGTCCTTTCCCAGGCAAGCGCACCACAAATGGTGAAAAATGTAAGCCACACCCATCCCATATATGGCGAACAATTGCTTAGATTTCCCAATGGGCAATGGCTCATCTTAGGCGCCAGTTTCCCTAATCTTGGACCGCCACAAGGGTTTCATGCTGTTTTCACCTCCGATTGGTCCTTAGACACCGCCATCCTCAGCACTTTTCCTAACCGACTCGTTCAGTGGAAATCCGGTGCCATCCTATCCAATCAGTTGTACTACCTTTCAGGAACCATTTCCCAGGAAAATGGGGGTGGCAATGATGTGTATCTTGCCCTTTTTCATACCAGTCAAGGAAAAATATGGGATCGCACCCTTGGTACAGCGGAAAATGAAATGGCCCAATACAACTTGATTATGCCGGATTCCAGCCTGGTGATTGTGGCCGACAAAACGGAAGGAGGAACCATAAAACAACATTTTTCCCGAACGAATCTTCAAGGATTTACCACTTGGGAAGTCACCAGTGATTATGCGTTGAGTCATGGGGCACAATCGTTGGTGCGCATGGACGACACCACCCTGGTTTGCATTGGGGAGTCGACCGTGCCCGGACTCGCAGGGTTTGATGTATTGTTGTCCCAAATCCATGTGGAGGGCCGAATGATTCGCCATTTGCGCCTGGGTGGTCCGGGAACTGATGCAGGATTTTGGGTTAAAAAGGGCCCTTTAGGTCAATGGTGGCTGGCCGGATACTCCAATTCTCATGACCTCAATGCACCCACTTCCCCCTTTTTCAGCGAACTTTCCTCCGATTGGACCCAATTAAAAACCATAATTTGGCCCTCCACGGAACTTTGCTTCCCACGCAGCGTACACGCCATTCCCGTGCAAGACAGCTTACACGTTTTTTTCGCAGCCGCCGGACAAACCCAACATTTTTATTTGAATGAAACCATTCAACTCATACCATCTTCCCTTTTTCAGATAACCGATGATGTATTATCCCACCAGTCACAAACAGAACCACCGCCGTTTTGGATGACTCCCTCGGAGGTAAAATGGCCAGCCCACACCTATAAAGGCATACTGTCCATATATACTTTAACCGGCCAAAAATTAGTTGAATGGGATGTGGAAAGTGGGTCAACAAAAGGCATTTCATTACCCCATGGCGTTTATATGCTTCATTGGCAGGTGAATGGAGCCAATTGGCCCGCAAAACTTTGGATGTATTCAGATTAATTTTCAGGTAGGTGTTGAGTTTGGGGGAAGGCATCAGGAAAAACTGAAGGAATGGACATTGGAAGGGAGCGCTGAATGAAGTTGGGATGGTTGAAAAAGTTGGTTTGATTCCGTTGAAAAAGCGTTGTAAGGGTTGAAGTTTAAAGGTTGGATGGCGGCGGCCCTCCATTGCGGCAAATGTCTTTAAATCTGTGTTTTATTAGAAAATGACAAGGATTTTTGGCCATGCTATGGCGGTAAAAACCTTTTGGTTTTGAACGAAATGTTTTATAAAATTGGATGTACTTTTTGACCCACCATCTAATCCATTTCTATTGAAGAAGCGTACGATATATGGAGTATAACCGTAAGGTGGCGTTTATAGGGATGTTACCTGCAAGCCTAAAAGAAACGAGCAATGAAATTTGACCCACTAACTAAAGATATTTTTACGGACAAAGACGAATTTGTAAAGACAATGAATTGCCCTTATAAAATGAGTTGGGACAACTTAGAAGCTACAAATTCAGCTTTGCGAAAATGTGCAAATTGCGACCACTTAATAGTTGACACAAAAGTTCTAACAGATGACGACCTTCTGAAGGTGGTTAGACAAAATCCTGACACTTGTTTAAAAATTGACTTAAATCAACACAACATAAAAATAATATCAAATGGCATTTTGGGACAGAAATAAAAACTCACAAGGATTACGTGTTATAAAAACTGCACGTGACGCAGACAGTATTAACAAGGCGGCTAAAAGTGGATTTAAACCATTGATAAAAAAGGTTGAACCTTCTGACAATATTCGTTCAAAGTATGCTGTGGTTCAAAATAAGAAAACGGGAGAAATTGCAATTGCTGGGGACTACCGGGCCGACTATGCGGGCGACAATAATGATTTTGAAACTGTAATTGACTGGACATTTTATTATCCTTATAGTTTTAAGTCACCGTTTGCTGCATACTTAATACCCAAAGACATTAAAGTTGGTGAAAGAGTCTTCATTGAAGACTTGATTGAAGATTATATTGGTGCAAGTTGGAACCAAGGCGACACATACCGACTTGAAAGTTGTGAAGCGATTTGGAATGGAACAGACTTAGAAATTCAATATGACCCAAGAACAAACTGTTCAGACTTTATAGGTTAGAAGAATGGCAGCAGGTAACAGCACATTTGCAATAGGCAGGGTTTCGTGCTCCGCTGACAGTTTAGTGGTAGCCGAAATTTTTGTGCTCCGAATGAACTTTTGTGCTAAAAATCCCGCCCATCGCAAATCTTCCATCCGTTACAAGCAACAATATTTTTTGGAGATACAAGTAAAGTAACATAGCTTTGATAGCATCAAATGATATTATCAATGAAGCCTCCTTATGACATTACTCCAAAAATCTTAAAGCTCATAAGTTCTATCTCTGAGAAAATTGGAGAAGTCAACGCAAACTATTTAAGTAGGCAATCTCCACAGTTGCGTAAGCAAAATAGAATTAAGACAATTCAATCTTCCTTACAAATCGAAGGGAATACCTTAACAGAAGAACAAATTACTGCATTGATTGAGAACAAGAGGGTCATTGGACCAGAAAAGGATGTGTTAGAAGTGCTAAACGCAATCAAAGTCTACGATGAACTAAACACATATAAGCATTACTCGGAAAAAGATTTCCTAAAAGCGCATTCCACATTAATGAATGGCTTAATTTTCAATGCAGGGAAATATAGGCATCAAAGTGTTGGCGTCGTGAAAGGGAATGATATCGAACATGTGGGACCTCCATATCAGAATGTACCTTATTTAATGAAAAACTTGTTCGAGTATTTAAAAGATGACCAGGAACTCACTTTAATAAAAAGTTGTGTCTTTCACTATGAAATGGAATTTATACATCCATTCATAGATGGTAATGGCAGAATGGGAAGATTATGGCAAACTGTCATTCTGATAAAGGATTATAATATTTTCGAATACTTGCCTTTTGAAACATTGATCAGCGCAACTCAGGATGAATATTATACATCGCTTTCAATGAGTGATAAATCAGGAAAATCAACTCCTTTTATTGAGTATATGTTAGGCGTGATTGAAAAATCGTTGACTCAATTGCTGAATTATAATAATAGAATACTAAAGGACATCGACAGGCTGGAGTATTTTTTAAATCAAGGATTTCGGGAATTCACTCGAAAAGATTACATGAATGTATTTAAGGATATTTCTTCTGCTACTGCAAGTCGAGATCTTAAAAAAGGAATTGAATTGAACTTATTTAGAAGTACTGGACAGCTGAACAAAACCAAGTATATTGTGAAATAAAATCGAATAGGCAAAGGGGAAATTTCACTCCTAAGCCTCTCACAGAACCGAACGTGAACCTCTCGATTCATGCGGCTTTTCTTAGCCGCTTTAAGGCATCACCCTCGCTGCCAACTTATCCAAGGCATGGAGCATGTCCTGTTGCTGCAAAGACATATCTTCTAATCCGGCATACACCCTCACTACATTCCATGGCGTTTTTCCATGATACGTTTCGGGTGTTTTGGCATAAGCGGCCATTGGAAGTAGTAAAGACTCATAACTGCCCCAAGAACAGGCGAGTTTAAACACCTTTGATGCATCGCAAAAAGCTTCAACATCCTCGAAATTTCGGGCGTTTAAATATATGGAGCACATCCCACCAAATCGGCGCATCTGGTTTTTGGCCCATGCATGTCCCGGATGGCTTTCCAAACCCGGATACGCTATTTTTTCGACCGCCGGATGGTCTTTTATGGCATCAATTAGGGCTTCGGCGGCGTCACAAGACCGCATCACCCTTAATGGCAAGGTGCGTAATCCTCGTAAAATCAGCCAAGCATCCATGGCATTGGGAGACGCTCCCAAGGTCATAAATCCTGTGGTTTGAATAGGTCGAATCCACTGCTTAGATCCCATCAACGCGCCTGCCACCACGTCCGAGTGACCTGACAAGTATTTTGTGGCAGAATGGGCCACCAAATCAAAGCCCATGGTCAATGGCAACTGCAACAAAGGCGTGGAAAATGAATTATCGGCAAGGGTCAAACAGCCATTTGCTTTCGCGACACGAGCTATGGACGACAAATCCGACACCTCAAAGGTGAGGGAATTGGGACTTTCTGCAATAATCATTCGGGTATTGGGCCGAATCCATGGCTGTAAATCAGCTGAATCTGAGGGTGAATAATAGCTTACCTCAACCCCATTGGGAATCAGAAAATCTTCCAGCAGCCTGTAGGTCCATGAGTAGGGCTTTTCCACGCATAACACATGCTGGCCGGCGTGCACCAAAGAAAGGACGGCGGCAGATATAGCCGCAGATCCGGAGCTGAACAAAAGGGCGTCTTCTGCTTGTTCTAGCGCAGCCAATTTCTCTCGTAAAATAGAAACGGTCGGATTTACGCCGCGGGTGTAAAATGGCGCATCGAATTCTCTTTCTAATTTTGCTTGAAGTGCAGCAAAACTGGGCGCACAAAAATTCGAGGCATAATAAATAGGAGGCGAAACTGCATCCTGCCAAAGGTCATGATGCTCACCGGTTTCAAATAAAATGCGACTCCATGCCGCTTCCATGTCCTCCATCAATACATTTTTCCCAAGTTAAACACGAAAGAAAATCCGATGCTTAAATGAAAGGTGTTGCCCACATCACTTTTAAACGTCAGGGCATCATCACCTTCCAAGTTCATGTCACTTTTTTTGAATTCATGGGAAAAGTAGGTGCCTCCCACTTTCAAACCCATACCTGCTTGTTGGTTTTCAAAGGGGAAATAATACAAACCAACTTCTCCTTGGGTGGCGAAACCCACATCATTCAAGGTGCGTGTGCCCGTGTTGGCATCAAAAATCCCGGCATAATGGATATAACCCATTCCAGCGCGAACGGCAGGGATAAATCCAATACCTGAAGGCCAGATTTTTACATATTTCACGCTTCCCATCCCAAAAAATTGAGAGTTGGTCAGGTTGGGCTGGTTAAAAATAGGGCGATAAATCACAAACCCATCATATTCAAAATGGGTGCCGACATACACATTTTTCCAAACTTTAAAATGTACGTTTAAACCCGCGCCTACAATGGCATCAAACGCCCTTGCGTTGGCCGGATTAAACAAAATATGGGGTGCATGTACAGAAGCGCCCAGCATCATGCGATATCCTCTCGCCGGTGGGGGGCCGTTGTTAATGGCAAATTCAATTTCTTTTATGTCTTCATCGTCCTCGGGCAGCTGTGCCTGAAGGGCGGGTGCGGACATGAGCAATATCGCGCAGATGACCCTGAAAAAATGACGCGTGGTTGACATATCTACAAAGATATAAAATTAGTCCTGTATCTTGGTTGGAAGCCCCATCGCGCTTGATTTCAGGCTACCATGGACAAGAAACGAGCATTTGACATACTGATACTACTCATTTTCCATGTAAAACGAAGAAATGACCTACATGGTTTGTACGGCTCCCTTTTTCCGCAAAAACAAAAACCAGGCGACAAAAGCAAACAAAGCCACTTGGAGCACAGAAAAAACCAGCATTTCTTTGGGATCTGGCGTATCTCTCATCCATAAAGCGGGGCCGGGAATGGTGCTGGCGGGAAAGGTAACCACTGCAGAGCCCATCCAGTTATTGACCCAATGAAAGGCCCAGGCCAACTCCAAACCGTTGGAGCGAAGAGTCAACCAGGCCAAAAAACCACCGTTTAATGAATAAATAAAGAACATTTCCCAACCGCCTAAAGCGTCTACTTCTTGATTTCCCATGTGCATCAGTCCAAATAACAAGGCAGATGCCAGTACGGCAAACCAGCCTTGAGGCCAAAGGCCAAAGCAAAAACGCATGGGCAACGTTCTGAACAAGACTTCTTCTGATAAGGCTTGTAAAGCATAACCTACAAATCCAACCAAGGCAAAAGCAACCCAATCAGAGGGGAAAGACATCCATTGATAGGCGTCTGGAAACCACAACAAATCCAATCCTGTCAATAGGGTTTGTAAGGCAAAGCAAACCAAAGAAAATTGGAAAAAAAAGTCCCATCGGATTCTTTTCGACCGACGCACTACATGGTGTGGAACGCCTGACCCCAACCATTGCGTGGCGCCAAAAATCATGGCTAAAACCGCCAAAAAAGGCAGAAGAAGAATACACAAGGCTAAGCCCGCCGGAAACCGGTCGAACAACCCTTGAATAATGGTGGCAGGATCTGTACCGGAAACCCAAATAAAGGGCAAAAGACTTTGGAGAACAACAAAAATCCCAAGGGCAAAAAGAAAAAGGGCAAAGTGTTTAAGGGCCGATTTTCTCCCGCCTTCAATAAATGGATAGGCTTGCTTCATGAAAACGAACTTATCTCATCCATTTACGTACCTGCATACCTTGTGGATGCTGGAAAATCATCAAATAAGCACCCGGCGCCAAGTGATCAATGCGTAAATCCATGTCGGTAAGTCCATCTGTACGCCATGAACCGACTTGTTTTCCTGAGGCGGCAGAAATACAAATCACCCTTTCTGTCTCTGCGGGCATTTTTAAATGAAGGAAACGGTCAGCGGGTGTAGGAAACACTTTGAATTTTGCGCTATTCGGGTCTTCTGCAAGGCCGGTAGCACAAGATATCACCTGAAAAGTTTCGGGTTGTTCTACCACGCAACCATCCGAAGTTGTAAAAGAATACGTCAAGGTCACCGAACCTGATAATCCTTGGGTATTCCAAACGTTTGAGGACACACCTTGGCCTAAAAACAAACCACCGACGGGAGAGGCATCGAGTGCAATCAAAGAATCGGCACAAACCGTTCCTGATGGTGTATTCCAGGTTAAAGTGGGTGTGGGAAACTGATTGATCATCACAGAATCCAATGCAGTTCCGCAACCATTGGGGGCCGTCACCTCTACGGCAATCCAACCAGGTTGGCTCACCCAGATTTGATCTTGCTGACCTACCACCTGTCCTTGTTTTTTCCAAGAGTAACTAAGGGTTGGGTGAAAAGGCGTTTGGAGTAAAATCGAATCTTGGCTGCCACAAATGGCCAACACGGGCTGAGCGCTATAAATGCTGGCTACTGGGTTACAGACATCAGGTATGATTTTCAGCATGGTGCCTGCCTGAGAATTCAATAAGTATAATTCCCCAAAGCCATCTGTTCCAATGGCCGGAAAAAACCCGGATGCTGCATTTAAAACGTCGGTTTGAAAACCACCGGCGCCATCAGGATAGGTTTGGCGGAAAATTCCGGAACAATAATCTGTAAAAAGGTACTTGCCAAATAAGGGTCCGTATAAGCCGCCGCGGTACACTACCCCACCTGTAACGCTGCAACCATTGGACTGGTTATTGGCATAAACATATGTTGGAAAGAAAAAATTGGTTTGGGGGCCGCAGCCGTTGGTATTAAAGGTGCTGTTTCCTTCATAGCACCGCCATCCGTAATTTAAACCTGCGGTACCTGCCACCGCCCGGTTAATTTCTTCCCAGCTGTTTTGCCCAACGTCGCCGCTCCATAAATCACCCGTTTGGGGATCAAAAGAAAAGCGCCATGGATTGCGGAGACCCAAAGCCCAAATTTCCGGGGCAAAAGTACTTTGTCCAACGAAAGGATTATCGGCAGGTACTACATAGCCTTGGGCCCCTTGCACATCGATGCGCAGGAATTTTCCAAGCAAAGAAGCTGTGTTTTGTCCTTGGTTTTGAGGATCATTGGCGGATCCACCATCCCCGGTTCCTATGTATAAATAACCATCGGGGCCAAAAGCCAAATGGCCACCATTGTGGTTGGAAAAAGGCTGGTTAATGGTCAATAATACCTCTTCTGAAGTGGGGTCACCCTGTAATGGATTGGTGGAGGAACGTAAAAACCTGGAAATCTTGGTATGTCCCGTAGAAATGTCGGTGTAATTAACGTAAAAACGACCGGATTGGGCGTAATCCGGTGCAAAGGCAAGACCAAGCAAGCCCCTTTCGCTGCCTGAGGCAGACACCCGATCACTCAAATTGATAAAGGGCGTGGAAAGAATGCTTCCATTGGGGCGCACCATACGCACCAAACCGCGTTGCTGCACCACATAGATAAGGGTGTCTTGAGGTAGTGAAACCAGATTAATAGGCGATGAAAACCCGGAAGCAAAGGGCTGAAAAGTAAGGGTTTGCGCATTCATCCCAAGTCCTACAACCAGGGAAAAGTACAAGGAAAATTTTCTCATGACGTTTTGTTCCAATAAAACCAAAAGGGAATTCCTGTAGCCATTAGACCCAATCCTGCCAAGGCATTCATGGGGTCTTGAAGTATAGAAATACCTACCAGAAAGATACAAAAAAGGACGAATAAAGCAGGAAGAAAAGGATATCCGGGAACTTTAAATGGACGAGGCGTGTCCGGCATTCTTTTTCGTAAGACAAAAACCCCAAAGGCACCTGCGCCGTAAAAAATGAACGCGGCGAAAACCAACATGTCCGTAAGCGTATCGAAACTTCCTGAAAACACCAGCAAAGAAGACCATGCCACTTGCAAAAACAACGCCTTTGAAGGGGTTTTGTATTGTTCATGTACCTTACCCACACCCTTAAAAAACAACCCATCACCAGCCATGGCAAAGTAAATCCGGGGCGCACCCAAAATGGTAGTGTTGGTGCTGTTAAGGGTGCTTAATAAAATTAACGCGGAAATGGCCAACGCGCCTCCGGTGCCTAAAAAGGTCCTCACCACCTCTACGGCCGCAATTTTCCCGTCCGGAATAGCACCTAATTCAGCAGCAGGCAATACGTATAAATAAGCGGCATTGGCCACCACATAGACCAGCATCACAAAAACGGTCCCAAGAATCAAAGCGCGTGGAATGGTTTTATAGGGATTTCGAACTTCTCCCCCCAAAAAACCAATGGTATTCCACCCTTCATAAGCCCAAAAGGCTTGCATTAAACCGGCAAAAAGTAACCCAAACATTCCTGTGCCAAGAAGAGAATCTTTCGGAGGGTGAGCCACTGCAGGTTCGGCTACATGGTTCCAACCGCCATCCGACCAACCAAAACTCAAAAGCGTGACCAATAAAATACAAATCACCACCAAACTGGCCATGAAACCAGACAACCTGCCGCCATGTTTCACCCCATAATGGTTCACCGTAGCCAACGTAAAGAGCAAGCCAACTGTAAGCACCTTTACTTGAAGGTTGGCTAGTGGTGTTAAACCCAAAACAGACCATTCGCTCCAAGAGGCCGGAATGGGCCATGCGGGCATAAACACAGCCAAACTTTCGCCAAAAATGTAAGCCACAGAGGCAGCCGTTGCGCTTTGAATCACGGCAAATGAACTCCAGCCATAGAAAAAAGCGAAAAACCTTCCGTACATCTTTTTAAAATAGACGTATTGGCCACCTGGCTCCGCAATAATACCTGCCACCTCCGCATTGGTGAGGGCTCCCATTAACGTGATGAGTCCAGCTAAAACCCAACATGCCAATACCCAATAACCGTCACCAAGTAAATATGACATGGGAGCGGCTTTTTTAAAAACACCCGACCCAATCATGGAACCAAATACCAAGGCAAAAGCGGTAAAACTTCCTATGCCCTGAATCAATTGTTTTTGTTCTTTTTCCACTTGCCTCTGCTTATACCTCAAAGGTAATATTTACCGCAAGCCCTAAAAACTTCAATAGGGATCTACATCAAATTGAATGTCGCAGGAGCGATTCGTTTGTTGTTGAAGCACCTCCACCGCATACCATATCCGCTGTTTTATGGGGCTTGGTGATTGGGCACGTGGAATCCGCAAAAGCCAATGACAAATAAATTTATTCCTTACCCGTGCCACAGAAGGTGTAATAGGTCCGTCTATCCTCACCCCTGTGAGGTATTGGGCCAGCAATTGGGTGAAAATACCTGCATCTGCCGCTAGCTTTTCAGCCTTGGCATGACGAAAAGTAATTTGAATTAAGCGGGTAAAAGGTGGAAATTGAAATTTTTCCCGTTCCAAAAGCTCAGTACTCAACCAAGGTAAATAATCATGCTTTTGAGTGGCCTGTATCACCGGATGGGTAGGCGTAAAGGTTTGAATCAGAACCTTAGATTTTTGCCCGCGGCGCCCTGCCCTACCTCCTACTTGAGCAAACATTTGTGCGGAACGCTCAGAGGCTCGGAAATCGGGAAAAAAAAGCAACTGGTCCGCAAATAAAATACTGACCAAAGAGACGTGGCTAAAATCCAACCCTTTCACAATCATCTGCGTCCCCACCAAAACTTGGGTTTCGCGGTTTTCAAAACGCTCAAAAATTTCTTGCAGGGCCAATTTTTTCCGTGTGGTATCTAAATCAACCCGGTCCACTTGCACTTCGGGCAAATGAGACACCAATTGTTCTTCAATGCGCTCTGTGCCAAATCCCATATTTTTAAAAGAATGGGTTCCACAAGAAGGACATCGGTTCAGCAAACCCACGCCATAACCACAAGCATGGCATTGAAGCTCGCCTTTTTGTTTATGATAGGTTAAAGAAACATCACAATGGGGACATTCGGGAACAAAACCACAAGCCTGACATTGAATGGATTGAGAAAACCCGCGACGGTTTTGAAATAAAATAATCTGGTCCTTATGGGCCAACGTTTCTTTCATTTCCTTGAGCAATGGGGCAGAAAATGGCGGAACAAAACCACCCATTTGTTGCTCACGCTTTAAATCAATCACTTGAACCTCCGGCAAGGTACTTTCGCCAAATCTTTGGTTCAAGGTCAACAGCGCGAAGTGCCCTTGTTGCACATGAAACCAAGCCTCCGCAGATGGCGTGGCAGATCCCATGACAATGGGAATGTCCAAGGTTTTCCCAAGATATAGCGCCGCATCTCTGGCATGGTAGCGTGGACTGGGATCTTGTTGTTTATAACTGGCATCATGCTCCTCGTCTATCACCACAAGGCCGGGATTGGGCAAAGGCAGCATGAGCGCACTTCTGGCGCCTAGAATTAAAAAGCCGCGTTGGCGCTCAGGTCGCTGAATTTGTTGCCATACCGTTGCTCGTTCTCCGTCAGAAAGGCGGCTATGGTAAACCAACACATCCTCCGGCAAGCGTTTCCGGATGCGTTCCACCATTTGTGTGGTCAAAGAAATTTCGGGTAAAAGCCAAAGTACATCTTTCCCGGAGTCAATGATCATGCGAGATAAATGAAGGTAAACCTCCGTTTTCCCGCTTCCCGTCACACCATACAAATACAAAGGTTTTTGGGGTGATAACTGGCTTTTACATGCCTCTACCACCTTATGTTGTTCTGCGGACAAAGGAGGCCAGACTTCACTTTCACCTGCTAAGCCTTCCGGTAAACGAGCCTCTTTACAAAGGATATTTTTCTCCAACAAAGCCGGAACCACACTATAATGACTTCCCAAAATATGTTTCAGTCGATCGGAAGAAACCCAATGCCTTTCTCCCTGAAACCAGCCGGAATAGGGTAAAAATAGCATCATGGCTTCTTGCTGTTTCGGACTTCGGTTCAATTTGGCCATGGCATGTTCCATGTCTTCTTCTGAAGCAATGTTAGAATGAATGCTATACCAAACGGCTTTCCGAGGCTTTACTTTCTCTTTTAATTGCATGCCAATTTGAACCCAACCCTGCGCTTGCATTTGTGAAAGAAGCCTTGCAGGTTGCTTAAGTCCGGTGATGGCCATCACCTCTTGATACGTTAAGACGGGTTGAATGGAAAGGGCTTCCCAAATTAAAAAAGCCTCATCACTCAGTGTATCCGGCTCAGGCGTGATGTCTCCTTTTTCCAAGGTAGAGCCTGCTTCCAAACGCAATGCAGAGGGCACCGCTGCCAAATACACTTCGCCCGGCATGGCCATGTAATAGCTTGCAAGCCATTCCCAAAAAGGAAGCCAAGCGGGACGCACGATTGGAAAGTCGTCCACCACTTCTAAAATCTCCTTGGTTTTGATTTTCGCAGGAAAGGGAACCGGGTCCGCGACACATAAAGCCGTATAGACTTTTCCATGCCCCACGGAAACCATGACCCTTTTTCCTACCAGAGATGGCATTTCCGCTTTGGCAGGAGGCAATGCGTAGGTAAGCCGATAAGGCAGGGCCAATGGCACCACGACTTCAATACAACGTGCCTCCGTTTTCATGACTTACATAGAAAGAATCTCAGCCATTTTCACCAGATTGAAATTGACTTTTCCTTCATCCTTTATGGCCTGGCTAAAAGGCGTGTAGGCCACCTGACCGTGGACTTCTCCAATCATAATACCTTTTCGGCCACGTGCTAAAGCCTCTACGGCTTCATACCCTAATCTACTGGCCAGCATCCGGTCGGCAGCAGTAGGTTTTCCGCCCCGCTGCATATGTCCCAAAATGGACACCTTGGTTTCATAATATTGAAAACGTTGTTGCACCATTTTGGCCAATTGGTAAGCGCCACCACTTTCATCCCCTTCTGCGACCAGAATAATGCAGGAGGTTTTATTGTGCATCCAACCTTTTTCAAGCGAAAGAATCAGCTGATCTACATAGGTTTTGGTCTCTGGAATAAGAATGGCTTCGGCACCGACCCCAATACCCGAGGCAAGGGCGATCATTCCGGAATCCCGCCCCATCACCTCCACAAAAAAGAGGCGATCATGCGAGGCCGCCGTATCGCGGATTTTATCTACCGCATCAATGACTGTATTGATGGCTGTATCAAAGCCGATGGTAAAATCCGTACCACTCAAATCGTTGTCAATGGTTCCTGGGCAACCCACCATGCGGATATCAGGGTATTCTTTCATAAAGACATCTGCCCCTGTAAAAGTTCCGTCTCCACCTATGGCTACAACCGCATCGATGTCATAGCTCCGAAGTTGCTCATAGGCCAGCTTTCTTCCTTCTGGGGTTCTAAATTCCTGGCTTCGGGCCGTTTTTAAAATGGTTCCGCCCCGTTGAATAATGTTTGATACGGAATGAGAATCCATTTCAAAAATATCGCCGGCCACCATGCCACTATATCCACGACGAATGCCAAAGACTTTGAAGCCGTTAAACAATCCGGTGCGAACAACGGCGCGAATACAAGCATTCATGCCCGGCGCATCTCCACCCGAAGTAAATACCGCTATGTTTCGGATATCCTTAATCATGTTGTACTCCTACTACTTTAATTGATTCGCTTCTAGGCTTTTTACTTGAAAGGATGCAAAGCCAAAGGCCATACCCGGTTAGAAGCGAGAAACAAAGGTACATCTTCCAAACCTTAAAAACGCAGCGATTGGAAAAAACCCATCAGAAAAAAGAAAGCCCTTAAAGGCACTTGAAATAATCAAAAGGCTCCTTACAATCCATGCACTGATACATGGCTTTACACGCAGTAGATCCAAACTGACTTTTCATTTGCGTGTTTTTAGAGCCGCATTGTGGGCATGCAACTTGTCTTGATTTTCCCAATAGAGAGGCTTTGTCAGCGGAACCTTCGGGTGGGGCAATACCAAATTTTCGAAGTTTCTCCCTGGCCGCATCACTCATCCAGTCAGTGGTCCACGGGGGATGAATTTGTAATTCAATCTTATAATCAGAAATTCCTTTTCGCTTGAACAACCGTTTTATGTCTTCCTCAATGGTGTTCATGGCGGGACAACCTGAATAGGTGGGTGTGATCACCACCACTACTTCTCCATTTTCTCCCCATTTTACTTCTCGTAAAACGCCCAAATCTGCAATGGACAAGACCGGAATTTCAGGATCTTTCACCAACTCCAACCAGCCCTGAATTTGCTGGAGGTCCATCACCATTGAGCGCCCGGATAGGTTTTGGGGAGGAATTGTAGTTCGGCCAGCATGTAGCCTAACCATTCAGTGTGAATTCCCTTAGCACTTCCCGTTTTATAAGGAGCTTCCATGGGAACAGGAATGCCTGCCTCACCCATGACGCTGCGGACGCGTTCCCACCATAATTCCTTCACGGCATGTTCCCCGGGCCAACCTGATTGCTCAGCTTCCTCGGCATAGGTTTCCTCTAACCATTCCCCGGCATAACTCCAGACAAAAGGCAGGGTCTCCAGCATTTTAGCTTTGGAAACATCGGTACCATCCCCTAAACGAATCACCCATTCAGAAGACCACTTATAATGGTATTTGACTTCTTTGAGTGATTTTTGAGCAATACCTGCTACATCTGGATGTGCATGGGAAGTAAGCAGGGTCAAATAGGCTTCGTGCCAGGCATCAAAGAAAAATTGGCGCCAAATGGTTTGTGCCCAATTTCCATTGGGAATTTCCGTGAGGAGAAAGTTGGTAAATTCTCTTTCGCCGCGTTCAAAGGCAAAAGCATCTTCATGGGTGAAACGAGGATGCAGGGTGGCCGCCAAAGTGTACCAGTTTCTGGCCTGTCCAATGAGGTCAAGGGCGATGTTACTTAAAGCAATATCTTGTTCCAGCACCGGACCATGACCGCACCATTCAGACAAGCGCTGCCCCAAAATCAGGGCATGATCTCCCAAGCGGGTAATGGCAAAAAGAGGATATGCGTTTTTGTCCATGGTTACATGTGCCCTATTTCTTTGGGCACTTCGTAAAAGGTGGGATGTCGGTAAATTTTATCCTTAGCTGGTTCGTACAGCATATCGGCTTCTTGTGGATCCGAGGCAATGATGGCGGTGGATGGAACCACCCAAAGGCTTACCCCTTCATTTCTGCGGCAATACACATCGCGCGCATTTTCCAATGCCATCTCGGCATCCGCCGCATGAAGGCTTCCCACATGTTTATGGGCCAAACCATTTTTACTTCTTACAAACACCTCCCAAAGAGGCCAGGATTTTGCGCTCATGTCTAAAAATATATTAAGCTACCTCTCTTTTTTGCTTTTTCTCAGCATGGGCCAGAGCCGCTTCTCTAACCCAAGCGCCTTCTTCCCATGCTGCTTTGCGAGCGGCAATACGTTCTGCGTTGCAGGGACCTTTTCCAGCCACGACACGGTAAAATTCATTCCAATCGATTTCACCAAAATCATAATGCCCACGGGTCTCGTTCCAGCGTAAATCTGGGTCTGGCACCGTAAGACCTAAATATTGAATTTGAGGAATCGTTTTATCTACAAATTCTTGGCGTAACTCGTCGTTGGACAACCTTTTGATTTTCCATTTCAGAGATAGCGCAGAATTTGGAGAATCTTGGTCTGTGGGACCGAACATCATGAGTGAAGGCCACCACCAGCGGTTAAGGGCGTCTTGTGCCATGGCCTTTTGTTCGGGTGTTCCTTTGGCAAGGACGCACATGATTTCATAGCCCTGACGTTGGTGAAAGCTTTCTTCCTTGCAGATTTTTACCATGGCGCGGGCGTAGGGACCATAAGAGGTACGACATAATGCGACTTGATTGGTAATGGCTGCCCCATCGACCAACCAGCCAATGGCGCCCATGTCTGCCCATGATAAGGTAGGATAATTGAAAATGGAGGAATATTTTGCCTTACCTTCATGAAGTTCTTCAAAAAGGGTATCTCGGTCTACACCCAGGGTTTCGGCGGCAGAATATAAATAAAGGCCATGGCCAGCTTCATCCTGCACTTTGGCCAGTAAGGCTACTTTCCTTCGTAAACTAGGGGCACGCGTAATCCAATTGGCTTCAGGAAGCATACCCACAATTTCTGAATGGGCATGCTGGGCGATTTGACGAATATTGTTTTTGCGGTATCCTTCAGGCATCCAATCCTTGGCCTCAATGCGGATTTCAGCATCAATTTTGGCTTGAAACGCCTGTTCTGCGGCTTGTGTATTTTCCATTGTGGTGTATTTAAAAAACCGACCTTTACAAAGGTACAAAAATCCAACACGATTGGGCGCGTAATTGTTTTGAAAACTGCAATAAAGCGCCCTTTTGATGTGCTTGAGAAAAGTAGCGAACAAAAGACCTCAAAAAAAGATAAAAACCACTTTCCTATCTATAAAATGAGAAAAAATAAAAACTATTAATTTTAAACTAATATAATTATATAAAGAATATAAACTTATAAAATGTTTATGCAGTGATACATAAATAAGACTAAAAGAAGTTAGCTTTTAATTATATTCTAAAACTATAGCTACAAAAAAAATCCACCTATCTATTATCCATTGTATTATAACATATTAAATGTAATTTTAGACAATAAACTAAGAGCTAACGAGCTAACATATTAAAATCCTCAAAGAGGGAGGAGGACGTACATGTAAACCATGTACAACATTAGGCCGGCAGATCCAAAACTGCCGGTTTTTTTTCATAAAAAAAGCCTCACCATCAGGTAAGGCTTTTTAAAATACGTGTTATTCTTATTGTCGGAATAGATTTATGGTTCCTGTCCTTTGGGTTTCTTCCCCCTGGCAATTCAAATAGGTCACGATGAGGAAGTAGGTCCCTTCTGGCACTGGAGCTCCCAAAGGTGTCGTTCCATCCCAAACATCCTGAGCATTTACACCAGAGAAAATTTTGGTTCCCCATCTTGTATAGACATCCCAGCGATAAGACTCGGCCAAAGCCAATACCGGCATTTCAAAAACGTCATTTACCTGATCTCCATTTGGCGTGAATACATTAGGCAGATCAAAGGGTGGTATTTCTGGTTTAAACTTAACTTCGGCTGTGTCCACCGTGGCTCCGCATGCGTTGGAAATGGTTACCAGAATGATGGTATCTGAACCTATTCTGATACTTGCCGTGGTCGCTCCATTGCCCCATAAAATGGCACCTAAGGTATCAGGCACAAACAATTCTGCGGTATCACCGGGACAGATTAGGGCGTCATTTACCGTGAATTTTGGCTTTAAATCCTCTACCACAAAGGCAGAATCTGCATTTTCACAACCTTGGTTGCTCGTCACTTGAAGAAAATACCAGCCTGGCGTATTTACCACATAGTTAGGTGTAGTGGGCCCATTTTGCCATTGATAAATACCTAATCCAGGATTCGCCTCAATACTTAAAATGGAATCTTCACATAAAGTCAAGGTATCCCCGTTTAACCCGGCAAGTGGCAACGGAAAAACAGTAACGGTAGCAGAATCTCGGGTACAAACTACACCTGCAGAATCCACACTCAATTGATAGCCATAATTTACCGGGCCACCCGTAGTATTGGATGCCAAAAATATGGGGGTTGACACCGCAGGATTATCCAATTGTGCCGCCGGACTCCAATTATAATTGAAGTTGGGAAGTAAAGGAGTGGGTGTCAGCACCACCGGCTCATCTGAGCAGGTTTGATAATTCGGAACCGTAATGTTGGGTTTCGGGAAAACTTTTACGTTTAAGTTGGCTGTAATGGTCGTGTCCAAGCAATCATCATACACCGTCACCACATAGGTTCGATTGTTGGGCGGTTGGGCGAAAAATGGGGGTGGTACAGGATTACCATTGAAGGACCAAGTTGTGGTAAAATTTCCCGAACCGCCAATGGTTCCATAAGCCAAATTGATCACCTGACCCCGACAAATAATGGTGTCTGGAGTAAGAACGGAAAGGGGCTGAACATCTACAATATTTAAGGTTGCCGTAGTGATAAATGGCTGTCCACATACGGTGTCTTGCACGGTAAAAGTGATGGTTTCATTTCCTTCTTGTATAAGGTCCATACCGGGTGTAATCACCACTTGAACGGTATCCTGCCCGGGCGCAAAAACCACAAAACCTGGCAAATTAGGATAATCCAAACCCGGTGTAGCCGTTCCGCCAATGGTGTAAAAAACGGTATCCGACTGAGAGTTGTCGCCTGAACGGAAAAAACTCAATGTGGCATTTGAACAACCTTCATACAACAAGGTGTCTGTGGAGCCATAATCTACTTGGCTGGAAATAGACACCAATCCGGAGCTAAAAGATCCTGCGCGAAGAAAAACTGCTGAATTCAAGGCATTATCGCCCACGTCTGCCACGGCCATACGAATGGTATAAGGCACGCAAGGCGTAACAGGAACAGCGACCCTCAAACCAACGGTAAAACCGCCAAAAGCCACCGAAGTGGGGTTACAGTTATCAAAAAAGAATTGACAGAAATTACAAGGTCCGAAAGCACAGCCCGTGTAGGGCCCACCATTGTTCACGTTGTTAATCGATACCGGCAAACCACCTGATCCAGGAATGATCGCCACATTGGTATTATTGTAGGCTGGCCCAGCCGGATTCGGCCCAGTCAGGAAAAAGCCAAAAACATCGTTGAATGAAGAGTTCACAAACTGATTATACTCTGCTGAGGCAAATACGTAATCAAATTTTAACGTATCGCCAGAAGGAATAAAATCAAATTGTATGGAAGCCCGGTTATACAGCGAGGTATTTCCGATCAAAGCAGACAATTGCGCGTCGGGCGTAAGGGTCAAGTTGGGGTTAGCGGGATTGAGAACAGCACCATTGGCTAGTCCATTGGGCGGATTCAACTGGGCGGTAGAAAGCACAATACCTGCACCTAAACCCAAATTAGAATTCGTTCCATTAAACGTTCCAAATTGGTTGGCCAAACCAGAAGAGGTAATGTTACTTACATTCACCCCATTTCCCACCAAGATATTAGAAATCATGTTGGCTGGCGTATCTTGATTCACTAACAATTGGGCCTTTATTCCCGAAGTGAAACTACCTAAACAAATTGCAATAAATCCTAGTATTTTTGTTCCCATGTGCGCGGTAAGCGTTGAATTGAAATCTTAAAAAATGCGTAAAACGAAATTAAGCAAAAATTCCGATTCGGCCATTGTTTTCTCCACAATCAACCTTCAACATACAAAGCCTGAAGAAGATCAAGAAGAGGATTTCAAAGAAACAGGCGACCTTCGGGTAAGGCTAGAGAAAAAAGGAAGAGGAGGCAAACCAGCCACGCTTATCAAAGGATTTCAAGGAAGCATGCAGCAAGCCGAGCAACTCGCCAAACAATTGAAATCCCATTGTGGCGTGGGCGGTTCAGTGACGGAAGATGGCATTCTTGTACAGGGTGACCAGGTGGAAAAAGTGGTTATTTTTCTGCAAAAAAATGGTTTCAAGGCAAAAAAAGGTGGTGGCTAAATTTTCGGCCTAACTTTTGCTTGAAAGAATGAGTCCAATAATACCATCATACGCTTTGCCCATGATACGCACGCTACTCCTCACTTTACTTATTGGCTTGGGAACGCTACATACCTCTTGTGCCCAATCTGTGAATAAACTCCTGAAACGTGCCGCCGAATTGGAAGCAGAAGGAAATTTTAGGGATGCAACCAATACGTATAACGAAGCTTTATTTCGCAGTCCGGGTCATAAAACGGCTAGGGCTGGCCTGCAACGTGCGGCTCAATTTGTATTGGACGATATGTTATCCACCTTTTGGAGATCGTTCAACTTGGAAAATTATGAACAAGCCATTCAAGAATATCAGCAGGCCAAGGCATTTGAACGCCGCGTGGCAACCCAGCAAATTCGCTTAGAATGGGGACCGCAATATGATGGATACTACAGGGAAGCCATCACCAATCGCAGCAAAGTGCTTTTCCAAGAAGCGGCTAAAGCTATCGACGGAAGAAATTATACCCAAGCAGCCAAATTGGTAAGGGACATTCAACAACTTCAGCCTGATTATCCCGGATTGGACCAGCTTAAACTTGCATTAGATGTAGATCCGCTCTACAACCAAGCTTTGGATGCCCTTCGGAATAACCAACCAGGGTTGGCCATTTCCTTACTGAACCAAGTGAGCGCCAAAGTCCCAGATTATAGAGATACAAAAACGCTTATGGCCCAGTTGCGTAACACCAACCAATTACGCATTGCCATGTTGCCCATTGAAGATTATTCAGGACAACTCAACACCGGCAGGGAACTTTCTTCGCATATCATTAATCAAATTCTTGCGCTACGTAACCCACTGATACAACTTATCGACAGGGAATACACCGAACGCATTCTGGAAGAACAAAAGTTCGGACTTTCGGGTCTGGTCGACGAAAGAACCGCAGCCAATGCAGGTAGAATCGTAGGAGGAAGTACTGTTCTTGTAGGCGTGATTACCAATGTAACACTGCATAACCCAGGACCAGAAAGGGAAAGAAGAACCGCTTATCTCAGAGAAAGGGTACAATATATCGACGGATTTACGGGGATGCGCATGTCCAACTGGCAATTTAGAGAAACCCTTTATGAAGAAATTAAAGAGGAAACCAAAGTAACCATCACCTTTAAATACAGGTTGCTTTCTACCGAAACGGGCCGTATTTTGGATTCTGACGTAATCACACGTTCGGTCATTAATACAGTAAGGTACGCCCAATATAGCGGGCCCATCAACGAGTTATTTCCAACTGCGGGGAATATCTCTTCTTCCGAGCTGCAAAGATGGCGGCAGCGGTTCGACCAAAAAGGCGACATCAAACCCGTGGACCAGCTCATGAACATTGTTCAGGAAGATATTGCCAAGGAAGTAGCAGCTAAAATTAACCTTAACGGCTTTTCCGGAAACGAATGAAAACCTTAAAGCTATTTTTATTGCTGGCCTTTGCCACCCTGGCTTTTGTGGGTTGTTCCTCTAAAAAAGCAACCGCAGAGGTGGCGGGAAAAACAGATTCCCCTACCCTACAAAGACTTCCTTCATGGGTGACCTCAAAGCCTATGATGCCGGGGTATTATGTAGGTGTAGGAACCTCAAGAATTCGACCCGGAAACCAAGACCATATTCGTGCGGCAAGAGAAATTGCCCTCAAGGACCTTGCTGGCGAAATTAAAGTAAATATCTCCTCCTCTTCCATTCTGGCCAGGTTCGAGTCGAATTACAGGATGCAAGAGCATTATATGTCTGAAATCAGGGCAAAAACCAACTTGGATTTAGAGGACTATGAACAAGTCGAGGTGCATGAAGGAAATGGTTTGTATGCCGTTTTATATCGCCTGAACCGCGATGCGTATTGGGCTAAAATAGCCGCTCGAAGAAACCAAGCCATGGAAAAAGCGTGGCAGGCCATCTCGGAAGCGAGGGCGGCATGGGAACAAGGCGAAATAAAAAACAGTTTGTACCGCTACGTGGTGGCCATTCAGGAATTACAACCCCATATGGACCAAGAACTCAGCTTCAGAAGTCCGGAGGGTATGGTAGATTTAGGCACCCTCATTCCCACTGATATGGCCACCATGTTGGGTAGCATTTCCTTACAACTGAATCCAAATACCTTGGTGATACGCACCGGGCCGGCGCCGCAACTTACGCTTTCAGCTACCGTCCGAAACCGTTCCGGACAAACACAGCCCGTTCGTGGGCTTCCCATTCAATGGCGTACCCAATTTTCCGCGGGCAGAACTTCCGGTGGACTTTCCATCAATGGAGAAAACCAAACAGACCAGCTGGGACAGGCCAAAGCCCAACCCCCGGCCATTGTAAAAGAAGAATCCTTGGTCATAACCGTTGAGGCCACGCCTTCACAATGGGATTTTCAGGCAGAAATACCCAAATTTTTGTCCAATTACCTTATGGGCTTTACCAAAACTGCCACCGCCAGAATGAGCTATGAAAAACCTACCATTTTTCTAAGCGTCCAGGAATCGAACCTTGGACAACCGGTTGGTTTTCCGCAAGTGAGCCTTACGGTTCGTCAGTTTTTAGAGAAAAATGGATTTCAAGTGTTGTCGGATACCACAAGGGCGGACCTTGTTTTTGAAGTCATCGCTACCACAGAAGCCGGCACACAACAGGGTGGAATTTTTATTGCTTACGGCACATTACAAATGAAAGCCACCCGCATAAAGGACCAACAAGTCATTTTTACCCAGATTTTGGAACGACTTAAAGGGGCCGATTTAAATTATGAGGCCGCAGGTAGAAAAGCTTTTTCTACCAATAGAGATGAAATTCTAAAGCGGCTGGAACGATTTTTAGGTGCACCTTAATCCCTAACCATAGGTTAACCCAAATCTCGCTTTTCCTTAAAGATTAGGTGAACTTAGGGCCACGTGACACACGTAGTTTTGAGGGATGAAAAATCCCATAATCGCCTTTCTTTGTTCTTTCTGGCCGTTGCTAAGCATGGGACAAACAGCCACAGGAAAACTAAGTGGTGTGGTTACGGATAAAAATACACAGGAAACCCTCATTGGTGTTCATGTAAAAGTGGAGGAGAGCACCGTGGGAACCGTTACCCAGCTTGATGGCAGCTACCAGCTGACACTCACCCCGGGCACCTACTCCGTTCAATTCAGCTATTTGGGGTATGCCACATGGACTAAAACCCAAATTGTTATTCGGGCAGATGAGGTTACACTTTTACCCGTGACCTTGGAATCTGCCACCGGCACCCTTGAAGAAGTGGTAGTGGCGGGTGCGTTACACAAAGAAAGCGACGGAAAATTTGTAGAAATCAGAAGGCAGGCCATTGGGATGTTGGATGGCTTGTCCCGCGATTTTATTCGGCTTACCCCCGATCGACACACAGGTGACTTACTTAAGCGGGTGAGTGGGTTACACGTTCAGGAACAAGGCTTTGCCGTCGTAAGAGGGCTTCCTGAACGGTATAACCTTGGGTTGTTCCATGAAATCCCTATGATGCCCACCGAGCCAGACCGTAAAGCTTTTCAATTTCAAATTATTCCGGCTTTTGCAGTAGGAAATATTTGGGTGCATAAAACCGCACTTCCTTCCATGCCCGGAGATTTTGCAGGAGGTATCATCCAAGTACAAACCCGGGACCTTCCGGATTCAAACTTACTTCAGGTGACTACCGGCACGAGTGCGCATTTTTTAACCACCTTTCAACCTTTTACCAGTACCGGAATAGACCATCTACCCGCTTTAGGACTAGATCATGCGGCCGGATTACCCGAAGGATTTCCAGACAATGCCGCCTTTAATGATTTGCAAACACCTGTAATTCAAAAAGATGCACTCGTCGCTTTAGCCCAAAGCCTTCCCAATAGATTTGGCCCACAGTCCTTTATGGCGCCTTTACCCATGCAACTTCAACTACTTTGGGGTTATCGGCAAAACCTTCCTTCGGGAAAAAAATCACAAACCTCAAGAACGATTGGAAGCACCTTAGGCATTTCATTTACTAACCAATATCAGTATGTGGATATTCAAAGGAACGATTTCAATAACATTGAGCAAACCAAGGACTTTCGCGACCAACAATTTCAATACAGTGCCAACCCAGTCATGCTTTGGAATCTTCAGTTTGTAGAAAAAGGGAAAAAAATAGCACACAGGATTTCCATCCGTCAATTGGCGAGTAGTCAAAGTCAGCTCCAAAGCATTTTGCGAGAGGGAAATGAGCCTGATTTAGGTCTTGCGCTGCGTGCTTATAACCATCAGCAATCACAAAATAGACTATATACCGGTCATGTTGAAGGGATTCACTCAGGTGAAAAGTATCCTTTTTCTCTAAAATGGGTATTGGGATACACCGCCCAACAGCGGGATTTGCCGGATTATCGCATTTTGGAGTACAAACGGCCGCTGGAAGATACCCTTCAGCCATTTACCGTACCCGTTTCAAATTCTGTGCAACCTACATTGGCCGGCAGGTTTTTCTCGGAACAAAAAGACAGGGCCCTTCTTGGTCTTTTAGAAGGTTCTTTTCCATTTTCTTTTAAAAAAACCAGCCATACTTTAGTTGTTGGTACTAGTCATCAATGGAGAACCAGGGCATTTGAAGCGCGACAGTTTGGTTATGTGAGGTATGCCAACAGCAGCTTCCAAACCAGTCTGGCCAGTTGGGGTCCGGACTCCATCTTTCGCAGAGAAAACATGGGGCCACAAGGGTTTATGATTCGTGAAGTCACCCGTAATTCGGATGCTTACGATTTCCAGGCGATGAATCACGCCGGCTACCTCCAAATAGAAAGTAACTTTTTCCAGAAAAAATTACAATTGGTCTATGGGGTTCGCATGGAAGCATACCGCCAGCAACTCCAAACTTTTGAAGCCGCCAACGACCAAGTTCCCGTAAACATTGACACAACCTTTATGGATTGGCTTCCCTCCTTATTTTTAAAATATAGCCCCCATAACAAATGGGTATTTAAGGCCGCCTACAGCAAAACCGTAAACCGACCTGAAGCCCGTGAGCTGGCCCCATTTACCTTTTACGATTTTTCCATGTTCGCTTTGGCCAGCGGAAACAGCCAACTTAAACCGGCAAACATTCACAACGTGGACCTTCGTGCCGATTTCTATCCGTGGGTGGGTCAAATGGTTAGTGCTACTATTTTTTACAAGCACTTTACCAATCCCATTGAAAATCTGATGGTTCCCGTGTTAAATCGAAAGTTTGACTACATCAACATCCCTGAAGCCCAAAGTGTGGGAATTGAATTGGAAACCAGACTTTTTTTAGGGAGCTTCCTACAAGTTCCCTTCCTTAAAGATTTGACCCTTATGGGCAACATGGCACGGATTTACTCCACGGTTTCTACAGGAACGTTGAGTTTTGTAGGTAAAGATCGCCCATGGCAAGGGCAAGCGCCTTGGATGGGGAACCTAACGTTGCAATACATTCCTGCTTGGTGGAAAGGGAGCATGTCTTGTTCCTTTCATTACATGGGGTCGAGCATTTTTAGCGTAGGTGACATTACCTATCCTGACATTGTGGAGAATGAGCGCTGGACCATGGATATCCAAGTGAGCAGAAGGTTTTTCAAAAACCGGATGGAGGGCCGTCTTTCCCTCAGGGATGTGTTTGCCATGACATGGGAATTTTACCTAGACCTC
>CAZRHR010000018.1:0-3993 GCA_964599915.1 uncultured Candidatus Competibacteraceae bacterium | reverse complement strand
ATGGTTCTTTTCAGCGAGAAACCGACCACCTGATGATGTCCTACCGCATGGCATCCACCCTTCGATTTCAATGGACCTTTAATTTCTAACTTTTACTTTACACAGGCTTTGCAAGAACATGACATAGTGGCTACATGGAGGTAAACTTGAAAGGATAGTTTTACAAAAAAAACCATGAAGCAATTATCTACCCTAGGCGCGCTCATGCTTGCAAGTATGAGTCTCTTCGGCCAAAGCCTCCCTTTCTTTGAAGGCGTAAACTATCGCGGCGCTTTCGCTCCAGCTCCTGCAGCCAGATGGACCGACGGCTGGACCAACTTTACCCCACAACAAACCAATTATCCCGCCACAACGGTTTCTGTAAATGGCAACATCACCACCAACACCACGTGGACAAGTAACAATGTGTATTTGTTAAATGATGCCTTGGTGTATGTAGAGGCCGGCGCTACCTTGACCATTCAGCCGGGCACTATTATTCGGGGAACGGGCAAAGGCACCCTGATTATTGAGCGTGGTGCAAAAATCGTTGCAGAAGGAACCGCTACGGCTCCTATCGTTTTCACTTCCAACCAACCTGCCGGTGCGCGTGATTATGGCGATTGGGGTGGCGTAGTCATTTGCGGCGCTGCACCACATAACAGGCCAACAGGTCCCAATGCAGAAGCTGAAGGTGGCATTGGAAATGCGGCTACCCAGCGTGGCGTTTTCGGTGGAAATTCACCCGAAGATTCTTCCGGTGTTTTGGCCTATGTGCGCATTGAATTCTGTGGTATTTCTCTTACCCCACAAGCCAATTCAGAAATCAATGGATTAAGTTTGTATAGTGTGGGTAGCAAAACCCAAATCCACCATATTCAAGTTTCCTATTGTGGAGACGATTCCTTCGAATGGTTTGGCGGAACAGTAGATGCGAAATACCTGTTTGCTTACCGCACCTGGGACGATGATTTTGATACCGACAACGGGTTTAGAGGAAGAATTCAGTTTGCGGCCGCTTTACGTGACTCAAAAATTGCAGATCAAAGCGGTTCCAACGGATTTGAATCCGACAACGATGCGGATGGTTCTTTGAATACACCCAGAACAGCGGCCATCTTCTCCAACGTTACTTTACTTGGTCCCATTTATCAAAACAACCCCGATAGCGTAAACAGTCTTTATCGCCGTGCTTTACACATCCGCAGAAACTCCTCTATTCGCGTATTCAACTCCATTTTTACCGGATTCAATTTTGCGGGGTTAAATTTAGACAGCCGCAGGACCGTGGCCAATGCTTGTAACGACAGCCTGATCTGGAGATACAATATTTTGGCGGGTATGGGTACGGACTTCCGTTTAAGTTCAGGTGACACTTTGTGTATCGCCAATGTAAATGATGTAATCACTTGGGCGATGGATGCCGCCAGAGGTACGGATACCCTTCCGTTGTCCGAAGATGTCCTCTTGACCAATCCTTATAACTTCAACGATCCCGATTTACGCCCCACGGCACAAAGTCCTGCTGTAACAGGTATGGTTGACTTTGCCCATCCCCTACTTTTACCCCTTTTGCAAACTACAGGTATGGAAGGTTTGGACAAAGTAAACGTAACCCTATTCCCCAATCCGGCCACGGAAGAAGTGCAACTTCAGACTTCTACTTCATTGGGTAACCAGTTGGTTTCATTGACAGATCTGAGTGGCCGTATGGTGTACGCTGAAACCCATTCTTTGGACATGAACGTACCCGTAAGCATTTCATTACAAAACATTCCTGCCGGGGTGTATCATTTGCAGTTTGCGGGACAAAACAAAACCCTGTTGGTGATTAAATAATCCCTTAAGGCTCAAAAAGAGGCACCCCTTGCATACGCAACTGGGTATCCTTGAAAAATAGCGCCCTTTTAATGGAATCGTCCTGTGTGAATCCCAATTTGCGCAGGACATTTTCATTTACATCAGGAGGGAGTAAAAAATAAGCAGGTGTGGGCCGCATCCTTTTCCAAACCCAAACGGGAAAATAAGACCACTTTACACGCAGAGGATTGGCGCCTTGTTTTTGGACAAAAAGACATGCCACAATACCGCCATCGCATCCACGATCACGCTGGTTTGAGAAAAAATTTCCAAGGGAATAGAAAACCGGCATCTCCTGTTCCATTTCCATGGGTTGAACCACATGAGGGTGACTTCCAATAACCACATCTGTATGGATATCTTTGAAAAAGGAAGCCCATTTCTTTTGGGTTGAAGAAGGCTTCACCTGATACTCGCTGCCCCAATGCACGTAGACCAATCGCATATCGGCTTCTTTCCAAGCTATGGTTTGGCTAGCTTTGCGTAAAAGGACCGAATCCAACAATTCAATGCGAACTTTTCCTTCTACCGGCATTCCATTGGTGCCATAGGTAGGATTTAATAGTGCCAGTCGCAAGTGCCCCACTTGAAGAACCAAGGGTCTTTCAGCCTCAAAAGCAGCGTCATTTGTGAAAGTTCCGGTATGCACTATACCCAAAGAGTCAAGTACTTGAAGGGTACGTCTCAGGCCCTTTGACCCACGGTCCAGCGAATGGTTATTGGACGTAAACAGGACATCAAAGCCCGCTTTTTTCAAGGCTGCGGCATAGGCATCCGGGCCGGAAAACATTGGATAACCGCGATAAGGTGGTCCCGCGAGGGTAAATTCTAGGTTTCCAAACCGCAGGTCCGCTGTTTTGAACCAAGGCTGTAAAAAAACAAAAACGGAATCGAAATCATACCCGCCAGCAGAGGTTTTGGCCGCTTCCAGCTGAGGTAGATGAGCCATAAGGTCGCCCACAAACCAAAAGCGATATACATGATCGGTAGGAACAGCAGAAGTACCGCCGGTGACTAGGGTTTGGCCGACAAGGACAGCTGAGCTGCATGCTGCCAATGCCGCCACAAACCATTTACGATGAGCCATTGTGCTAGGATATAAGATAACATGACCCAAAAATCTTGTTCATGGTTCATGGATACCACAAAGGTGGCAAAACCAATGATTAAATCTGTGACTACGAACAATATACTTCCAACAAGAATACCTGGCTTAATCGCGGAACCCAATAGAAGCCAAATGGCAAAAAATACCATGGCCAAATGGCTTCCACTATAAAAAAGGATAAAGCCAATCATGGGCCAGTTGTCTTCCAGATAAAGTCTAGCGAGGCCAAAGAAAACAGCTTGAGCCAACATCCAAAAAAGGAGCAGAGGCCAAAAATTGGGGCTGCCAACCAATTGTTTTCTCAGCGGCCAGAGATAGTAAAAATAGATAAGTTGCATGAATCCGAAGAATGTGGCTCCGGCCGCCAACGCCCAAAGGCCGAATTTATCCGGGCCATCATAAAGCATACAGATATCACCAAGCCAGGCCAAGGCCAACGGCCAAAGTAACTTTTTTGCCCAAATGGGTTCTTGGGCATGTGCCCACCATAAAAGAGGCATTAAAGTCAATTTACTGACCGCTTCATAAGTGGTGGCAGGCAAGAATATTTCCGTTAATAGATTAACAATGGCCGCGAGCCAAAAAAACACCATACGCCATGACATCATGAGGACTTACCTTTAGTTGGTTTGGCGGCATGGTTCAGGATTTTCAATAGAGCTTGCCGCTCCTTTTCCACTAGACCGGGGGCAAACCGATACACATTTTTACCTGTGCCCAATTGCAATGTTCCTCCCTGAGGTATCCAAAAAGCCATAATTTGCGTAAATGCCCCTCCCGGATTGGCATCAGCGAGAGAAAAAGGCTGGCTTTGGTTTACTCGAAAATACACAGGCTTTCCTTTTCGCTTGAAAATATCTCTCCGAAACATGACTTGTCCATTTTGAATAAAAATGGTTTCAAAACCATATTTCCAAAAATAATAGGCTTGTATCGTGGCATAGGCAAAATATCCCCAAAAGGCCAACACCACCATCATAAACAATTTCACATCGGCTACGGAGGCCACCCACGTTTGCCAAAGCAAAAGCAGCCCTGCGATCATA
>CAZRHR010000017.1:0-39659 GCA_964599915.1 uncultured Candidatus Competibacteraceae bacterium | reverse complement strand
CGCAGCTGTTGCCCTACTTGAGGCCGGAATCTCGACCCTATGGCCATTGAAGATGCAGATGTCATGGTGATTTTGAAGCCTAGGGATGAATGGGTCAGTGCGCACCGTAGAGAGGAATTAGCAGCGGCTATGAAAAATGCCTTAGAGGACCTTCCTGCGAGTATCGAATTTTCGCAACCCATTCAATTGCGTTTCAATGAATTGATGACGGGTGCAAAGGCGGATATCTCAGTGAAAATTTTTGGAGAATCCATGCTTGTTTTGAGACAATTAGGGGAAAATGCGGTGGACATTTTAAAGCCTGTTCAAGGGGCCTCCGATATCAAGCTAGAACCCACGGCCGGCCTGAATCAATGGATTTGGAAACCAAACCATACGGCGATGGCGCGTCACCAGGTTTCTGTTGCAGATATGGAAAAACAACTTCAGCTCATGCGCAATGGCATATGGGTTGGCTCAGTGTATGAAGAAGAGAGAAAGTTCGATGTGATGATTCGATACCGAGCAGATGAACAAGCTTTTTCACGACCGGAAGGTCTTTTGCTTCCCACCGCCACAGGCCAAACCATTCCTTTGTCCGAAGTGAGTACCAAGGTGGCACAAAAAGGGCCCATGCAAATTTCTCGGGAAAATGCCATGCGTCGCATTTCCATTGGTATCAATGTACGTGACCGGGACGTGGCCAGCGTGGTAAAAGAAGCAGAGGCCTTATTGAAGGAAAAACTTCCGCTTCCTCCGGGATATTATCTTCAGTTTGGCGGGCAATATGAAAACCTTCAGCATGCTTTAGCCGCGCTATCGGTAGCGGTTCCTATTGCGCTGGCCATAATATTGTTTTTACTTTTTCTAGCCCTTAAAGAGGTAAAAGAAGTGATTTTAATTTTTCTGGCCGTACCCATGGCGACCTCGGGTGGTTTATGGGCGCTTTGGTTAAGGGACATGCCTTTTTCTATTTCCGCCGGGATTGGTTTTATTGCTTTGTTTGGGGTTGCGGTGCTCAACGGGCTGGTCATGATTTCCGCCATCAAACATCAGGAGGAAGCGACCTTAGCTGAGCGGGTGCGTGCCGCGGCAAAGTTGCGCTTGCGGCCGGTTTTAATGACGGCTTTTGTGGCCGCTTTAGGCTTTGTGCCTATGGCTTTTGCCACCGGAAATGGTGCAGAAGTTCAGCGACCTCTGGCTACGGTGGTGATTGGCGGCTTGGTCACTGCGACCTTCCTCACATTAATGATGTTGCCTTCCCTTTATCTTTGGGTGCATCGGGTAAAAGGGATAGGCAGGACCTCGTTCTTTTTACTTGTTGCACTTTTAAGCGGATTACCGCTGCAAGCACAGCAACCCCTCACCCAAGCCGATGTCCTTGGTAAGTTATCAGAAACTGCGCCAGATTTGGCCCAAAGTCGGCTGGACATGGCGCGGTGGGATATCCAAAAAGAAGACCTTTATCGAGTAGCACCATTGGAAGCTGAACTGCTGTTTGGCCAAGTCAATGGTCCGCTAAGAGACCAACAATGGATTGGTCGATGGCGGATTGGACAGCCTTGGGCCTTGCCTTACCTTCGCCAATGGGTCCAAGCAGGACAACAATGGGCTCAGTCCACGGATCGTAAAACCCATCGGTTACTGCGTATGGAAGTGGTTTTGGCTTGGGGGCAATGGTCCTTTTTTGATGCCATGTCGCAAAGAACCCAGCGGTATGTAGACCAAATGGCCAAACTGAGCGAACAAGCAGACCAACAATACAGGCTTGGTGCATTAGATCCACATGAACACGAAAACTTACGTCAAATTTATCTGTACTTCATTGGTATTCAAGGAGAATTTAAACAGCAAGCCTTGTTGTCCGTGCATAGAATCAAACGTTTAGCCGGACTTGGTCCCGAAGCAGTATTGGCTCCCATTCCATTTGAGAACGTACAGGAAATACGTATGCCACCGGACGAACCTCTGCATCCTGAATTTATAGAAGCTGAAACACAACATAAACAATGGCTTCAAACACAGCAAGCTTTGATTCGTGTACGATATACCCCACAGCTTTCGGTGGGTGGTTTTTATCAGACATTCAATGCTGAACCCGGATTTTATGGTTTGGCGGCCAGCATGTCGGTTCCTTTACCAGGACAGGGTGTACAGAGAGATTTACGATACCATCAAAATGAAGTAAGACAAGCAGAAGTTCAGCACCAAGCCAACCTTCGGCAATACGCCCTTTTACTTCAACAAACCCGAGAAGAAATGCAGCTTTATGTAGATCAATTGTCTGCTTATCCTTCCGATTTTGCGGGTCATTTGCAATCCGACTTCGAAAGCACCCTTCAGCAATACCAGACTGGCGCATTGGATTTAAGCCAATTGGGCCCTCATTTAAAACTTTTCATCGACTTAGACCTGGCTTATTTTCAAAAAATACAGCAGTTCAAACAGGCGCAAACAACCTATTTATATCTCACAAAATGAAGATTATATTTCCCTTAATTGGCTTCGGCTTAGCCCTACTTTTGGGCTGTCAGTCTGAGCCTTCGGCCCCTCGACCCAACGCAGCAACTCAGATGCCTGCCGTAGATACCTTGTCTGCAACGGAACCAGCAGCGCCTTTCTTTTTTGGAGAAGTAGAGGCGCTTCCAAACGGCCTTTTTCAATATGCAAGCCGTTTAACGGGACAAATTGAAGATGTTTGGGTGCTTCCAGGTACTACAGTTCAGCAAGGCCAGCCCTTATTTTCTATTCAATCCGCTGAATTCATTTCTCTCCAACAGCAGTTTTTAGAAGCTGAAGCCGCCTATGAAGCTGCTAAAAATGAATTCTACAGAACAGATACCCTATTCCGGATGGCCTCCGTAAGTAAGCGAAATTGGGAACAAGCCCAAAAACTATTTACAGAAACCAAAGCCGCCTTCGAAGGCACCACAGCCCGATTAGATTGGATCGGTCTTAGTCCAAGCCAAGTGAAAGAAAAAGGCATTTCCTCCACCTTTATCCAGCGGGCCAAAAGAAAAGGAACCATTCAAGACATTAAAATATCGCGTGGTTCTCCTGTTCTTCAAGACATGATGCTCCTCACCATTGTGGAGCCGGAAGCCATTCAACTTCGATTCAGGATTCCCGGGACGTCAGTTTCATCTTTTACGCTCGGAATGGAGGTGCAGTTTGGTCAACAAAGCGAGGCATTGACCGGATTGGCCAAGGTAACAGCCATGGCTCCAATGCCGGATGCCCAAGGGTTCTTTTCTTTATATGCAAAGCCTATACGGTGGCCAAACACTTCCCTTCCCGCAGGAGAAAGACTTCTTGTGAAAAAACCATAACAGCGCTTCTCTTCAAGTATCTAAGACGTTTTTAGCAGGACATCCTTCCCGGTTTTGCGACTTTGGTCACAAAGCCCTCGCGCCAGAGGGCATAATTTTGTACATCCAAAACCAAAAATCAGGAAAAATGATCCTTAAACAAATGTATACAGGTTGTCTTGCCCAGGGTGCCTATTTTATTGCATCCGGGGGAGAAGCCGCCATTATAGACCCACTCAGGGATGTTGACACCTATTTGAAAGAAGCAGAAAAGCATGGAGTGACCATCAAGTACATTTTGGAAACCCATTTTCATGCGGATTTCGTTTCCGGGCATAAAGAATTGGCTGCACGCACCGGCGCTACCATTGTTTTTGGCCCGGGTGCCCAAACTGAATTTCCAGCTCAGATTGCCGAACATAAGACCATACTCCCGCTTGGAAACACCCGCTTCGAAGTATTACATACACCGGGACACACGCCTGAATCTGTATGCTATTTGTTGTACGACGAGCAAAATGAACCCCATGCGCTTTTTTCCGGCGACACCTTATTTATCAATGATGTAGGACGGCCGGACTTGGCTGCTAAATCGGACCTTTCACCCGAAGATTTGGCTTCCATGTTGTATGATTCTTTGCGTCAACACATTTTACCATTGCCCGACCATGTGATGGTGTATCCAGCCCATGGCGCAGGTTCAGCCTGTGGAAAAAACATGGCCAAAGAAACCTTCGACACCTTAGGACACCAAAAAGAGGTCAACTATGCCCTTCAACCCGGTATGACCCGCGAAGCATTCATTCAGGAGCTGACCACGGGTCTTTTGCCGCCCCCAAGTTATTTCCCGGAAAATGTGAAATTGAATAAATCCGGAGCTCAGGACTTAGATACCGTAAAATCGCAAGGATTGAAGGCCCATGATCCAGAGACGTTTCATGCATGGGCAGACCAGTTTCGTGCCCTCGTATTGGACACACGATCTCCAGAAGCCTTTACCCAACAACATATTCCCGGTGCCATTTTTATTGGGATTGACGGCGGATTTGCTCCTTGGGTGGGCGCATTGATTCCAGATTTACAGCAGCCCATTTTATTGGTGACCGACGAAGGTCGGGAAGAAGAAGTCGTCACCCGACTTTCCCGTGTAGGCTACGACCATGTGTTGGGCTTTTTAAAAGGCGGAATGGCCGCCTGGACGGCCGCAGGAAAAGAAACAGATGCCATTGAAAATATCAGTGCGGAAGCCTTTTCACAACAGTTTCAGTATCAAACCACCACGGTGTTGGACGTGCGTAAACCCAGCGAATATGCCTCTACTCATGTAGAAGGAGCGGTGTCTTTTCCTTTAGACTTTTTAAACGAGCAAATGGAACATCTTCCTGCGGCGAAACCCTGGTATCTGCATTGTGCAGGTGGTTACCGTTCCGTGATTGCCGCCTCCATGCTAAAAGCACGTGGCTATCATGACCTTGTAAATATTTCGGGAGGGTTTAAAGCGTTGGAAGCAACCGATATTCCCCGCACCGCTTATGTATGTCCTTCCACCTTAAAATAAAATGAAAGATGAGTAGTTTTCAGGACTTAATATCAGGAGAAACCCCTGTTTTGGTGGACTTTTTCGCTGAATGGTGCGGCCCATGTAAAATGATGGCGCCTGCCTTACAAGCGTTTGCGCAAGAGCAAGCCGGCAAGTTGAAAGTGATCAAGGTAGATGTGGACAAGAACCCTGCAGCCGCTGCGCAGTTTCAAATTTCAGGTGTTCCTACCCTCATCCTTTTTCATCAGGGTAAAATGCTGTGGAGAAAATCCGGCGCCTTGCCTTTACATCTATTAAATCAAGAAATTTTACCCCAACTCCCCGTATGAATACTTGGATTACTGCACCTTGGCCCTGGTATGTTTCCGGAGCAGCCATTGGTGGAATTGTTTGGTTGATGTGGTTTTTAGGAAGAAGTTTTGGTATTTCTTCTAATTTCAGAACCCTTTGCACCCTTTGTGGCGCAGGAAAAGCCGCTGACTTTTTCGATTTCGACTGGAAGTCACAAAAGTGGAATTTGTTCTTTTTAGTTGGAGCCATGGCCGGAGGCTTTTTAGCAGCTCATTGGCTTTCTCCGGAAGGTGGGCAGGTTCCCGCCTTGTCCGAGGCCGCAATTGTAGATCTTGCAAAGCACGGTTTTGAAGCGCCATCTGCCTTTTTACCACCAGAATTATATGGCACTGAAGGCAGTTTCCCCATGGAAGCCAAAACTTTGGGACTCTTATTCATCGGCGGTATATTGGTTGGTTTTGGTAGTAGATATGCCGGCGGTTGTACCTCCGGACATGCCATCACAGGACTTTCTACCTTACAACTTCCTTCCTTGATTGCGGTCATTGGGTTCTTCATTGGCGGATTGGTGATGACACATCTGTTGCTCCCCATATTGCTATGAGAATATTTTGGTGGATCGGCTTATTTCCAGCCCTATTAATGGGACAGGACACCACGCATAAAGAGGTTCGAAGTCTTCGAGATCTTTTTTTGCGAGGTCACCTGCATGGCCGCGTACGCCAAATGAACATGGTTACGTTCCAGTCGGAGCCCCTCCAAGACCATGCGGCCGGAGCCATTGGTATGGGAATTTCTTATGAAACAGCCCCTTTTCATGGCTTTCGGTTGGGTTTAAGCGGACTTTTTACGTTTCGCACGTTTGCTTACCAAATGGAGGCTCCCGACAGTGCCGGTCATGGTTTTCCAAGGTTTGAACTTCAGCTTTTCGATGTAAAAAATCCGGAAAATCATTCAGATTTAGACCGATTAGATGAGCTCTATCTCAAGTATCAAAGGAAAAACCTATGGATAGATTTGGGCAGAATTACGGTGCAAAGTCCACTCATCAATCCCATGGACACCCGTATGAAGCCCTATACTTTTCAAGGGATTCAGGGTGGTTGGCGATATTTGAATCATCACTTCATGGGCGGTTTTCTTCACCGTGTAGCACCTAGAAGCACGGTGCATTGGTATGACATGGGGGAAAGCATTGGGGCATTTGCCACAGGGCATCAGCCGGATGGAACGCCCTCGGCTTACGCAGGAAAAACACAAACGCCTGGCGTAGCCCTTTTCCATTATCAGTATGGGAAAGAAGGGAAAGGACTTGCGGTGGATTTTTGGAATTATTGGATTGTTCAGGTTTCCAACACTTTTCATGCTCGAACCTCCTATACCTGGTCTAAAGGATGGATGGCCGGTGTAGAATATGTGCAGCAAGGCCAGACAGGCCATGGCGGGAACGAAAATCCAGCGTATGCGTATTTCCCAGATCAGACGTTTCGCATGTTTGGAACCCGGCTTGGCTATCACGGGGAAAAGTGGCAGGTTTACCTAAACGGAACATGGGCCACAGATGAAGGAAGATTTACATTTCCCACGGAATGGGGGCGGGAACAATTTTGGAGTACGGTGGCCAGAAGCCGCATTGAAGGATTGGGCGGTTTTCAGCTTTACAACCTAAGCGTAAGGCTTCATCCCCTCAAAAACCTATTTATTCGCACCGACTTGGCACATTTAAATGCCCCAAAGCCAGAAGAATTCAGATTAAACAAATATGGCAATGTAAGTTATACGCAATGGAACATGGACATTGATTATGTCTTTCATAAAGCACTGGAAGGCTTGCATCTGCGGTTTATTTCAGCGGTAAAGTGGGCCGACGATCCTGGCCTAAGTCCGGAGCGGCTTTTTTATACCGCCAATTATCAACATTTAACCCTTTGTGCACAACTAGATTTTTAACCTATGAAATTCATCAAATATGTTTTGGCCGGTGTCTTATTCGGCATTGTAATGTATAAATCTGAAGCGGCCTCATGGTATCGGATTTTTGAGATGTTCCATTTTCGGTCGTTTCACATGTTTGGTATCATAGGTGTGGCCGTAACCTTGGGCTTGGTCGGGTATCTCCTGATTCGCCGTTTCGGCTTAAAAAACATGTATGGAGAGCCTATCGTGATTGTTCCCAAAGAAAAAGGCTGGAAGCGTTACATCATAGGAGGTACGTTGTTTGGTTTAGGTTGGGCGTTATCTGGCGCTTGCCCCGGACCCATGTTTGTGAATTTCGGAACAGGGATTGCCTCCATGGGCGTCGTGATTTTGGGCGCCGTTTTGGGGACATTCCTGTATGGCTACCTAAAAGATAATTTGCCTCATTAAACCAACGAGCTAATTGGCTCTGATTTTCTCTGGACCCTTGACCCAAAAGCAATTTCATTTTGGATAGGTTATGACAAGGTTTGAAGGAACAAGCTAAAGAAGATGTGGTAAACGAGTGAAAAATATCTTTAATTTGCGATGTACTGACTTTTTGAAAAATGATGCTTCGATTTTATTTATTTACGCTCTTGGCTTTGGGTTTGGCATTCTCTGCTTTAGGGCAGGCAAAAATCGGCACCCCATCCGGTCCACCCCATGGCTCGGCGGTATTAGAGCTTTCTTCTAATCAACAAGGATTTTTACCGCCCCGGCTCACCATGGCGCAGCGAAATGCCATAGTAAGTCCTGCGGCGGGTCTTCGGATTTTCAATACGACCACCCAATGTGAGAATTTCTTCGATGGTTCTGTTTGGCAAACCTTGTGTGGAGACTCCTTACAAGGTGGAGGACTGCCCAACGGAAATGCCCCCGGAGATCTATTGTATTGGAATGGCAACCAATGGCAAATCTTGGCCCCGGGAAGTTATGGCCAGAGTTTAAATATGTGCAATGGCGTGCCCACGTGGGGCGGTTGTCCGCCGCTCGTAACCACCGATTCTGTTTTTACTTTTTCAGGAACCAATTCAGGCACGAGTAGAATCGGCGGAGGCACAGTTACGAATTCTGGAGGCTCTTCTGTATCTGCCAGGGGCTTATGCTTTAGTACGTCGCCTTCTCCTACATTATTGAATTCGGTGGTGGTTTCCGGATCGGGAACCGGCAGTTTTACCGCCAATTTAACCGGACTGTTGCCCGGCACGTTGTATTATGTACGTGCCTATGCTACCAATGCTGCAGGAACTTCTTATGGAAATCAGGTGACCGTAACCCCATTGCCCGGCTACATTAACAGCAGTAATCAGGTGGTCTTGGTGCATCCAACGGATAATTTTACCGGCCGTTGGTCGAATACCCAAACCTTTATAGGACTGCAAAGTGGCAATGATGGCGCTGCAAATACCGCGGCCATCGTGGCCAACCAGGGGAATGGAAGCTATGCCGCCAAAGTATGCAGTGATTTGGTGGCCTTTGGCTATTCCGACTGGTATTTGCCGTCCCAAAGTGAGTTGTTGGTGTTGAATGGCAGTAAGGTTGCCTTTAACATGACCTTGAACTCTGCCAATTATTGGAGCAGTAATGAGTATGCCGGAGGAGGTGGGTTAGCGACCTCTTTGGCTCAAACACACCAATTTCAATCGGTTTGTTGTGATGCGCCAGGCAATCAAAACAAAACCTCTTACAGCGGAATTGTTCGATGTATTAGAAAGTAAGAAAAAGCGAAGTCGTAGTGAATGGTGGTTAATCGTTTTCCGCCACCACTTCAGTGACCCCGGGGACCATGCGCTTTAGCAGTTGTTCAATGCCCGCTTTCAGGGTTAATGTGGAACTTGGGCAACCCGCGCAGGATCCGCGCATGGCGACAAATACCACCCCATTTTCGAAGCCTCTGTAAGCAATTTCTCCCCCATCTTGTTCCACGGCGGGGCGGATGTATTCATCTAAAATGCCGGCGATTTGTGCGTCCAATTCGGGCGAAGGCGTCAGGGTCGCGGAAGGTGCAGATTCTTGGCGGGAAGGCAAGGGCTTTTCTTCCGGTATTCGGGAAACGATGGGATTTCCCGCTTCCAAAAAGTCACGAATATATTCCCTGATTTCGTTCATCACATCGTACCATTCAATGCCATCGACCTTGGTAAGGGTGACAAAGTTGGAGGCCAGGTAAACGGATTTCACGAAAGGAAATCGAAAAAGCGCGCCGGGTAGGTCATCTTTCGCGGCTTCAGCGGGGTCGTTGAAGGTGGCGCTTTTGTTGGGTAGCAGTGCCTTATTGGCCACAAACTTCATGGTGGCCGGGTTGGGCGTACTTTCAGCGTAAATGATCCAAGGGGAATCCGAAGTGTTCATGAGGCAAAGATAGGTGGTTATGAAAGTTTGCGCAAACGCGTCCTTTGTTATTCTTGCTTAAAGCCGGCATCTGGTTTTAAGTGCGGCTGTTTGGAGGCCGCAACGGCCAATTCATCGCATCGGTTGTTTTCCGGGTGATTGGCATGTCCTTTCACCCAATGAAAGGAAAGCGAAAAATCTTTGGCGAGGTTGATATACCTAAGCCAAAGGTCTTTATTTTTTTTTCCAACAAAACCAGTGCGGTACCATTTATGAATCCAACCCTTGTTAATGGCATCTACCACGTATTTTGAGTCGGAGTAAATTTCTATGGGAACGGCATTTGTTTTAAGGAGTTCAAGGCCACGAATTACGGCCAGCAATTCCATGCGGTTGTTGGTGGTTTTGAGAAAGCCTTCCGCATATTCTTTACGATGAGGACCAGCAATGAGCACAATACCAAGTCCACCGGGACCAGGATTTCCTTTACAAGCACCATCAGTAAAAAGGATGATTTTAGAAAATGAAGCCATGGTGTAAAGGTAAGGTACAAGTGGTGGCATTCAAATGAGCGAATAAGGAATAGAATACAAATCTAGTGTTGAAACGTTTTGGTAAACAGCCTAAAACCTTACATGTCATATTGCAAAAGACTTAAAACCACAAAACATTGATTATCATGACGAAAGAATTTTCATACATGTTTCAAGAAAGGATTAATGTAAATTTAATGACAACAAAAAAGGTATTCACATGTAATGAAAGCCTTAAAATTATATCCTCACCGGACTTAATTTAAACACTAATTATCTGAAAATTAAAACAATAAATCAATTTCTTGATTTAAGCTAAGAAAACAAATCAGGTATGACTACATACTAAAATGATTTCAAGCAGAAACTGAAAATGATTTAATTAATTGAAAAACATGATGTTTTTATTTTTTCATTAAAATAAAGTGTGTTAAATGTTGCTTTTTTGTTTTCTGTGAAAGGAAAGAATGTAATTTTGATTTGAATAATCGAATTTCAAACAAAGAAAACATGCGAAACCGATACGCTCGCGTCCAAAGTTTACGGTCATTCTTACTAACCCTGTTGGTAGGATTAGGTATGTTCCAAGGAGTAAACAGCCAAGGGATACCTAACTATGTATTTAGCTCAAATGCCGGCGTTTATACGCCCCTAAGCGGAGGCATATCCCCTGCGCTTTCAGGAGGAGGTCTGGATGATGGATGGTATAATAACATTCCCATTGGATTTCCATTTTTATACAATGGTTTTTATTATAGCCAAATGGCCGTTAGTACCAATGGTTGGGTTGCCTTGGGAAATAACCTGACCACGTCGGTAACCACCAACAATTTAGCCACCGGTTCTACGAGCCGTCCTGTTCTGGCGCCATTGTGGGATGACTTGGCTCTATTGAAGAACCCAACGTATCAAACGACAGGTCTGCCTGGTGCACGTGTGTTTACGCTTCAATACGACTCCATCTATTTCAATTACAATGCGATATTTCCAGTTTTGAGTGCGCAATTGAAAATTTATGAGGCCACCAGTGCTATTGAATTTGTGTATACGCCTGAAGGCGGAGCAGTAAATTTAGGTTCAGCATCTATTGGTATCAACGCCATTGGTACCGGCGCCGGAAATTATGCCAGTGTAACCACCACCGCTACTTGGTCAGGTGCGACCGTGTCAAATACATTGGAAACGACGACCAACAATACTTTACCCGATCCAGGTCGTACTTTTGCGTTTACGCCTCCCAGTGTTTTACCCGCTGCACCTACGACCTTAACCTTTGCCCCAGTAGGTCTCACCAGCATGACCTTGAACTGGGTGGACAATTCTACAAATGAGCTCAATTTTTATGTTGAGATTTCTACCGATGGCGTTACATTTAATCAGTTAAGTTATGTAACCAGTACGACAACAGCGGGAACAGGTACTCCATATACTTTGCCGGTTATTGGTTTATCACCCAATACACTATATTATTTTAGAATAACAGCCTTAAGTGAAGGCTTCGCATCCGCTCCGCTTACCGGCCAACAAGCTACGCCTGCCGGTGTACTTTGCGGTATCTATACCGTTGGATCTGGAGGAAATTACGCGGACATCACTGCCGCCTTCACCGACATCAATAACCAAGGACTTTCTTGTTCTGTTGTGTTGGAACTTCTTCCTACATATTCTTCTGCCACGGAAGTATTTCCTTTGAATGTTCCTTTCTTCGGAGGAAGCCCAACATTAACCTTAACCGTGCGTCCCCATGCCACAGTAAACACTCCTTTGTTGGTGAGCAATGGTCTTGCGAATACCTTTAACTTCTCAGGTTCCACCTTTACTACATTCGATGGTCGTCCTGGAGGTTCCGGTAGCGGAGGATTTTTATTCCTTGACAACACCTCGTTGACCTCAAATACCATTTTTATAACGAATAATTCTTCTGACCTAACTTTTAGAGATCTTCGTTTAGGTGGGGCCAACAACACCACCACCGGCGGAGTTATTGCCTTTGGTGTAGCGGCTAGTTCTGCCGGCGCCAACCAAAACATTTCCATTACAGGAAACGATTTCGGCCTTGCTTCAAATGGCTTTGCACCTAGAATTATGATTTATGCTTTGTCTGCGACAGGTTTGAACCGTTTCGTTACCATTTCCAACAACCTCTTCCATGATTACTATTTTAATGGAGAGAACCATGGTATCAACGCCAGTACAGGAACTACGGATTGGACGGTAACGGGAAATAGTTTTTACCAAACCAATCCACAGGCACCGACATCATCTGCTACCCAGAGTGCGGCCATTCGGATTTCCAACAGCTCTACCGGGAACAACTTCAATATTTCCGGAAACTTTATTGGGGGAAATCAGCCGAACGCAGGAGGAGCGCCTATGGTATATAATGCCTCGGCGGCTTATCGGTTTACCGCCATTACCCTTGCGGCAAGTACCAACTCAACATCCACGGTATCGAATAATACCATTGGCAATATTTCCTTGAATAGTACAAGTGCTCCTACCACTCCACACGGATTGTTTGCGGGTATTCATATCACCGGTGGTACGTTCCAAGTGACAAACAACACGATTGGTAGCACCACGGCTAATAACAGCATTGTAGTTACTTCAACTACTTCAGGTGCTATTTCTTATGGTATTGCGGTAACTTCCGGAACGAACCACACCATTTCTGGCAACCAGATTGGTGGCTTTACCTTAAATGGAGCTACCGCAACCATTTCAAGCTCATTTGTGGGTATTAATATTAGTGGTGGAACCTTTTACACGGTTACTAATAATCTCATTGGCTCTAATTCCGTCTCTTCAAATATTGTTACTGCGAATTCATCTGGAACAACCGCTGGTATTCTGCATGGAATTAGCTCATCTTCCTTCTCGACAAATACCTTTTCTAACAACCGCATTGTAAACTTAACCAATGCCTACACTGGAACATCTGCAAGTTCACTTACTAGAGGTATTATTGTAACCAGTGGAGTGAATACGGTAACCGATAACTTCATTGGAAGCCTATCTACTGCTACTGGAAACACAAGTACTACGGCTACTTCAGCTTCTCTTGCGGGTATTCAAATGTCTTCCACTTCTACTGGGAACGCCTTAGTGAGCAGGAACACCATTGTGAATCTGGCACATTTAAATCCTGTGGCAACATATCGCGCTGCCGGTATTATCTACAATGGTGCTGGTCTTCCGTCGTTAGGAGAGGTTTCCAGAAATCAGATTTCTTATATCGGAACGTTATCTTCTTCTGTAACGGGTGAGATGTATGGTATTTTACATTCAGCCGGTGGTCTACGCGCTTTCAATAACACCATTAATCTGGGTATAGATTCTACGGGTGCGAGTGTTGCGGCTCCTGTGACCTATAGTGGTATCCATAAGACCACATCGGTACAAGGACGCTTTTACAACAACACCATAAAAATTGATGGTACTTCAACTGGTAGTGCGGGTGTAACCTCGGCTTTCAGAAGAACCATAGCTGCGACAGCTCCGGACACGTTGATTAACAACATTTTGGTGAATTATCGCCAAAATACCACCCCAGGCCCCAACCATTATTCTATTTATTTAGAAGGATTAACCAACTATGTTGGACGTAAAAATAATCTTCAAGGTACTGGTCCAAATTACTTTACTGCGGGTTCTGGTGTAATCACCACTCCAACCACCTATTTGAGTTTGGCGACCTGGAGAGCTGCCATCAACCAAGATCTTGGTTCTTTTGCAGTTGCGCCAGCATTTGTATCTTCTACCAACGTAAGACTTACCCCAACCACGCCAACTCCTTTGGAATCCTTTGGTGAGACCATTCCATTCTTCAACAACGATGTGGATGGCCAAACCCGTCCTGGGCCTGCTGGTTCAGTAAACGGCGGAGGATTTGGTTATGACATTGGTGCGGATGAATTCGATGGATTCCCCTTGCCTTTGGATATGGGTGTTGCTGCTTTGATAAGTCCTACCCAAACGTGTTTGCCCAACTTGGTGAACATCAGGGTTCGTTTACGAAACTATTCTACCACAGCCATTGACTTCTCTGTAGATCCAGTAAGTGTGGACATTTCTGTTGCAGGACCTAATCCCGTGACTTTCCCCACGCTTACCATTAGCACAGGTACCCTTGCTGGTCAGACCAACTTAGATACCCTTATCGCTTTAAACTATGACATTTCTGCGGTAGGTACGTATGTGTTTACGGGTACCACGATTCTTTCCGGAGACGCCAATACGATAAATGATGCCTTGCCAACCACTAACATTATCGTTTCTGGAGGAACAGCAAGCACGAACAACACCAGTATTTGCGGAGGTAGCTCTGCTGTACTTACCTTGGCTGGAAGTGGTGGTGCCATTCAATGGCAATCCTTTGACCCATTGTCCAGTACTTGGCAAAATGTACCAGGAGCGATTACCGCTTCAGAAACTGTGACACCAACAGATACGACACAATATCGTGCGTTGGTTTGCGGAGCATTGACTTCTAACACGGTTACTGTAAATGTAAATGCCCCAGTAACTCCGGTGGTGAATCCAATTACGGTTTGTGGTGCGACCAACGTCACGTTAAATGCAACCAATACCCAAGGAACCACTCAATGGTTTACAGCGCCAACAGGCGGAGCACCCATTGCCACAGGAACAAGCTATAGCGTGTTAGCCGCCCAAACACAAACTTTTTATGCAGCTAACTTTGTTCAGGGCGGAGGGTCTTCTTTCGTTGGTCCCGCGAGCAATGCCATTGGCGGCGGCGGTGGCACCTTTGCAAACTTTACAACCAGCTTTAACGTGTTACAAAGCTTGACCCTACGTTCTGTGACCATGTATCCTGTAACCGCAGGTAGCGTTACTATTCTCATCACCAATAGTGGTGGTGTGCAGGTGGCTAGCATTCCTGTTACCTTTAATTCAAGCCAACTTGGCACAGCAGTGGTTGTTCCAATTATGGCCAACTTACCTCCCGGAAATGGCTACACCATGGCGTTTGCCACCGGCGGAACCGGAACGTACTGGAGAAATACGGCGGGCGCCACCTTCCCTTACACCATTCCCGGTTTCATTTCCATCACAGGAAATAGCTTTGACCCCTTGTATTATTACTATTTCTACAATTGGGAAATTGAAACAGGGTGTAGCAGCCCAAGGGTAGCAGGAAACATCACCGTAAACCCCGCTCCTGCCATCAACTTGGCCGCCTCATCCAATCCTGTGTGTAATAACGCACCTTCTACATTGACGGCTTCTAGCTCGAATGCTGGGTATTCCTATGATTGGGTGACCGCAGCTGGGTCACTTGCTAATGACACCAACCAAGTGGTGGTGACGCCAACCACAGCGACCAGTTATTTTGTGTTTGCCACAGACACCCTTTCTGGATGTAGCAATGTAGATACCCTTGTATTAGGTGTGTTGCGTGCTCCTGTAGCCACGGTGACACCCTCCGCTGATACGCTTTGTGCCGGAACTTCCCTTCCTCTCACTGCCGCCTTGGCTGCAGATACCATCCAGGTGGGTACTGGCGTTATTACAAACAGTGCAACCTCTTATCCAACACCATACGGTAATTACTATTGGGGCGCTCGCCATCAGTTCTTGGTATTGGCTTCCGAATTGCAGGCTTTAGGTTACAGCGCAGGTCAGTTAACCTCCTTGTCCTTTGATGTGGCGAATGTAAACTTGATTCAAGCGCATGACAACGTTGAAATCAAACTAGGCCATACCAGTGTGGGTAATTTAACCGCTTGGCAAGCAGGATTGCAGACGGTACACACCAATGCCTCTTATTTGCCAGTGAACGGATGGAATCTGCATAACTTCCAAACACCATTTGCTTGGGATGGCGTGTCTAACATTGTTGTGGAATTCTGTTTCAACAATACCTCATTTGATGATAATGCTTCTGTGAGACAAACAGCTATGCCATTTACCGCTTCTTATTGGTTTAGAGATGATATTTCTGGGGTTTGTAGCGACCCATCCAACACAGGAAGTTCCGTAAATCGTCCCAACATGCGTTTCGGGTATGCTTTGTCTACCGTAAATGCATGGACGCCATCTGCAGGTTTATCGTCAACTACACTCTTGAATACCGTGGCCACGCCAACCCAATCTACCACTTATCAATTTACAGCGAATGCTGCGAATGGTTGTATTGGTGCAGACTCTTCCGTATTGTTTGTTCCAGCGCCTATTCAAGTGAGTCTTGGAAACGACACCGCCTTCTGTGCAGGTCAGACTTTTGGCATCACCTTAGACGCTCAAAACCCAGGCGCGACATACTTGTGGCAGGATAACTCTACCAACCAACAATTGAGTGCAAACGCTGGTGGTATTTATAATGTTACCGTAACGGATGCCTTCGGTTGTCAAGGTGGGGACACCCTCGTGGTGGTAGAAAACGTAAATCCTGTGGTTTCCCTAGGTAATGACTTGGATTATTGTGCCAATGTGTCCTTTACCCAAACCTTGGATGCTGGAAATGCTTCAGCCTCCTTTGCTTGGAGCACAGGTGCTTCTACCCAGACCATTGCAGTAACGCAGCAAGGTGTATATAGCGTGGTGGTCACTGATGTTAATGGTTGTACCGGAACGGATACCGTTGTGGTTACGGAAAATCCTGCGCCAGTGGCAGCGATCACGGTGGCCAATTTACAAGCATCAGGAGCAGATTTGGCGGCCAATGCCGGATTTAATTCCTATGCGTGGAGCACGGGACAAACCACCCAGAATATTTCCGTAACAGCGAGCGGCAGTTATTGGGTGCTTGTCACAGATGCCAATGGATGTACCGATTACGACACAGTTCAAGTAACCCTTCCATTGGGTATTGGTGAGTCAGGCGATGATGTATTTAAAGTACGTTTATGGCCGAATCCAGCAGCCGCAGTTGCTCAGCTTCACCTAGAGCACTATCCTGGTATGGAAGCCGAATGTACCATCTATGACATTTCCGGTAAGTTAATGATGCAACAAAACCTAGAGGTGCTCGGCGGTGCCGCTACCATGCAAGTAAACATGCATGATTGGGCTCCAGGAACCTATATGGTGGTGGTTCGTGGTGCAGCGGCCCCACGCATCTTCCGACTGATTCGTCAATAAAACACAGTTTTTCTTTTATCTAAAGGGACAATGTTATGCATTGTCCCTTTTTTTATGTCTTATGCCAAGGGTTGCTGAGTATACGGGAGGAGCTATCTCAACGTGTCCGAATTAAATCGGGGACAGGGGTATCCATTTTCATCTATGCTTTGTGCATCATTTTGAGTGGCCCGACAAGTTGATTTCGACGTTCTTCCAGTTCATGTACTTCGAACCATTGGTAATCGTTTATAAGCGTTTAAAGACCGAATGAGTTCGGGTAAAAGCCATAGATTGTCCACGGGGAGGGGTGGGTGCAACCCCAGATTTTTTGCCAACGAATGACGATTGAGATTCCCTTCTGTCATCTTGAGGACCTTTCTTCGATTTGCCTGATTTTCACACCATCGGTTGCGATGTTGCATGCAACAGTTTTTGGTGGACTTGACTTTAGCCGTTTATAAGCGTTTAAAGACCGAATGAGTTCGGGTAAAAGCCATAGATTGTCCACGGGGAGGGGTGGGTGCAACCCCAGATTTTTTGCCAACGAATGACGATTGAGATTCCCTTCTGTCATCTTGAGGACCTTTCTTCGATTTGCCTGATTTTCACACCATCGGTTGCGATGTTGCATGCAACAGTTTTTGGTGGACTTGACTTTAGCCGTTTATAAGCGTTTAAAGACCGAATGAGTTCGGGTAAAAGCCATAGATTGTCCACGGGGAGGGGTGGGTGCAACCCCAGATTTTTTGCCAACGAATGACGATTGAGATTCCCTTCTGTCATCTTGAGGACCTTTCTTCGATTTGCCTGATTTTTACACCGTCGGTTGCGATATTTTCACATCTCAAGGCGATGTATGCTTTGAACATACAGAAGGAGAAAGAAAGTGTAGAGCTTGCTTAGGCAAAAAGTGCCTTCAATTCGGTGGCCTCTTCGGGTTTCATTTTACCGGCCAATATGAGTGCCAGTTGTCTTCTTCTTAAGGCTGCATCGAAACGTTGCTTTTCCTCTTCAGATTCTGGAATAACGGGAGGCACTTGAATGGGCGAGCCGTTTTGGTCAACCGCCACGAAGGTGTAAATGGCTTCATTACATTTCACCCTTTCTCCCGTATCATGCGCTTCTACCCAGACATCAATAAATACTTCCATTGCGGAAGTAAAAGCTCTGGAGACCTTGGCCTGAAGAATGACCACATCGCCAAGGCGAATAGACTTATTGAAGCTAACGTTATTCACTGAGGCCGTTACAACAACTCTTCCACTATGTCTATGTGCGGAAACGGCTGAAATAAGATCCATCCAATGCAGTAGTTTTCCTCCCATTAGGTTACCTAATGTATTGGTATGGTCAGGCATCACAAATTGTGTGCTAATGGCTAATGAAGCGGACGCAGGCTTTGGTTTTAACATAATGTATTTATTTGTAGTCCCTTAGCCAATCGGCGAAGGTCTTAATTTGTTGTGGGAGCATACTCCCTGGCGATGCTTCTTGCGTCGAAAGGTTTTCAGAAGTTAGAGTAATGGACCAGGTGACCGATTCGATGGGTTGTTCCTCCTGTTGCTTTTCGGTTGTTTCTTCTTGTTCCATTTCCTCTTCTTGAGCAGAGGTGGTGACTAAAGGCTCAAACATGGGTTCAGCCTCCATGTAAATAACTTCTGCATCTTCAAACGTTTCCTCCTCCACTTCCTCGTGTTCTTCAACAGGAACGTCGGTTATATTTGGTTCGATGGCTACTGTAGGCGTAGGCGTTTCCTTTTTTGCGACTTTTAATTCCTCAAGTCTCTTTTTAATGGCCTCTAAGTTTTCTTCCCTTGATTTTGTCTCTTTTAGTGCTTCGTCTACCAAAGAGGTTACCTCTTCCTTGGTCGCATGAGGAATTTCTTTTGTGCTTGGTTGAATGGGGTCCATTTGTTTTTTCTCCTCAACAAAGGACTCTTCTGCAGGAACTGGTGGAGAAGCGTTTTGTGGCGTTTCCGCTACAAAAGCTGTTTTTTCTTCAAAAATGGTTGTTTCTTTATTTTCAGCAGCCTTCTTTTCTTCCAACTTTGGGCTAGTTGTTTCTGACATAGGAGCCTTCTCGGCTTTTTCTCTTTTGTCCTTTTTCTTTTTCTGGTTTTGCTTACGAAAGATAAGCACGGCGGTTAGTAATAGCGTAAGCACGAAGAGTCCTGCCGTAAACCATAACAACGGCTGAACTTCTTCCATGGTCGCTTGCAAATCATCCAAGGATGTCGTGGATTGTTGAAGCAGAAAAGGAAGATGCGCCATGAGAAAGTTTTAAATCTAACAACAGGCAATGGCATGTTGTCGCATGCAAATATACAACAGGTCAGGCGGATTTGGTAGAGGGAGGTATGGAGAACGCGCGATGAAAAGAAAATGTACCTTTGGTTTGTCTATGGTGGTGATGCAGACATTTAGGAACAACCAAATTTCAGGTATGGTCTGGCTGGTGCTGGTTTGGCTAATTGGCTCCGCTTGGCGAATTTATTCTGTTTCTGTTCCAGCTGAATTTTGTCATGGTGTGTTTTTTGGGGGGGCGTTACCGTCATTATGGGCGGGGGTGTTGTGGAGTATATTGTTGCTGGCCAATGCGCTACTGACCAATGCTATATTTATTCGATTAAATCAGTTTGACCAAACCTCTTTGTTACCTGGCTTGCTGTCCATTTTGGTTGGTTTAATGTTTCCTGGTTTAGATACCGCTTTTGCCAGTCTATTCTTATTGTTCGCCTTCTTTTTTATGCTTCCGCCTCCTGGCCGCAGTACTGGAGATTTACAGGTGTTTAATTCGGGAGTATTGATTGGTTTGGCCGCGTTGACGTATTTTCCGTTGTTATCATTCATCATCGTTGGCCCCATTATTCTTGGGATTACCGGGAAGTTTTCATTTCGACAGAGCTTGATTTGGCTTACTGCTTTTATTTTACCTTGGATTTATGCCGCCTTTCTTAAGACATGGTTAGGACAGGAGCCCTTGTTTCTGTTAGATTTTCTAAAGAATTTGGGCCTTCCCAAGGGGTTGGGTGAATGGCTAGCTGACCTTTGGCTTTCTTTAGGATTTATCACATTGTCCGGATTTTTAGGTTTGTGGAAGTATTCTAGGTTTTCTGGAAGGCTCAAAGTATCTCAGCGCAGAACGTTTACCATTTTTACCTTAATTTTTTTGTTGTTTTTGTTGTCGGGAGGTGTGCTACAATACCCTCATCCCATGCATTTTCAGTTGATGGCAACGCCATTGGGCTTGTTTATTAGTTTTGCCCTTTTTCATGAAAAACGGGCAAGAGTTGCATGGATTACACTGATTTTATGGCATGTAGCCGCCCTTTTATCCATCACAATGCCCTTTTTTACCACTTCATAATTGATTTCTAAGGGAGCGTGGTGGTGTAGAAGATGTGCCGAGATTGATTATTTTGGCTGTTTCAAGCTTCTTAGGGCTCGTTTTACAATGAGAGCGGCTCCGGGTTGTTGGGTATCTATGGTTGAAACAAATTGGCGAACCCAATCTGGACGCGTTTTGGCAGCGTCATTGAGCCAGTTTCCTAAGGAAAGCTGTACATATTTTTCTGGGTCGTGGCGTAAAGGAATAAGTAGTTTTTCTGCTAGCTCTGGTTGTTGTTTAAGCAATGAAATGTGCGCACACCATACGCCCCTAGGCCTTGTGGCTTCGCAAGCAAATCTACGCAGGTTGGGGGATATGTCACTTGCCCAAGGCAGAAGCGCTTCTATTGCTGCCGTCGTTTTATTTAAAATATATGGCCTAAGCGCCATCCAAGCGACCTCGCGTACAGAAAAATGTGGATCGTCTGCCAGAGGTTTCAGGCGATGCAGTAGGGTATTAAAATGGGCTTCCGGAGATTTGGCCATCCATGCGTAAGCGGTCCAACCTCTGACCATATCTGATGGATGATGTAACAATTGCGTCAGTTCTTGTTCGGAAGCATGTTGGCCGAACCAAGCCCCAATGGCTCTCATTTTGGCATTAACAGAAAGGTCATTTGTGTGAAGCAGGTGCTTTACCATGCTACTTGCAGAATCCGCCATTTGAACCTCTCTAAGGACCTCCTGAAAAAGCATGGATTGATCTAAGGCGAGCCATTCCACCAAATTGCCTGTTTCTATTTGTCCCTTTGAAAGAGCGCGTAATACGTCTTGAGGGATTTCAGCGCGTCGCTTGGCCGGCTTTCGATTTTCCAAGATAAGATAAAGTGTTACAGCGGATTATTTTGCACGAGTTGAACCATCCGATTAAAATACCTTCTGTTGCCTACATGAATAGGAAGTACATTCAGGCTGTTTTTATTTTTGCGCAGATACAAGTTCAAATCCTCAGACATGCTACCGCTGCCAGAGTGATTGGTTAAAAATTTAGCTAGTGAAACAAATCCTTTTTCTTGTTCACTTAGGTCCTTGGCTTCCTCCAAGAAGCTTAAGAATCTTTCGGACACGCGCAGTACCCTTTTTCGGTTATCGATTTGCATGAGTGCGAGAATGCGCATCATCCAGGCAGCAGTGATAAGATGGGTTGGCGTGGTTTCGTCTGCTTCGTAAACGACGTCATTAAAATATTCTTCGGCTTGCTCCCAATCTTCCATTCGATAACAGAAGTATCCTAAGAGGAAGTAAAATTCAAGTTCCCTTAAAGGGTTTATGAAAGGGGCAAACTTTTTGAGGACATTACGGACATCGGTTTGAAAACGAATTCCTTCGCTGGCCGCATCATGATGAAAGTGAATCAGGATGCGTCCAAACACGATAACCACTTGTCGCCAGGCATCGAAATAAGAATTTAAATCTTTGAACCGTTGCGTGTTTTGGATGTATTCCAAGGTTTGTTTGGCCGCCTCTAAATGATTAAGGTCTACTTCCAATTCAAGGCGGTCTGTAAGGGCGCGAGAGTATAGGTAAGGGTGTCTAAGCCAGCGGTCACCCTCGGATTCCATGAAGGTGGTAATGCGTTGAATCCATACCAAAGACTCTTCTGCATTGGCTCCAAAGGACGTGTGCAATGCGCGCGCGTAGAGGTCTAGGAAATAGACACGGTAGTTATTCAATTCCGGATCTATTGGGGTTGGAGGCAGGGCGATACGCTCCTCCATTTGGGTATTGATGTTTCCTCTGCTTAGAAGCCCTTTTCTTTGACGCAGAGCCATACTGGCGCAGAGAAGCCAAAGGTGGTGAAGTTCTTCGCGGTTCGACTGCACCTTGTCTTGTTGTTCTGCAATGGAACCTAGGCGCTCTTCTTTAATTAAGGAGAAGCCGGTGGCTAAATGAATGAGTTTTTCCCAATGTAAAATAAGGTCCATGGCAGCCACCAATCCACTTTCACTCGCTAATTCTCTGGCTTTACGATTGAGTTGCAAGGCTTGGTCAAAAATACCTTTAGTATACAAGAATTCCACGTCTTGCAGCAGGTCCATCACTTTCTTTTCCGCAGAATGCTTGGAATAGGAGCGCATGGCTTTTAAAATCAAATCATACAAGTAACTTTTAGTTACTGCATAATGTTCCATGAGCTTTTCTCCCTGAAGCCATTGTCGGATTTCGTTCTCATTTAACGTGTCTTGCTTTTCAAAAGCCTTGAAAAGCTTCATATAATCATTGTCTTCTCCTTTAATGTGCATTTTAGTGTAAATACTAAAATAGCGTTTCTCTGACTTGGTCAAAGATTTTACCAGAAGAAATAGTTTATCCCGTTTTGGCATAAAGAGGTGGTGAATATTGCTCGCTATAATTGATAGTTTACTAGAAAGTTTAAAGTTTCCAACTATTTTTCTATCCTTATAGTTTAAACAAATTTACGATGGCGTTTTGAAATTATGCCATGCATGCCATATTAAATATAAAAAAAAGATGCTAGCATTTATTTCTTTAAAAATCTGAACACCAAGGAAAATAAAAACAACATACTTCCCATGAGGACAGACAATCCACCCATAAAATCTCCATGCCTTGTATATAAAGTTTCTGATTCACGGATTTGGATGTCTCCAACCACCGCCCCTCTGGAAAGATAGGCCAATGGCTGCTTCACATCTCCTCTGGCATTGATAAGACAAGATATTCCGGTGTTGGCCGACCGCACAATGTCTCGTCTGAGTTCTATGGCCCTTAAACGTGTGTATGCCAACAATTGACGGTGACCGGGTGTGTTGCCCCACCATGCATCATTGGTAGAAACCGCAATTACATTCGCACCATTTTGCACGTAACCTCGCATAAAGTCTCCATAAATGGATTCATAACAGATGACCGGCGCTACCCGTAAATATCCTGCTGGGTCTGAAAACACCGTTCTTTCTTTTTGCCCCGCCATGGCACCAATGAGTCCTCCATGGGCACCAAACCATTTTTCTTGTATAGGTTTCATGACGCTTGGAAAAGGGGTCATTTCAGGCCCAGGAACCAATTTAGATTTATGATAGACTTGAATGTCCCCAGCAGTGGAAAACTCCAGTCCCGTGTTGTGGTCATCCATCCAAAATCCTTCTGGATGCCACTCCGCCGAAAGAGGAATGGGCGCATCTTCTCGTAAATGCGTGAGCGTATATGCACCTGAAAAAAGCCGCATCTGGGGGTATTTGGCACAAAAATCTCGTATAGGTTGCAACCGCTCATCCGTGGCTAAGCGATCCTCCCAAAAGGCAAAAGGAAGTGCTGTCTCCGGCCAAACCACATACCGCGTTTTTTCGCTCATGTAGGGTTCTGTCCAAGCAATCAAGGTAGGCAACATTTCATCTGCAGGAATGGAAAACTTTTCCTTGTAAGGATCAAGATTCGGCTGAAGGGCGACCACCTCTACTCCTTCGCCTTCATCCAGGGGAAAGGTTGCGTAACGATATACTGACCAACCCAAGGGAAGCACCATGCCAAAGAAAAGGAATAGGCCGTGTGGTTTTAGGCGAAAAGCCCATTTAATCTGGCCCTCTAATACCGGTTGAACGAAGAAATGCCAAAACCCAAGGTTCAATGCCCAAATCCACAAGGTTCCACCCATGACACCCACCCATTCATACCATTGAATGAAAATAGGATAGTTGGCAAATCCATTGCCAAGTTGGAGCCAAGGCCAACTCAAATCCCAGTCCAAGTGCAAATGTTCAAACCCTAACCAGTACATCACCAGACCGATGTAAGCCTTTTTTGCCCCAAATGCCTTGAATGTCAAATGATACATGGTGAAAACTATGGCCATAAAGGCCGCATTGCACAAAATGGCCACCAAAGCACCGCCTGCGGTCGAATTCCAAATCCACCAAGTGGTTAGGGCATTCCAAATTCCAAATCCCAAATAGGCATGCCCCAAAACACGAATGGCCTTTCTACCTTTTTTGTCTGTTCTAATTTGCTGTTCGGCATACAAAAGCGGCACCAAAGCCACCCACAATAACAAAGGAAAACCATGCGCTGGCCATCCCAAGCTTAGGATGAGGCCTGCGATTATCGCCCACAACCAAGTGTTTCTCATAAAACAAAGGTAGGTGATACGAAATAAAATTTAATGAAGGTGCAGAGGATGGCAAGTGGGGTTTGGTGTACAAAAGCATTTTTTGTAAGGAGCGAGTTGATTATTTAGTAAATATGCTTGCTTTCGCCCCCCTAACCCACAGTGCACCATAATTTTAATTTCATACTTGGCGCTTTTTGCCTAATCGAAGTAATCATAAACTTTGTGACAGGCGAAGGTGTGGTCTGGTCACTAAGTTTGATTTAAAAATTACATTTCGGCAAGCTCAATGTCCTCATTTCGGTAAGCTCAATAGCAGCCTTTTAATGGGTAAAACCGAGATGAATGAGGTTTATGAAACCCAAGGGTTGAGCTTATTCCAAGATGCGCCAGTTCTTTCTACACTCCGCATGAATCATTTATATGCGGTTAATTTCCGGATCAGGTCAATTATTTTCGATAGATTGTCCACGGGGAGGGGTGGGCGTAGCCCCAAATTTCACTTTTTCTGATAATCCTATCTGGGTTCAGCGTGAGAAAATTGTTGAATGGCTGGTTGAGGTTCGTAAAGTGTAGGAACGGAGTTAATCGAAGCATGGTGGCTGAGTTAATCGAAGCATGGTGGCTGAGTTAATCGAAGCCCGCCCCTAAGTTCTTTCTGCACTCCGCATGAATCATTTATACACGGTTAACATCCTGATCAGGTCAATTATTTTCGATAGATTGTCCACGGGGAGGGGTGGGCGTAGCCCCAAATTTCGCTTTTTCTGATAATCCTATCTGGGTTCAGCGTGAGAAAATTGTTGGATGGCCTGTTGAGGTTCTTGAAGCTCATGGAAGCCCGAACACTTTGGTCATATCCCTTAATGCCGTATAAAAAGCCTCAGCGGCCTTTTTATCTACAAAACACCAGCTCTCATTGAGCCCGCCAGTGCTTTGAAGGTCTATTTTATAGAGTCCGATTTCCGGGATGGGTTTGTTTTCCCGAAATCTTCGGTCAGGCGTACCATCTTTATTGACTTTTAGCCAGGTGCTACCTACAATTTCAGCGCCTTGAGGTACAGAATCATAGATGGGTATTTTTTCCCATGAACCGGAAACTTGTACGTCTGAGTATAAAAATAAAACAGGAGCGTCTGTCCCAATGCGAATCAATAGGAAGGCGGGGTAAAAGTAAACGCCACCGGTGGGAGAAAGAGGCAGGCACAAGGCATCTTCCGGTGTTTCTACGCCTTCAAAATCTTCTATTTTGAGGGAAATGGATTGTTTAATCCATTGTTTTGCATACGCTAGTTTTTCCCGAATTTGGTCCATATGTCCGAATCCGGTGAGATCCCAAGCCTTTCCAGCCTCTTTTAATTGGGTGAAGGCGGCCCTCAATTGTTCCCAAGCAGGTTGTTCCGTCTCGGAGAGGGGAATGGTTATTTGAATGGCCGCAAGGTCCACATCTTTGCGAAGCTTCTCCAAATCGTCCTGAATGCGTTTTTTCTTTTTTCTGAAATAGGGGAAAATCCAACCAAAGAGGAGAAGTTTTGAGATAAAATCTAGGGTTCCTGCCGTACGGAGTTCTTGGTTTATTTTAAGTTCTTCATGCTTTGCGAAGGCCCTAAACTGTGTGCATTGGGTTATTAACCGATTCAATTCCTGTATGGCATGAGATCCGGTCAGGGTTGTGTCCGAAGCAATCGGTTGGATAAACAGCGGCTGTGGATTTGGGCTTGAGGCATTGCCGTTAGAGTTGGCTTGGCGGGTCGAGCGGCTTTTTCCACCAATTCTTTTTCGGTCGTAAAGGCCTGTTCCAGGAATACTTGTATTTAAAAAAGCGCCATTTCGCCCGAAATTTACGCTGGCTCCCCGGGGTCCAATGGTGGTAGAAAACCCTGATTTACTAAGGTTAATTGTTACGCCGGGAAAAAGCGTGACTCTTCTTCGAAATCTCATGGTAAATAGATTGGATGGTTCAGGGTACTAAAATAAAAAACCCTCTTCAGAAAACTAAAGAGGGTTGTTGCCCGAGATGGATTCGAACCACCACAATCAGAACCAAAATCTGAGGTCCTGCCGTTAGACGATCGGGCAATGCGGCTGCAAATTTAATCACGCCAACCTGCTTTTTCCAAATTTTTTTTCACAAAAAAGGGATTCTTGTGGGATTTAGTTGGTTTATTGATAAAAGACAAAGGCCACTGCCATGATTATCAAAAGAAAAGCTACGTAGTGATTCCAATGAAGCCCTTCATTTTGAAATAGGATTCTTGTGAAAACCACAAAAATGAGAAGCGTGATAACTTCTTGTAGAATTTTTAGTTGAACAAGTGAAAAGGGCCCCCCATTTTCTTTAAATCCTATTTTATTGGCAGGTACTTGAAAAATGTATTCAAAAAAGGCAAGTCCCCAAGAAATAAGAATAATAGAAAACAATCCAAGATGTTTGCCCCAAGAAAGGGTTTTTATTTTTAGGTGACCATACCAAGCAAAGGTCATGAAGACATTGCTGATGGTTAGCAACAATATCGTGGTAAAATGTTTCATTGCTCTGGGACAAGAGAAGGGAACCCATAAAGGGTTGTCAATTTATCTAAGGGTTGTGTCCAAAATGTATCGGCCATGCGCTTACGGGTACTTTGTATTAATCCGGCTTCGGTAAGTCCGGGCAAATAACCTTGGGTTGTGCCCCAATGTGTTCGTGTAATTAGGTTTAATAATTCCTGAATGCGGCTCCATTCTTGCCTTTTGGTGTCAGAGGCAGCTGTGATTCGGATAAAGGCAGATGCCGCCCAAATTTGTCCACTTTCAAGTAGTTGCCTCAACATAAGGTTGTTTTGCATGGAATCCGTTTTCAAAGAGAACCGAAACTGAATCCATTTCATCTTATTTGTGGGAGTCGGATTGCGCACTAATCCGCGAATAGATTCATACAGCTTGGCAAAAAGAATAACGCTGTCTTGTTTGGCTTGTCTTTGTTTGTATACTTTTTGAGTAATAATGGGGTGTGCCTCACACTGCTTCATAAGGAGCGATAGAAGTTGTTTTTTAGTTAGGCTATCTTGTCTCATGGAGAATTCATAAGCCGTTAGAAGGTCTATGGTGGATGCATCTGTTTGTTTCCCAGGAATGGTTGCAAAAAGAGTTTTTGCTAGTGTGAGGGTGTCTGTCCAATCCCAAAACCATGGAGGATAGGGTAATGTTGGAAAAGATTTTTGAGGCTCTAGAAAAGAGACCAGTTTGGGGGCATTCCAAGGCAACTGATTTTTTGCTCCAATGCTAAGAACATGATGTTTTCGTTGAAGAAAGGCATGAATAAGATGATATGGGCTATTAGCATTTGTTGGTTGCCACTTTTTCAAGTAACTCACCATTTGTTTTGGCTGGGTATTCATCTGTGCTTGTATGAATAACCAGGGTAAATATTGCTTGTGATAGGTATTTAGTTCCTCTGGATAGGTGGCAAAATACAAAGCAAGTGACGTTGGATCTTGTTTTCTGTACCATGCCCAAATGGCATAGAGCACCTTTCCTTCTGTTTTAGCGGTATGTCTAATGAGTAGTCTGTTTAGCGTTTCCTCGGCCTTTGAACTATCGGCTTGGAGAAAATAATTGGTTACACGATCCAATTTTTTAATAGCAAAAGCTACTTTTTCTGGGCTGGGTTGTGTTCCGGTAAGTTTTGCCAAACCCTCTATAAATGGATCAAACCTCCGCAGACCAATGGCCAGTTCTGCTTCCAGAATGTTTAAATCCGGATGTCCCGGAAATTTGCGGTGCACTTGTTCCAGAGAAAACCCCGCCTCTTTGGCGCGGTCATTATACAGTAAAGTTAAAATGAGATCTGCGTGCGATTGAAAGTTGGTACAACCATTACCCATGAGTTGTTGGGTCATTCGAATGAGATCTGGCCGGCAAAACTCACTTCGAATGGCGGCGGAAACAATAAGCGAACCTGACGCACAATGGTTGGGCTGTTGAATTAACACTTGTCTTGAAAATTCTGCGGCACTTAGGTCTTGGCCCATTTGATAGGCGCGCACTGCGGCTTGGTGTAATTCCTGGACCTTTGGGGTTTTGCTTTGGGCCGTAATGGAACACAACCACAATAAATTGAATATGAAAAAGAGGATTTTGTTGTACATGGGCGTTTTTGTTTTCGCCAAAATCCAAAGATGCGCTTTTTTTCCTTCCTTGAACAGAAGCCTGCACTTTTGATGGAATTTTCGGGTTAAGCTCTTTATATAAATTTATATAAATCTTTATCAATGTTGGAGGTAGCGTGAGAAATCATCTATGGCCATAATATTTTTATATTAAAAGTCTAGCGCAATTAGCAAGTCACTGAATAGCAGCATGTTGCAAATCCGTCAATTAGACACTAATAATTTTAATTTAAATAACACGCTCTTTTTAAATGAGTTATAATTAATAATTATTAGTATCAACTTTTATCTTAAAAATAATACATGTAAGATTTGCGCTGTTTTTACGCATTTTTTTAGTGTGACTTATGTTACACTAGGCTTGTGTTTTCGTTGAATTGGCCAAAGTGGATTAGAAATTTAATCTTAATTGAAACGTATTTAACTCGCATTTATGGTCATTGCTAGCCGTATTTTGAGTGTAAATTTGTTTTAGAACCTCAAGAACCTAAATCTCGTATGCTTTTTCAACGTCCTTATTATTTAGCTATTGTAGCTTTAATGTTGTGCTCTTCAGTTTTAGCTAACAACATTCAGGTCTCCAATATTTCGCTAACCGGTCAGAACACCACTGCCGGCGCCAACAATGCGGCAAATTTCACCATGGTGGAATTTGATTTAAGTTGGGATAATTCCTGGCGCATGAGCACCGGCCCAGCCAACTGGGATGCGGCATGGGTTTTTGTGAAATTTAGAATAGGTAGTGGCAATTACCAGCATGCGTATTTGTCTCCAACCGCAGGTCACCATACCATTGTAACCAACAATGGAACGGCCATGACCATCACCCCTGCTGCGGATGGAACAGGCGTTTTTATTCATAGAAGCGGAAATGGAACTGGTACCATCAGTCTACAGGATGTGCAATTGCGGTGGTTGTATCGAAATACCTCTTTAGGGTCTGCTGCTGCGTTAGATGCTGCGCAAGTGACCGTGCAGGTGTTTGCCGTAGAAATGGTCTATATCCCTCAAGGTAGCTTTTTCCTTGGCGATGGTAACCGTACCACTTCAGGCAATTAAAATTGATGCTTGAAATTCAGATTTGGCTTCATTCGCCTGAGGTGTTTACGCCAGCCAAAATGTAGACATTAAGCCAACTGAAATGCGGACATTGAGTCAGCTGAAATGGACGCTTCTACCGCCGCCATCATCCCATAAGGGTTTAACCACCCTGCAAGCGGTCCGGGTTGTCTTTTAAAAAATTAGACCAAGAACCTGCATTTTTTTTGCCGGATTTTCTAAGCTGATTGGTTTTCACAGGTCTTGGAACAGGAGAAAAAGCTTGAAAAAAATGACAAACCGCCACCCCTAGAGCATCCGTTGCATCTAAGGGTAAATCTTCAGGGACACCTTCTACCATACGCCCCAACATGGCGGCAAGTTGCTCTTTAGCCGCCGACCCTTTGCCCGTAATGGATTGCTTGATTTCTCTTGGCGCATATTCGGTAACACGTACTTCTAAACCCATAGCCGCCGCAATACACACGCCTTGCGCACGCCCTAGCTTTAGCATGCTTTGCACATTTTTACCGAAAAAAGGCGCCTCAATGGCCATATCTGTCACTTCATGTAGCCGTATCAAATCACTCACAACGGCATAAATTTCTCTAAGTCGATCGTAATGGTCTTCCGATTTTCCCACATGAACCGCTCCCATGTCTAAAATCCGAATGGCATTTCCTCGTACCACAATAGCTGCAAAACCCATCACCACAGAACCCGGGTCAATTCCCAAAATCACGGTTTCGCGGGTGGGCTTTCTAGCCAACGTTAGCGTGGTCATCGCAAAAAGGGATTGAACTGCTTTTCGCGACCTAACAAGGTCTGAGGTCCATGCCCAGGATACACTTGATAGGTATCGGGTAAAAGGAATAATTTCTCCTTGATATTCCGAATCAAGGTATCATGATCTCCACCCGGCAAATCGGTACGGCCAATGCTGTCTTTGAACAAGACATCGCCGCCAATAATCGCCTCACGATGGTGATGAATAAAAACCAAATGGTCCGGTGAATGACCGGGAAGATGCATACACTCCAATTCTACTTCGCCAAAAGTGAAAAGGTCCCCATCGGCCAAAAAATAATCCGGTTGACGACATGCCATAGGTGGTAAACCATACATGCTGCAAAGTTGAGGCAACCGCTGAATTAATTCCGGTGCCAAGGCATGGGCATATAAAGGCACATGAAAGGCATCACAAAGGGCATCTACACCAAAAATATGGTCTAAATGCGCATGGGTAAGCAATACGGCTTTCAGCTTAAGATTCCGCTCTTTTATCCGGTTTTTCAGCTGAAGGGTTTCTTCGGGAAAAAGGCAACCGGGATCCACCACTACCGCTGTACCATCCGGGGCGGAAAGAATATAGGTGTTTTCCTGAAAAACATTCACTGTAAGAGACTCAATATGCATCATGGGAACAAAATCAATCTACACCATCGTAACAACGAATGGCTTTCAGGGTTCTTTTAATGTCAGTACAGCCTTTCCCAAAGCAGAGCCGGAGATAAGCTCCACCATACCGCCTTCATTGTAGCGATAGCGATTTCTCTTGCCATCCGGCAGGGAAACCACATACACTTGGTTGGCATCCGGCCCTACCTGAACCATGGAACCGAAATCTTCGGAAAAAATGGTTTTGATGCCTTTGGGTGGGGCAAAAAACATCATGGCTACACAATAGGAGGGGCATTCCGACAAGACCGTTTTTCCTTTCTTGGTTTCAGAAACGCATCGACCTTGCTCCTCATGTAATCGGGTAAATCTTTCGGTTTCACCATCACGCACTGTTCGAGCGGAAACGCTGGTGACCTTGCCATCGACTACCAGTACGGTACTGCGATATTGTGCCACGGTTGAACCCAGCCAGTAATCTACTTCGGCATCTGAATCCATGGTGTATTTGACCACCCGACCATTCACCTCTCGGGTTACGGAAAGTTCACCGACCTCACTGCCAAGCACCTGAACCATATAGGTTCTGGTTTGACCATTCACAGCTGTTGGTGCCAGACTGAGCCATAGCCAACAGCAAAAAGCCGGTAGGCGCATGCTCGGCATCCTTTAGGGGATAATAGCCACCGAATCTCCTTCAACCGTTGCGTCGATTGCAGGAGCCAGTTTCATAGCTTCCAAACGCTGCATCAAACCATCTACCTGGTTCAACACATATTCTGCCCGCTGAATTTCCATGGAAATGTATTCATCCTTTTTACGGAAGCTGTTGTAATAGTCGTAATCTTGTTGGTAACGCTCACGGGTGCGGGTTAATACTTTAGCCGAAGCATCATATTCGCCAAGCAACATATAGAGGTTACCCACCATTACGTTAAAATAGTCATACGGCACAATGGCATCCGGTAAAAGGGTTTCCAATTTGTCGAGCACGGCTAACGCTTTGTCGTTTTGGCCTTCCATGCGAAGTTTATCGGCCACACGTAAGAAGGTGCTACGGAAGTTGTATGACATCCGTAAGTTGGTTTCGTCCAAATATACGTTAGGGTCATTCATGTTGCCCCACTTAAATTCTTCCATTAAGCGGGTGTACATGACCTCGGTATTCACTTCACCCGTTTGTCCATCATGCGATTCGGTGGCATAAGGCATTAAGCGATAGGCCATTCCTTCCATTGAGAAGAAGGGTTCCAGTCCAAAATAATTGGATCCGCCCACTGTTACCGCGAAATAAAGGGGACGCTCCCAATTGAAGTTCGCCAGTAAATCCAACACCATCACTTCATTTTTCAGGATGTAGGATTTTTTCAATTCCCAACGAAGCTCAGAAGGGAGGGTATCTACCACCGCATCCGGCAACCAACCTTGGGCGCGAATGGCTTCTTTGTTGATGGGCAGACTGAATTTATTAGAGCGCAGGTAAAAATACTTATCTGAAGAATTGGGGTTGGTATGCATGTTCGACCCATCGGTTTTCTTTAACCATTCCAAGTGCTCTTGGACGGTATAATAACGTTTACTTTGGGTATCCATTAAGACCTGATCCCTTTGACCAGCCCGATATAACGGCTCTTCCATACTAAAAGGCACCGGCAAACCATCATAAGCGGCTCTTTTCATTTGGTTAATGTACCAATCTGTGTTCAAGAGGCTCAGGTTCACAACCCGCACATCCGTGCGTATTCCTTCCACTTCTTGTAAATACCATAAAGGGAAGGTGTCATTATCTCCATTGGTAAAAATGATACCATTTTTCTCACAGGAATTGAGGTAGTTCAATGCGAAATCATGTGCAGTGTAACGTCCGCCACGGTTATGGTCGTCCCAGTTCTGATACGCCAACAAGCCCGGTACGGCGACTAAGGTGAGTCCCAGCACTCCTGCACGTAGGGCATTTCCACTGAGGTTTTTCTTTTTTAAGAAGTCCAAAAGTCCCATGAAACCTAGGCCCACCCAAATACAGAACGCATAGAAAGAACCCGCATACGCATAATCCCGTTCCCTAGGTTGTTGTGGTGTTTGGTTCAAATAGACGACAATAGCGATGCCCGTAAGCACAAACAGCATGGTCACTACAAATGCGCCGCGCTTATCTTCCCGGCTATGGTAAAGTAATCCAATGATGCCCAAAATAAGTGGAAGGAAGAAATAGGTGTTTCGGCCTTTGTTTTCTTCCAAACGATCGGGAAGATTTTTTTGTGGGGAACCACTTACAAATTCATCAATAAAAGGAATTCCGGAAATCCAGTGACCATTGGTGGGTTCACCATTGCCTTGAATGTCATTTTCGCGTCCTACGAAATTCCACATAAAATAACGCAGGTACATCCAATTCACCTGATAGCTAAAGAAGAACTTAATGTTATTTCCCATGCCGGGCTTTTTCCCGGATTTCACGCCACCCCAAGAGCGATAATCGCGCACGTGGTTTTCCTGATAACTCCACATCCTTGGGAAAAGGGTCATGCGGGAAGAATTAAACGTGTATTCCGGCTTATAATCTACAATAATGTATTCCGGCTTAATGGATAATCCGGGGTTTTGCGCTTTTTCAATAAATAAGTTGGCTTCCCGTTCCGTAGCAAAGTCGGCCACTGTGCGTTTTCCATTTTCCTTCACGGCATAAACTTTCATACGAATGGGCTTATCTCGTTTAATGCCCTGAATTTCTGCATCATAATATTGGCCGTAGAACAAAGGGCGATCACCATATTGGTCCCGGTTCAAATAAGAAATCATGGAATAAACATCTTCCGGATTGTTTTCATCCATGGGCGTATTGGCCATGGAACGGATGGAAATCATGCCATAGGAAGAATAGCCCAACAGGATAAAAGCCACGGACCAAAGTCCAAGATAAACCAGAGGTTTTTGGTTTTTCCGGGCCCAAAGGATCCCGCCGGTTATGCCAAAAATGATGGCTGCCAAAAATACGAAGAAACCTACCCCAAAAGAAAAGCCGAAGCTATTAACGAAGGTACGCTCAAAAAAGGCGGCTACACCGATGGTTCCCGGAATAATGCCGTACTGTACAAAAAGAAGAATTACGCCGGAAACAATGAGGGCCAGCCAAGAAATATTTTTCAGTTTTGGGTAGCGCTTGTAGGCATAGACTAAACCAATGGCAGGGATAGTCAAGAGGTTCAGTAAGTGAACGCCGATAGAAAGCCCCATGAGGTAAGCGATGAGAACAATCCAGCGGTCGGGATTTTCACCTTGGTTATCGACATCCTGATCCCATTTCAAAATGGCCCAAAACACCAGCGCAGTGAATAAAGACGAGGTGGCATACACTTCCCCTTCTACCGCGGAAAACCAGAAAGTGTCTGAGAAGGTGTAGGCAAGTGCACCCAGTAATGCGCTTCCCAATACGGCCCATAGGCGCTCGGTATTCCATTCAACCCGGGCGCTCCCTTGCTGCGTTTTCAAGATTTTAATAGCCACCCCAGAAATGGTCCAAAATAAAAATCCGATGGTAAGTGCACTGGCCGTGACCGATAGCAAATTAGCCATCACAGGCACTTGGTCTCCGTTATCCCCGGCAAACATAATAAACAACCGTCCGAGCATCGCAAAAAGCGGCGCCCCGGGTGGGTGTCCTACCTGCAATTTATGAGCTGAAGCGATAAATTCGCCGCAGTCCCAAAAACTGACCGTAGGTTCCATGGTAATGGCATAAACCAAAAATGCAATAAGGGTGACGGTCCAACCACCGAAGAGATTGAGCCTTTTAAATGTATGTTCCACTGTAGGTATGTTTCAAACACCACGAAAATAAGGTTTTTGAGGGAAATCATGGGGGGTTTTGTTTTTAATGATAACCACACGGCCGAAATATTTTCCGCCCCACCATGATTTGTCCCATTATCCGCCCCGTAACCATGCCATCCCATTCCGTAGGGGCGAAACATTTTTCGCCCCATTGTCATTTTTCGCCCCATCATCATTTTTCGCCCCATTATTATTTTTCACCCCACCATTATTTTCCACCCCAATCCAACCAACCCCATTTTTCAACACGAATTCGTGAAATCGGCATTTAGATAGGGCGAAAAATGTTTCGCCCCAACCAATATCCCGGCCGATTAAAAGAATAGATTGACCCTCATTTATTTTGAATGATGGAAAGTATCCTTGGCCCAATTTTCGGGGTTTTTCACAATATATTCCGAAATGCGATGATAGGATCGTTCATCCCGAATGATGTGTTCCCAATAATTCCGTTGCCAAATTTTATCCATCCGCCCATTCGAACGAAACCAATTCGTTACCCCAATTTTAAACCCACGAACCATCGAACCAATCGTTTGCGTTGGCGACCGTAGGGGCGAAAAATGTTTCGCCCCATCATCATTTTTCGCCCCAATGATGTGGCCAAATAAACACAAACGATTTTGAACGCAATTGGTAATGAAATATAAACCTGCCTGAGAATAATCCTATCCTTTCAGGCGGATGGACTGGCGGTGGTGGAGGTTTGGATGATAGGCCATATGGATTCTATTTTTGACGGATGAATTCACTTTTTATCAGGACGGCTGATTTTATCCAATGCCTTAAAAAAGGCCCTTGGCCCAAAGAATTAAAATAACACCTTGCGACCCTCTCATAAAGAAAAAAACGCGAAGGCCCTTTTGCAAATCCTCAGTCCTCCCATCATCCCGTGCCAGGGGGTGAAGCGGTAGCCCGGAACCCGTAAAAACAACCCTTCCATGAAAAACTACGGCTGCACGGGTGAGGACTACAAGCGGAACACCCGGTGCCCTCTTGCGGAACAAAGTCCTTCATTCCTTTGCATGGCGTCACCGCAAGGGGGCAGGCACCCAAAAAAAAAGACCCTTTTGGGGTCTCTTTGGTTTGTTTGTCGATGAAATCAATTAGTTGAATTCCATCAAAAAGGCTTTGAGAAAGCCGTCGAGGTCACCATCCAATACGGCTTGGGCATTCGAGGTTTCGTAATCGGTGCGCAGGTCTTTCACCATCTTGTATGGATGCAATACGTAGCTTCGGATCTGGGAGCCCCACTCGATTTTCTTTTTGTTGCCTTCTACTTCGGCGCGGGCCTCATTGCGCTTCCGCATCTCGTTCTCATACAGCTGTGATTTGAGTAAGCGCACGGCATTCTCTTTGTTTTGCAGCTGGGAACGGCTTTCTTGGTTTTTGATAATGATGCCCGAAGGTTTGTGATAGAGCCGAACTGCGGTTTCTACCTTGTTTACATTCTGTCCGCCAGCTCCTCCGGAGCGGAAGGTTTCCCACTCTATATCTGCATCTTTGATTTCAATGTCAATGGTGTCATCCACAATGGGATACACATAAACGGACGCAAAACTGGTGTGCCGTTTGGCATTGGCATCGAACGGGGAAATCCGGACCAAACGGTGCACGCCATTTTCACCTTTCAAATACCCGTAGGCATAATCGCCTTCAAACTGGAGGGTAACGCTTTTGATGCCCGCCACATCGCCTTCGACAAAATCGGTTTCTTTGATGGAGTACCGGTGTTTTTCGCCCCACATCAGGTACATGCGCATGAGGATGGAAGCCCAGTCGCAACTTTCTGTTCCGCCAGCGCCTGCGGTGATTTGAACGACTGCGCCAAGCATGTCTTCCTTACCGCTTAGCATTTTCTTGAATTCCAAGGCTTCCAAAGTGGCTAACGCGTGCTCCATAGCGGCTTCCGCATCGGACTCTTCGGCTTCACCTTCTTTAAAAAAGTCGAACATCACCTGAAGGTCTTCCAACGCGCTTTGGGCGGTTTGAAATTCTGCGAGGGTTTTTTCAAGGGCGCGAATGTTGCGCTCTACTTGTTCAGCCACTTTGGGCTGATCCCAAAAATTGGGGTCTTGTCGTTTGAGGTTTTCTTCCTGTAGTGTGATTTCCTTGCCAGGGATGTCAAAGTGACCCCCTAAGCGCATCCAAGCGCTTCACAAGTCCTTTCACATGGTCGTGCGTAATGGCCATCGAATAGGTTGTATTAAGTTAAACATCGCACTGTCGCGCGCAATGCATCGACAATATCGGGGCGAAGATAGGGAGAAAATGGGGTAAATGGCTTTGCCGCGCCTAAGAATGTAAAGGAATCACAAAGAGAAACAGAGCCAAAACACCTAGAGTAAGGGCGATGCCCATGACGGCTAACCGCCTTCGGTCCGTTTTAGAAAAGCCTGGGCGTAATCCCAAACCTAAGGTGGCGCCCATAAGCAAGCCGGCGGCCAGCCCGCCCATATGTCCTGCATTGTCAATGCCCGGAATGCTCAAGCCGATGAGAACGTTGAGTCCAATCACAAGCAATAGGTTTTTGAGCAGGGCTTTACGGCCTCTGGGGTCAAATATTTTCCCCAATGCCAACATGCCTGTCAGGATGCCCACAATGCCAAAGATGGCACCGGAAGCGCCTACACTCACATTGGGCGCACTATGCCACCACACGGATCCCACGGACCCGCCAAGGCCGCAGACCAGATAAAAAACAATGAACCAACGCCATTGAATCCAACGCTCCAGAAAACTACCGACCACCCAAAGGGAATACATGTTCATGGCCAGATGCAAAAGTCCTCCATGTAAAAAAGTGGCAGATAAAAGCCGCCAATATTCTCCTTGCTCCAAGACCAGCCCTCGGTTTACGCCGCCATATACAATAAACAGCCTTTCTGGATCGCTGAGGTCACGGGAAAAAAGCCAACCAAAAGCTGCTACATTTAGAATGATCAATGAAAGGGTGGCGGAAAATCGTGGCTTCATACCAATGAAATTAAGGCATGAAGGGCTTTTTCGGCATTCTGAAACACTTGTGAAATGGTGGCTTCCATCATATAACAAGGGGCTGTCACTAACTTGTTTTTCGTATCCACGAACACATCGGGGACGCCAACATTTTCTGTGGCAGCACCGGTTTGTTGCATGCCTTGGTGAATGTCGGCAATGGGATAAGGTGAGGCTTGGTGGGCATGTCCCACGGAAAGGGTAGGATGTAGGTCCGTTTCTTCCAATGCTTTGGCCAAAACGACAGGCGCCATGCAAAGGGCCGCCACCGGTTTGTGAGCCTCTACCATGGAGCGGATGGCTTTGGCGGTGTCGGGTTGAATGGTTCCGGCAGGTCCATTGAACGCCCAGTCGGTTAGGTTTTTTGCGGCGCCGAATCCTCCGGGTAAAATCAGGGCCTCTACTTCTTCGGCTTGAAATGTATTTAAAGCGCGAATTTGGCCGCGGGCAATGCGTGCTGCTTCCACCAGCATGTTGCGGGTTTCCGACATGGGTTCGCCATTCAAGTGATTCACCACATGGTGTTGGGGCGCGTCGGGCGCAAACAACACCGCCGTATGCCCAAGCCGATCGATGTGATAAAGGACGGCCACGGATTCATGAATTTCGGCACCGTCATACACGCCGCATCCACTAAGAATTACTGCAATTTTCATGGTTTCTCTAAAATTGAAGTCATGGTATCATATAACGCCTGAGGGGAGTCAAAAGATTCGGGAAAAAACCATCTTCGGCCTTTAAATAATAAGATGGTGGCCGGTATGGCGCCGGACCATTCCGGATGAACCTTGGGAATCCAAACGGACTCATTGCCTTCGGTAAGCCACCACACGGGATGAGGGGTGCCTTTTTCCTTTAAAAAATGATGGAGTTTGGTTTGGGCATTAGGTCCGAAATCCAAGCTCACCAGCAAAACCCGGAATTTTGGTGTCAAGGTGTCAAAATAGGGAAGTTCTTTCACACAAGGTCTACACCAAGTGGCCCAGAAATTCACGACAACAGGGGTTTCGTTTGGCGCTTGTAAAAGAGAATCAACGGGTGCGAAAATCACCGGCCGCAAAGTTTGGGCGAACACGCCGGTCATCAGGCACATCAGGCATAAGCCGAGGCCAAGGCGGCGAAAAGTTGCCATATTTCTTGGAATTGGGTGTACAGGGGAACAGGCGCCACGCGAATCACATTGGGTTCGCGCCAATCGGTAATAACGCCTTGAGCCATAAGTTGATTAAAAACCTCTTTGGGTCGTTTTTCCAATACGAGGGAGGATTGACAACCTCTCGCTTGGGATGGGGTAATGGAATGAATGGGCAAACCATGGTTTTGCGCGGCGGCGAGCATTTCCAGTAAAAACTGGGTTTGCAATTTTTGTTTGTGGCTTCGTGCTTCGGGCCCCACTTCGGTGAAAATTTCCAGGGCGGCCAGATGCGCTGCCATCGCAAGTACAGGGGCGTTAGACAATTGCCAAGCTTCGGCCGTGGGCGTTGCGTCCATGGTGGGTCGCATGAGAAAACGGGTAGACTCTTTATGGCCCCACCAACCTTCCAGCCTGGGCAAGCCAGCTTCGTGATGCCGCTCATGCACAAAAATGCCGGCAATGCTTCCAGGGCCGGAATTCAAATATTTATAAGAACACCATGCAGCAAAATCCACTTGCCAATCATGCAGTTGCAGAGATACGTTTCCCATGGCATGGGCCAAATCGAAACCAACTTTGGCCCCAACGGCATGAGCAGCACGGGTAATATCTTTCATGGGCATCACTTG
>CAZRHR010000016.1:0-41647 GCA_964599915.1 uncultured Candidatus Competibacteraceae bacterium | reverse complement strand
CCTTTGAAACCATCGAGGATATTTGGCCCGATTATCCCACCAAAGACGATTTCTTCTTCAACGAGGACGAGTATTAAGTCTCCGTTTTCATCTTTTTTATTAAAAAAACCATTTCCGGGCCCTTCCGGCGATGGTTTTTTTGTTCAATCCATCCATAGCTGCTACATTTGCACGGCTTTATAATTTCCTTTGCCCATGAGCTTTTTAAGCAAACTTTTGGCCGGCTTTGTCGGTAATAAAAACGAAAACGATTTAAAAGAAATACGTCCCATTGTGGAGCAAGTGCGCAAAGCATGGGAGCAGCTTACCCCCCTTTCCCATGATCAGTTCCGCCAAGTTACCAGGGATTTGATTGCCTCTATACGGGGAAGTGTAGCGGCCTTAGAAGCTGAAAAACAAAGTTTGAAAGAACAGGCTGAAACCCAGCCCCAACTCTCCGATTCGGAAAAAGAAAAGATTTTTCAAGACATCGACCGGTTAGAAAAGCAAATTCTTCAAACCCTAGACCAACAACTGGACCAATCCGCTCCTATGGCATTTGCCATTGTGAAGGAAACGGCGCGTCGTTTTAAAGAAAACGCTTCCCTGAATGTACAAGCTTTCCCGGAAGACCAAGCGCTCAACGCCCGCAAAGGTTATCCCACGTTAGAAGGAAATCAAGCCATTTGGTCCAATACCTGGTTGGCAGCCGGCACGCCCGTAACCTGGGACATGGTCCATTACGATGTTCAGCTGATCGGTGGCTTTGTGCTGCACAAAGGAAAAATTGCTGAAATGGCTACCGGGGAAGGTAAAACCCTTGTCGCCACGCTGCCTGTATTTTTAAATGCCTTGGCCGGAAGAGGCGTGCACGTGGTTACGGTGAACGATTATCTCGCTCGACGTGACTCTGAATGGATGGCACCCATTTTCGAATTCCATGGATTAAAGGTAGATTGTATTGACCGTCATCAACCCAATTCCGAAGAACGGCGTTTGGCTTACCAAGCCGATATTGTCTATGGAACCAACAATGAATTTGGGTTCGATTATCTTAGAGACAACATGGTCGGTGCACCTGACCAATTGGTGCAACGAAGCCACCATTTTGCCATTATCGATGAGGTGGATTCAGTGCTGATTGATGAAGCGCGTACCCCTTTGATTATTTCCGGACCTGCACCACGCGGAGAACACCAAGAGTATCTCCAACTTAAGCCCATGGTGGACAAGTTGGTCAACGCCCAAAAGCGGGTGGTGAACCTTCAGTTTACCGAAGCCAGAAAGGTATTGTCTTCCGATGAAAAAACAGGGAAAGACGAAGAAAAAAAGGCCGCCGAGCTTTTATTCCGTGCTTATCGTGGATTACCTCGGAATACGGCTTTAATTAAATTCTTGTCTGAACCCGGTATGCGTTCTGTTTTACAAAAAACAGAAAACTACTTCATGCAAGACCAAGGCAAAGAAATGCCTAAAATCGATGATGAACTTTACTTTGTTATCGATGAAAAACAAAATTCAGTGGACATCACTGAATTGGGAATTAACCTCATTTCTGCCGACGTTGCTGAACCAAACTTTTTCCTTTTACCCGACATTGCTACCGAGTTAAGTCTTATTGACCAGCAAGAATCGGATCCAAACGTAAGGGCTCAGAAAAAAGATGCCTTGATGCGCGATTTTACTGTAAAATCAGAGCGTATCCACACCATCCAACAGTTGCTAAAAGCCTATGCCTTATTCGAACGCGATAAGGATTATGTGGTCATGGATGGAAAAGTGAAGATTGTTGATGAACAAACAGGACGGATCCTCGATGGTAGAAGATATTCAGATGGACTGCATCAAGCCATTGAAGCTAAGGAAAATGTAAAAGTTGAGGCCGCTACCCAAACCTACGCCACCGTAACGCTGCAGAATTATTTCCGTATGTACCACAAGTTGGCGGGGATGACGGGTACTGCCGAAACAGAAGCCAAAGAACTTTGGGACATTTATAAGTTGGATGTGGTTGTAATTCCCACCAACAAACCTATTCAGCGGAAAGATTTAAATGATTTGGTGTACAAAACCAAGCGGGAGAAATACAATGCGGTCATTGACCATGTATCTGAATTGGTCGATAAAGGACGCCCTGTGCTAGTAGGAACCACCTCGGTGGAAATTTCCGAGTTATTGAGCCGCATGCTCACCCTGCGGAAAATTAAACATCAGGTGTTAAATGCCAAGCTTCACCAGAAGGAAGCGGAAATTGTTGCAGAAGCAGGTAAACCGGGAACGGTTACTATTGCCACCAACATGGCAGGTCGGGGAACGGATATTAAGTTAGGCGATGGGGTTAGAGAAGCCGGTGGTTTGGCCATTGTCGGAACTGAGCGCCATGAGTCTCGTCGGGTCGATAGACAGCTGCGTGGTCGTTCCGGTCGCCAGGGTGACCCCGGATCATCCGTGTTCTTCGTGTCGCTGGAAGATGACTTAATGCGTTTATTTGGTTCAGAAAGAATCTCTAAACTCATGGACCGCATGGGGCTGAAAGAAGGCGAGGTGATTACCCATTCCATGATTACCAAATCCATTGAACGCGCCCAGAAAAAGGTAGAAGAAAACAACTTTGGCATTCGGAAACGTTTGTTGGAATTTGATGACGTGATGAACTTACAGCGGGAAGCGGTTTATCGTCGTCGTCGTAATGCCTTGTATGGTGATAAAGTGGGAATTGATATTTCCAATATGACCTATGAGCTTTGCGATGCGGTAGTGAAAAGCATTCCGGAGCCCCGAGAGTATCATGACATCGAGATGGAATGCTTGCGACATCTTGTGGTGCAGCCACCGATGACCGAACAGGAAGCCTCTAAAATGAATGATGAAGAGTTGATTCAGGCGCTGCATGGAGAGGTCATTCGGGCCATGGATGCCAGAATGCATCATATTGCGGAGCAAACCTTCCCCGTGATCAAGCAAGTCTTTGAAAATCATGCCCAACAGTTTGAGAATATTTCGGTTCCCTTTACAGATGGCATGAAAATGCTGCAGGTAACGGTTCCTTTGAAAAAGGCCTATGAAACCGAAGGCCGTGAAGTGATGTTGTCTTTGAAAAAATCCATCATTTTGGCATTAGTAGATGTGCATTGGAAAGAACATTTGCGTGAAATGGACGACTTGAAACATGCGGTTTACCATGCGCAATATGAACAGAAAGATCCTTTATTGATTTACAAACAGGAATCCTTTACCCTGTTCCAGCAGTTTATCACCAAAATCAATCAGGAGATTATCGCCTTTTTGATGCGGGTAACCATTCATGCAGAAGCGCCCCCTCAACCGCAAGCCGCTGCTCCCGCTCCACTGCCGAAGAAAGCTGAACCCAAATTGCAAACCGGCCGTGGAAGCCTTCCTGGAGAAGAGGAACTTGTGCGTGAAGCTACTGGTGCAGCTAAAGCACCCACACGGGCCCCAATTATTGCGGATGAAAAAATAGGTCGAAACGACCCATGTCCCTGCGGATCTGGCAAGAAGTATAAAAATTGCCATGGAACGGCGTAAACGTGGGCCAAATTTATTTTGAGTTTTAACCAAGAGGGACAAGTTTTATTTGTCCCTTTTTTTTATTTTCATAGGTATAAACTCCTCCCTTATGAAACGTTATGTACTTTCTATTTCTTTTATCCTTTGTGGTTTTACCCTATTACAAAGTCAGGGTGTACTCATTGGAACGGGTGCAGGTGTACCCAGTCCGGATGCCATGTTGGAAGTTCGTTCCACCCAATCCGGATTTTTAATTCCCCGGCTCACAACTTCGCAAAGAAATGCCATTGTGAATCCCACGCCCGGACTGCAGATTTTTAATACCAGCACCCAATGTCTGGAAGCGTTTTTTCCAAACGGATGGCGTGGTATTGCATGTAACTGTAATAGTTTGCCAAATGCCACCATTACCCCTGGAGCAGCTCAAGGAAGTCAACAGGTTGCTTCTTCATTTGCAGCTTCTGCCGGCGCAACCTCTTATCAGTGGACTTTCGCTGGAGGAACACCCGCCACTGCTACCGGTCAAAATGCAAGTACCACATGGTCTACCGCAGGTACTTATGCGGTGAAATTGGTCGTTGTAGATGCGCAAGGATGTACAGACAGCTCTTCAATTTCCTATGTGGTTAATGCGTGTCCGCCCTCGGGTTCGCAGACCTTTTCATTTACGGGCATTGTGCAGAATTTTGTAGTCCCGGCTTGCGCCAATACCGTGCAAGTGTCTGTCGCTGGTGCCCAAGGTGCCAATGGCATCAATGGGATTCCCGGTACCGGAGGCTTGGGCGGAACGGTTACGGGGACCATGTCTGTAACACCTGGAGAAACATTGTTTGTCTATGTAGGTGGTCAGAATGGTTGGAATGGTGGTGGATTGGGAAGTGCGAACTCCGGAAATGGAGGTGGCGCGTCTGACATTCGTCGAAATGGTGCAGCCTTGTCCAATAGGGTAGTGGTGGCCGGTGGCGGTGGTGGTGGCGGTGGGGATACCTACTTTCACCCAAGTTCATTTGGCGGAAATGGCGGGGTTGGTGGTGGAACTGGCACCGCCGGTAACGGTGGAGTCAATTCATGCTGTGGTGGCACTCAAGGAACGGCCGCTTGGGCCAATGGTGGCGGTCAACCCGGCCAAAGCCATAATTGCTGGACCGTTTCGAACGGAAGGTGCGGTGGTGGTGGCGGCGCCGGTGGAAACAGTGCCGGCGGAACCACGGCCAGCGGCGGTAGCTCTCCCGGAACTGCAGGCACCTTAGGTCAAGGCGGAAATGGAGGAATTCATAGTTCCTACGGCAACGGCGGCGGTGGCGGCGGTGGCTTTTATGGCGGCGGCGGCGGATCCTCCGAAGGAAATGGCGGCGGTGGTGGTGGCGGTTCCTCATTTACCGGAACCATGACATCCACCAATGTGACGCCGGGTAACCATGCCGGAAATGGCCAGGTGGTGATTTCGTGGTAAAACATAGGGGCAGAACATTTTCTGCCCCTATGTTTTACGATTCATCGTGAATTTAAATTGGGGCGGAAATATTCTGCCCGTTGATTGCGATTTGTGGTTTATTCAAATTGGGGCAGAAAATATTCTGCCCCGTAATTATGAATTTTGGATTATTGAAATCGGGGCAGAAAGTGTTCTGCCCCTTATCGTTTCCATTTGGAGGGATTTTTTTTTATGTATTGGGATATATTGTAAAATGCCATGTCGTCCCGGACGATTTGTACATAATAATTGCGTTGCCAAACGTCTTTAATGGCGGTTTGCATGCGAAACCATTTGGTCACTCCAATCTTGAACCCTTTCACAATGGAGCCAACTGACCCCGGCGTTGGTTCTTGAAATTTGGCTATATGTGGTTTGGGTAATTGACCTGAATTTGTCTCATCAATTAGATGGGCAGGAACATATTTCTTTTTGATTTCGATTAAGCCATGTACATGATCTGGCATAATCACGTAAGCATGCAAGGCTACATTCGGAAAATGATTTGGGATCTCACGCCAGCACGCATCTGCCATTTGGCCGCCCTCGCTGAGCTCCATTTGGCCCTGCAGATTGACTTGACCAAATATGCGTTTCTTTTTGTAGGTGCAAATAGTGAGGAAGTAGATACCCTCCTGTGAGTAATCGACACCTTTGAACCGAAGGGATTTTCGGTGATGGATTTTGGGATTGTATGTATTCATACCCCAATTTACAATTTCGAGTAGGGGGTATGCAACAGGGGCAGAATATATTCTGCCCCTGTTGTAATTTATTTTAATTTCCGATCAAGCACAACCAAATACCCCACCAAACCCAAAAATAAAATGAGGCTCACCGCCACCACAACCCAGATTTTTCCATCTTTTTTTAGACCCGTTGCCATCTCTATTTTATCCGAATGGACTTGAATGAGTGCAGGGTTGGTTTGAAAAGACAAGGTGATGGTATTATCGTAGGTTTCGGTTTCTGAACTTGTGGTTTTGACAGAAAAAACTTGTTTGCCGATAAGGCTATCTAGACTTGCTTTCGCTGTAACAATACCTTCGCCGGACAGATGAAACAAATTGGTGTCCATATCAATACCTGCTTGTGCTTTCACCACGCCACGGTTCAGGATATTTAAATTCACCAACGTATCGCCCGGTTGAAATAATCCTTGTCCAACAGCAGCCCAACTGGTGAAAAGCCAAACAAATAACAGATGTTTCATACCCAATTTTTTTTCCGTCGCATTTTTATCTCAATACTTGCTATCCATGCACCTACCAATGTCCACCCAATGATGGCAGGCCAAAATACGGCCCGCATACTGGATTTTAGGTCTTTAAATGAACCGAACCCAGGATTTCCACCTTTGCCTGGATGCAATGAATCCACTTCTGACATTCGCGGCAGCACCAACACCAAAACCACCATTAATAAGAAAGCGAAGATGCCGTAAGCAGCACTTAATTCACCGCGTTTTTTGGGGTCTTGCACTAAACTTCGTAAAATGAAATAGGCGAAATATGCAAAAATGGTATATAGCGCGCCATTGAGCTGAGGATCCTTGGTCCAAAACGTCCCCCAGGTGTATTTTGCCCAAACCATGCCGGTAACGATGCCAATACAACCGAAAAGTAAAGCTACTCGGGTGTACACAGAAGATTTTAGGTCATCTTCCAATTGTCCTTTTTGTAAGAACCGTACCCCATGTCCAACCCCAATCAGTAGTAAAATGAACATCCCAAACCACATGGTTACATGAAAATACAAGTTTCTTATGGTTTCATGAATAACCGATTGAACGGATACCTCCCCAAGCCAAGCCATGGGTAAAACGTATAGCATGATGGCTACCGTTAAAAATTTCCATGCGTGTTTTTTCATACCATTAATCGCGCCAAAGGTAAGGAAATAATACGGTTCCCGCTATCGCGGTTCCTGCGCCAATGGAGCCAAGCATCCATAAATAATGACTCCAGCCCTCATCTGCCATTAGGGCTTTTCCAAAAGCAGCAGTGGCCATAACCAAGACAGGCATAAGTAAGGGTAAACCCAATATAGCCGCCATGCCTTGCCCTTGACCAGCCCGGGCGGCTACGGCGCCAATAAATGTCATAATCACATTTAAAGAAAAAGTAGCCGCTATCACAATCCAAATGACACCTGGAATACTAACGTTTATCGGACCTTCTAATAATCCGAAAAATAAGCCAAGTGCCCCAAGCGCCCAAATCCAACCGCTGCAAATAGCCCAGCTTAGTCTGGCCACCATGAGGGGAATACTTGGACCCAAGAAATACATATACAATTGCCTTCCCTCCGTTTCTTGACCAAAACTTCTTTGGGCCGCTTGTACCGCACTGAATACCATAATAACCCAAAACAGTGCGCCAAAAATATCTGGGTCCTGTAATGGTCCAAATACTTGAAAACAAATAAAAAGGGTGCAGGCTAAATACAAAATCAGCATCCACAACGCGGCTGGCCGGCGGAACTCCATTTTTGCCTCATGCTGGAATAAGGTCCAAAGTGCGCGCATGGTCTTAATCAAGCATGTAAGTGTGTCCAAAAGTTGGAATATGGATGGGCTCAATTCCTTTTTCCTCAAGTCCATCCTTTAAACTTAATTGGGCATCATAGTCCCCATGAACCAAGAATACGCCTTTGTAGGGTTTTTCTTTGCTGTAGGGAACGGCATCGATTAACTCTTGGCGGTCCGCGTGACCACTTAATGCTTTGATCAGGTGAACTTCTGCCCGTACAGGTAAATATTTACCTAAAATCCTCACAAAATCAGGCTGGTGCAATAAGCGACCACCCAAAGTAGAAGGCTCTGCATAACCCGTCATTAAAATGGTGGTTTTGGGGTCTGAAATATGGTTGAAAAGGTGATGTCGAATGCGACCGGCTTCCATCATCCCTGAAGAGGAAATCACGATACAAGGCCCGTCAATGGTATTGATGGCTTTACTTTCTTCTACATTTTCTACAAAAAGTAGTTGGGAAAACTGAAATGGATCAGGGTCTTTTTTTAAATAGGCCTGGATTTCTTCATTGAAAAGGGGCAGATAATCCTTAAATATTTTAGTTCCTTTTGTGGACAAAGGAGAATCTACAAAAACGGGGATATTAGGCAAAAGATCGAAGGTGCTTAAATAATCCAATGCAAATAGGATTTCCTGCGTTCTACCAATGCTAAAAGCAGGGATTAAAAGTTTTCCTTTTTTCTGGATGCAGGTTTTTTTGACAATATCCAACAGCGCTTTTAAGGTAAACTCATGGTCTTCGTGAAGCCGATCTCCATAGGTCGATTCACAAATCAAATAGTCTGAGGCTGGGATTGGGTCAGGCCTGCGGAGCATGGATGGAAACTTTCGTCCAAGGTCTCCGGTAAAGACCAAACTGGTTCCGTTTTCCTGTAAAAAGACTCCTGCCGACCCGAGTAAATGGCCTGAATTGAAAAAATGGCAATGAAGGTCAAAAACCTGGAAGGATTCATGATAATCTTTCGTACGAAACAATCCCATGACTTTTTTGGCATCCTCCTCTGTATAAATGGGTTCTCTTAATGCCTTTCCGGATTTGGCTCGTCTTTTATTGTCGTATTTGGCATCTTCTTCCTGGATATGGGCAGAATCCGCCAACATAATCTCGCATAAATCTTTAGTGGCTGGGGTCGCATAGATTTTTCCTCGAAAACCTTGGGCATACAATGCAGGTAAAAAACCTGAATGGTCAATGTGTGCGTGAGATAGAATGACCGCATCTACCTCTGAAGGTAAAAATCCCGGAATACGGTTTCTGGCTTGCTGCTCTGCTTCTTTTCCCTGAAACAATCCGGCATCTAAAAGGATGTTCTTTCCATTGGATGTGGTAAGTAAATGGCGACTACCTGTCACGGTTCTGGCCGCGCCCCAAAAGGTGATTTTCATGAGGTAAAATTAGGCATATTTCAGCAGGAAATAGGAAGGAAACCTGAGCGCTGAAAAAACAGGGAAAATTACGCTGGGTGGTCCGATAACCCAGCTTCATCGCATTGAAGCACCCGGCCGGGAAAATCCCGAATCAAAAGGTAATCATGTGTAGCCATGAGCACGGTGGTGCCATCTTTGGCCACTTGGTGCAGCAACCGTAAAATATCTCTGGCCGTTTCCGGATCTAAATTTCCGGTTGGCTCATCTGCTAAAATAAGTTTGGGACGGTTGAGTAAAGCCCGGGCAATAGCCACCCTTTGCTGTTCGCCCCCTGAAAGGGTATGGGGAAACTTAAAGCCTTTGGTTTTTAAATCCACCCAATCCAATACTTCTTCTATACGTTCTGTCCGCTCTACTTTTTTCTTCCAGCCTGTGGCTTCAAGAACAAAAGATAAATTGTCGAATACCGTTCGGTCGGGCAACAATTGAAAATCTTGAAAAACAATGCCTAGACTTTTTCTTAGGGCTGGAATTTGTTTTTTCCTAAGGCTATGTAATCCAAATTCATTTACCCAGACTTCTCCGGCGAATGGTTTTAATGCCCCATACATTACCTTTAACAGACTACTTTTCCCGCTGCCCGTTTTTCCAATCAAATACACAAACTCGCCTTGTTGAAGACTGAAACTGACGTCTTGCAACACCATCATCTCACCTTGATGAATGGTTACTTGCTCAAATTGTACTAAGGGTTTAGTCTCCATTTCTACAAATATCGGAACGAATCATCCCGACCCTTAGGCTTTCTAAAATATTTTTTAAACATCGTTCGTTGAAAAGTAAAGAGATAAATCAAATATTGACCCGAAGTGGCCTGTACCTTTGTTTATTGAAATACTATTGCTCATGCGCAAATACGTTTTATTTGTCGGTTTTTTGGCTTGGTTTGGCTTGGCCCACGTTTGGATGCCGCTCCAGGGTCAGCGCCCTCAAACGTATCATGATAGAGAACAAGTGATTCTCCAAGTTCGGGAATGGATGGATTTGGAACAATATACTGCAGCTCAGGCCTTATGCAGGGAACATTTAGTGCGCCCGGAAGGACTTTCCGAACACGCCTTGGCACAGTTTCGCTTTTTTGAGGCCGTAGCAGCTACGCATTTGTTCCAAACGGATGCCGAAGTCTTACTTTCTCGTTTTATAGACGTACATCCGCAAGTACCTCAAGTCGCACAAGCTTATTTTCACCTGGGAAAAATTTACTTCAGGAAAAAGGATTGGGATCAGGCCATTTATGCGTTTTCAAAAGCAGATGTGTACCTTTTATCAAAAGATGAATTTGCTGAATTTTATTTTAAACAAGGCTATGCCCAATACATGGCCGCTCAGTCCGATGCCGCACTCAATAGTTTTGCCCAGGTTACGCCGAGGGTTTCTCCTTGGAATGCACCGGCACACTATTATTCCGGACAAATCTATTATGAACGCGAAAACTTTCAGACCGCGTTGGATTACTTCCTGAAAGTGAGTGGCGATAAGACGTTTTCCCGGATTGTACCTTTTTATATTGTTCAAATTTATTTCAGGCAGGAAAAATATGCGGAAGTATTGTCTTATGGCCAAGTGTTGGCCGATACACTAAAAGGGCCTCAAAAACCAAGGGTGCAGCGCATCATGGCGGAAAGTGCCTATTTTCTAAAGCAGTATCCTGCCGCCATCTCTTGGTATGAAAAATTTGAAAGTGGCAGTGGAGTCCTTGATCGCGAAGGTTCTTACCGTATGGGCTTGTCATATTACCACACAGGAAGATATCAAGATGCAGCCACCCGCCTGCGACAAACTACCTCTGAAGATGATAAATTGACCCAATCGGCTTATTTTTACTTAGCGGATTGCTTTATTAAATTGGGAACCAATCGCTTGGCACTGGACGCCCTTCGACTAGCTGCCGCTTCCAACCATGATCCAGACATCAGCAGAGATGCCCTTTTCAACTTCGCTAAACTTTCCTACGAACTAGGTTTAAATCCATACAATGAGGCGGTGGAAGCGTTGGAGGCCTACTTGAAAAAGTTCCCGCAAGCCTCTAATAAACAAGAAGCGAGAGAGTTGATGGTTCAAATTTACTTGAGTGCCAAAAACTATAAGGATGCACTTGCTTCTCTAGAAGCCATGCAGGATAAAAACCCCCGTTTGAAGCAGGCCTACCAAAGAATTTTGTATTTCCGTGGCATCGAACTTTACAATAACTTGGATATTGACCTTGCCAGTCAACATTTTTCTAAAGCCATTCAAGAGAATTTCGACCCTGTTATTACTGCCGAAGCCCGCTATTGGTTAGGCGAAGTGCGGTTTAAACAGAAGGACTATGCCGCCGCCCGACAGGAATGGGAGGCTTTTTTAGGAACACCCACTGCACGTAAGTTTCCTCATTATGGAAATGCATGGTATAACCTCGGTTTTGCTCGATTTAAGCTGAGAGATTTTCAAGGAGCCATTGCTGATTTCAGGGCGTATCTTGAAAAATATGCCCAAAAGGATGCATTTAAAACCAGCGATGCCCAACTGAGAATAGCCGACGCCTATTTCATGTTGAAGAATTTTGATAAATCCCTAGAGTTTTATCAACGTGCTGCTAAAGGCGCTTTCCAAGTGGATTATGCCTTGTTTCAGTCAGGCATTCTTTATGGTCTAACCGGACAAAACAAAGAGAAAGTAGAGACCTTGAAACAATTGACCACCCGTTTCCCTAAGTCTCCTTTGGCCCAAGAAGGGGTTTTCGAAACAGGAAGAGCCCTGATTCGCGATGGAAGGCCCCTAGAAGCCATTCCCGTTTTTGAAAAATTATTGTCCGATGCACCTAAGGGCAATTTTACCTCACGCGCGTATTTGGAACTTGGCTTAATTTATTACAATGCTGAAAATGACGCGCAAGCCCTTGGTTGGCTCAAGCGTGTGGCAGATGAGTACCCAAAGACGCCCCAAAGCCAAGAGGCGTTAAAGTATATTCAATCCATTTATACCAATGCCGGTCGCATCGATGATTGGCTGGCTTTTGTTCGTGCCCAAGGCGATGAAGTAGGGCAGAGTACCCTCGATTCAGGAGCATATTTTGCTGTTTTACAAGCAATTCAGTCCAAAGATTGCCCCAGAATTCACCAGGCTGGTGAAGCCTATGTTCGGAATTTCCCTAATGGTGCCGGAAAATGGAATACCCTTCATCACCGAGCCGATTGTTATTTCGACGCAGAAAAGGATGAAGAGGCCTTAAAGCTTTATGAGTTGTTGATTGAGGCCGGTCCCGGCGCCTATTACGAGAACGCGCTGGTGAAGGCCGGATATATTTATTCTGAATCTAAGCAAGATGCCCAAACCCTTCGGGTTTACACTGAATTAGAAAAAACGGCAGGAAGTTCAGAAGTATTGCTACGTTGTCGTGACCAATTGATGCGTGCGCATTTCCGCATGGAAAATTGGGGGGCAGCCATTGAGTATGCCAAAAAGGTCCTCACTTTTGAGAAATTACCACCCGCCACCGAAGAGGAAGCCCATATGACTTTGGCCAGGGGATACCTCAAGTTAGGTGAGGATGAAAATAGCCTCGCGTTTTCTCGTAAAATTTCAACCAATTCAGGTTCTGCCTACGCCGCTGAAGCCGCTTACATGATAGGCGATATTTTATACCGGAAAGGGGAATATAAGCAAGCCGAAAGGGAATTGAGAAAAGCCATTAAAACCATGGGCTCTTACCGGGATTGGATGGCTCGCTCATTTATTCTTTTGAGCGATGTGTATGTGGCCATGGAAGATTTTGTACAAGCCAAATCCGTATTAAAGACTGTGATAGACAAGCACGATGGAGCTGATTTGGTGGCTTTGGCCAAGGAGAAATTTGAAGCCATTGAGGCACTGGAGCGGAACAGAAACCGCCGCGAATTTGAAGAATCTATGGACTTAGAGCTACAAGAAGAATGAAACATATTCATTGGATCATGGCCCTAGGCTTAGGGTCAATGGCATATGCCCAAACCACCGGGAATCCTGCTCTTTCACAGGAAACGATTACTGTATTTACTGGTTTTGAGCCTCGATTGGCAGAAATAAGCAAAGTACAGGAATCTCCAGTGATTCTGGATACCTTTCCTGTGGTCAGAGATACACAGTATGTATTGTTGGTTCGACCCCAGACTACCGTATATAAACCGGATACTATTCAGGCGCTTCGTTTGAAAAGTGAACCTTTGAAAAAGCTGCATCGCTTGATGGTACGCGGAGGATTTGGAAATTACACCTCTTTCTTGGGAGAAGTGGGTTTGTATTCGCTTCGGGCCAAAAACAATGGCTACTACGTTCAATTTAAACATTTCTCATCCTCAGGTACCATTTCCGAGAGAGGCAATCCACAACTCAGTGACAACTTGGCCTCCGCAGGGTACCAACATCGGTTAAAAAGCCTGAAGTTGAGTATCGATGGCGAATATCAAAGACATGGCGTCCATTATTATGGGTTTAATCCGGCTTCTGATACGCTGATTGTTCCTGATTCTACCCGACAGCGTTACTCCATGGGACGAGGCAGCTTCTCCATGGAAAGCACTCACCGAACCGATTCCATTCGCTTAAATTACAAAGTGAGGGCACAATTCTATCATATGTCCGATTTATACCGAACCTATGAAAATGGATTTTCTCTCCGTGCCAACGTAAACAAATTTACAGACCTATTCGCCCATGAGTTTTTGGGTGGTAACCTGTCCTTTGATTATTATAACTTGAATCGGTCCTTGCCCTCTGATACCTTGGGCAATGGTTGGATAGCAGACCTAAATCCCTATTTCACCATGGGTGGGAAGCCTTGGCGGTTGCAAATTGGAGCCGGATTTACTTTCGCAGGTGCAGATTCTGGCTTTTTCAATGTGTACCCGCGTATTCAGGGACATTATCAAATTTTCCGGAAATATATCATCCTTCATGGCCAATTATCCGGTAATTATCAAAGAAATACCTTCAATGATTTGCGGTTTATGAACCCGTTTATCATGTCCGATGTCCGTTTAAAAAATGCCAATACCCCTTTAGACGCGCACGCAGGAGTTAAAGGCGCTTTCTCAGATTTGGTCAGTTATGATGTGGGAGTAGGATATCGAACTACCAACAATGCCGCTTTTTTCTTGGATGATACCCTGAATTTTCATCGACGTGGTTTTCAAGTAGCTTACGACCGCCTAAACACCTTTAGGATTTACGCCAACCTTGAATTCCAATATGGGGAGAAAATTCAAGTAGGCTTGAGGGGGAATTATTACGCTTACCAAACGGACCAACAAGCAGAAGCATGGTATCGTCCACAAATGGATATCACTTTGTCCGGCCGATATAACCTGGGGCAAAAAATTATCGCTACAGCAGAACTATACTTTTTGGGACAGCAACGGGCACCCGTTTGGTCCACCGATGCCAATGGTCAACGCACCATTACTGCTTTAACTATCGATCCCTTGTTCGACATCAACCTATCCGGTACCTATCGTTTAAACCGAAATTTTTCCTTTTTCCTGCGGATGAACAATATGGCGGCGTTCCGGTATAACCGTTTCAACCGCTATCCGGGATTTGGTTTCATGATCATGGGCGGATTTACCATAACCTTGTAATGTCCGACGCTTCTTTCTTGTTTCCGGATTATGGTTGCCGGCTTAGAGCAGGGAGCAAAGGGAAAGAGATTTGGGATGATTTTCGCAAGAAATGGGTGGTTTGCACCCCTGAAGAATGGGTAAGGCAGCATTTTTTGCATTATTTGGTTCAGTTTGCAGGATATCCCGCTTCCCGCATTGCCGTGGAGCGAAAATTACAAACCGGCGCATGGACAGGTCGGTTTGATGCGGTGATTTTTGACCCCAATGGGCATGCCTTTATGCTCATTGAGTGCAAAGCGCCCGAAGTGGCGATTGATCCCACTACATTTTTTCAATCTACCCGATATTCACAAACCTTGCAGGTGCCGTATGTGGCCCTCACGAATGGCAGTGGACTTTGGGTTTTGGAATTAAAATCCGGCACATTTTTACAAAATTGGCCTTCTTGGGCATAACAGGAGGGTTCCTTTGCACTTTGGAAAAAAATCCACGGGTTTGTATGCATCGTTGGGGAATGTTTTACGCTAGGAGCACCACTTATTGAAAAAGATTTACAGCGTTTTAACGAAAGCAAAGGAAGGGAAATGTATATCTTTGAGCCATAACCTTTAGGCTATGAATTTTTTCAAGAAACTGCGAAATGAGTTTATAGACATTATTGAGTGGGTGGACGAATCCGGTTCAGACACGTTGGTGTATAAATTCGAGCGATACCAGAACGAGATTAAGAACGGCGCCAAACTTACCGTTCGCCCCGGTCAAGTGGCCATTTTGGTAAATGAGGGGCAGTTGGCAGATGTGTATGCGCCGGGCATGCATACGCTGACTACGCAAAATATGCCCATCTTATCCACCCTCATGGGTTGGAAATATGCCTTTAATTCTCCCTTTAAGGTAGATGTGTTTTTTGTAAATACACGTCAATTTACAGATCGGAAATGGGGTACCAAAAATCCTGTGATGATGCGGGACCCGGAGTTGGGACCTGTCCGTATTCGTGCGTTCGGAAATTTCACTTTTCAGGTGAGCGATCCCGGATTGTTTTTAGCGCAGGTGGTTGGTGCGGTGCCTAAGTTTTCTGCGGGTGACATCACGGAGCAATTACGGAACATTATTGTATCGCGGTTTAGTGATGCCATGGGAGAAAGTCCCATTCCGGTACTCGATAAAGCCGCCAAATACAATGAGTATTCCGAAGCTTTGCAGGCCGAAGTGTCGGGTTTATTTGCCTCTTTTGGTTTGACCCTCACTTCGCTGTTGATAGAAAATATTTCCTTGCCACCCGAAGTGGAGGCCGTGTTGGACAAAAGAACCAGCATGGGACTTGTGGGCAATATGCAGGCTTTTACGCAATTTCAGGCTGCGCAGGCCATGGAAAAAGCCGCACAGAATGAATCCGGAACTGCAGGCGCAGGCATGGGATTGGGTATGGGCATGGTTATGGCTCAACAAATGCAAGGAGGCGCCGCAGCGCCTGTTCCGCCACCTATCCCTCAGACCCAAGTTTGGTTTGTAGCCAAGGACCAGCAACAACTCGGTCCATTTGATGCCGCTACTTTACAGCAAATGGCTCAATCCGGCGCCCTACAACGAACCAGCTTGGTTTGGAAGCAAGGCATGGCACAATGGACAGCGGCCGGAGACGTTTCCGATTTACAAGCCCTTTGGGCCAGCATGCCACCACCCCTTCCTTAACATGTAATGATGGAAAATGTAGGTTTTGATGGTCTTCCGGGTACATCGAAGGCCACAGCGTCGTGGGCTTGTGAACAATGTGGGGCCGATGTGAAATATGAACCCGGTACCCGTCATTTGGTTTGTCCGTACTGTCAGCATGGACAGGATATTCCTGCCATGGCAGAGGTGGAGGAGTTAGATTTTTCGGCATTTGAAGAAAAGGCGTCTCATGCGCCCGTGCTGGAGGTTTGGATGGTGTCTTGCAAACAATGCGGCGCCTCTTCTACGCTTGAACCCCATATTCGGGCCAGTAGCTGCGCGTTTTGCGGCGGTGCCCTTATAGCAGAAGATGGGGAAGCCTGCGCCCTGATGCAACCGGGCGCCATTCTTCCCTTTCATATCACAGATGCCCAAGCCAAAGCCGCTTTTAAAAAGTGGATTAAATCGCTATGGTTTGCACCCTCCACCTTGGTTCAACAAGCCGATCGGGCAGATAAACTCAAGGGAGTGTATGTGCCCTTTTGGACTTTCGATGCACAGGCCAATACCCCTTATGTAGGACAAAAGGGAACGTATTATTATGTGACCGTGCCGTATGTGACTACGGTGAATGGGAAGCCTACGACCCGCATGCGCACCGAGCGAAGAACCCGATGGAATGCTGTATCCGGCGCGGTGGACAATACCTTTGATGATGTTTTGGTACCCGCTTCACAGCAATTGCCGGATGTTCTTACAGGAAAATTGGCACCTTGGAATTTGAAAGAAGGTTTGGTTGCCTTTGATCCTTCTTTTTTGGCAGGATTTGCAGCGGAAAAATACCAGATTGGATTGCAACATGGCTTGGATGACGCTAAAATCATCATGGAAAAAGCCATTCAAGACACCATCCGACAAGATATTGGGGGCGATGAACAACGGATTGTAGAGATGCATCCTGCTTACCAAGACATCACCTTTAAGCATATTTTGTTGCCTGTTTGGGTAAGTGCCTTTGCTCATAAAAACAAAACCTATCGGTTTTTGGTCAATGGCCAAACCGGAAAAGTATCGGGAGAAAGACCTTACGATGCATTAAAAATTTTCTTGGCCATCATGGCCGGTATTTTGGTGATTGGTGTGGCGGTTTGGTTGCTGAATCTTTATGGTAAAGGATAAGAATAGGTTTTGTTGGCTCAAAAGCAAGACGTATTACCATGTTATGATAACCCTTCCATGGCCTGTGCGCACACCGGATTGATTCGTTTGGTTGGTTCCTCCATTAAAAGAACCGCCTCCGCCTCCAGGTTGGTCATTATTGTTTGAGCCTCCGCCACCTCCGGAATATCCACCACCACCTCCGCCGCCGTGATGAAATCCGCCACCCCCACCGAATCCGCCTCTGTTGTAAATTCCTTGTCCGCCACAAAAATCAACACCTCCTGCAAAGCTAGGTAAGGATTGCCCACCTTGGACCTGATTGCCTCCACAGCTTGAGTTTTGTCCATTAGAAAACCAACCTGCGCCTCCTGCACCATCATACCAATTGTTATGACTTCCCCCACCTTGTCCATTTAAACCACCTAAGCCTCCTGGCGATGCGGCATTTCCTCCCTGAAGGCCGGAAAGTCCAGGTAGTCCATTCGCGAGTCCCCAGCTTTCTGCACCGCCTCCGCCGCCAGCAGCGATTAAGGGTTGGTTGGTTTGTCCTGTAACCCAAACGAAACTTCCGCCACCTCCACCTGCTCCGCTAGAACCACAACATGTAGTATTAATTGGTGGTTGTTCTCCTACCACAATGGAAAGATTCGAACCCGGCGTTACAGCAAATGTTCCCTTTATATATGCGCCCAAACCTCCTGTATAGTTGCCTCTATTTCCACCTTGTGCTCCCCATGCTTCTATGGTGATTTGATTTACACAGCTGGGAATGCTTAATGTTTGAATACTTCCTGAAAAATCGAAAGTCTGACTTCCGGGTGGACAATTCGTAACCATAATATTTTGGGCAATGGTATCCATACAACCCGGATTCCCGGCAATTAACTGTACGTTATACGTTCCCACAAGAGACCATTGACTTTGCGCTGGATTTCCAGAGGATAAAGCGGGTGTGCCAGAAGTAAAACTCCATTGGTATACACTCAGGCCTGTGGGATTCGCATTAAATGAAGCGGGTGAATTGAGGCTGATACTGCTTGGCGTTTGTATAGATAGGTTGAGTGGTTGCACCGTTATATTCTGGGTAATTCCTAATGAATTCCCGCATCCATTCACTGCTTGCACAGATAAGGTAACCTGTGAAGATTGATTAGGGAAGTTTACGGTAATATTCCTGGTGCCGAAACCGCTTACCACCTGAGCTCCTCCTGCAATCTGCCATTGGTAACTTGTTGCTCCAGGAACGGAATCACAACTGTAAATAATCCCTTGCTGCCCCGGACAGACCAAAGATGGGCCGGTAATAACGGATGGTGCATTAGGGGCGGTATTACATGCACAAGTAATAGATTTCCACCCAGTGGAAAAATAAATTTGTAGACATTCTAACTCAGTATTGAATATTTGAAGGCCTATAGCTGGGTTAGAAATAGCATTTCTTTGGGTAGTATTAAGTCTGGGTAGCAAAAATCCTTTATCTGTGGCACTTACATCCAAAACAGCAGAAGCGTCTGGTTGATTGGTATTTATTCCCACTTGTTGCGCAGGTAATAAGGTTGTATAGTAAATACAAAAAACTGCTAATAATATTCTCATGGTCAGGATGGTTTAATTTGTTGGTTAGGCAGGTTGAAAATAATAGTTTTTAGTATAATTGAAGTCCTATGGATACCATTTTAATCCATAGCCCTTCTTTAAATCAAGCATAGCTATTCATTTTTTATCAAGCAGCCACCCTTTACGTCAATAAATACGAAGTTAGAATCCTAATGAAATTCTACTCCTTGTCCAAGTTCATGGACAGTTACTTTAAAGCGTTTATTTATAAAAAAACCATTTTTCATTAATGAAAACTTAATCTATTATGTAATTTTGATTCATCATACACTATTAAAAATGAAAAAAAATATAAGTTTTAACATCCTCGGATTAGGTATCGGACTTACCAGTTTTATTTCTCTCCATGCGCAAAACGTCGGGATTGGGATTCAATCGCCCCAATCGCGCCTTGAAATTCAAGGCACAACCTCTGGAACCTCCAATTCCTCTTTGCACGTATTAAATTCAAATGCCAACTCCTTACTCTTTGTCCGTGACGATGGCAACATTGGCATTAGCAATGCCACACCTGCGGAGCGATTAGACTTGATTGGTCGTGTGCGCTTGCGCAACAGCAATGGCGGCTTTGTAAATTTAGGTGCCGGGGTAGGTTTGGGTTCTGTAAGCTATGATTTACCTACCACAGATGGAAATCCTGGGGATGTACTCACCACCAATGGATTTGGTACCTTATCTTGGACCGCTGGTGGCGGATCTAGCGGTGGCGGTGGCGGCGGTGGAACCACCGTTTCGTGTAATACCTCTTTCAACACCAATTACACCATTCGTGGAACTGGAAGCGGTCAGTATGAATGTACAGATGCCGTTTGGATTACCTCTACGGGTAAAGTAGGCATTGGAAGTACTTCTCCCAATTCTAGCTTTGATCTCACGGTAGGAACCAATGGTTTTATAGCCAACGGTTCTACCACCACTTCTAATATTCTTGGACGCCTTCGGATTGGTTCTAGTTTATCTTCATCCTATGATCTTCAGGTCGATGGTAGTGCAGTTATTGATGATTTGCGGGTGGGTACGACTTCCACGCCACCTTCCAATGGAATTATTACCACAGCTTTGCGGATTTCTTCTTCTACCACGGGCACGGGCACTGCGGTAGTTCGCACATCCGGCGGGGATATTCGCCCCCAAAGCTCAACCAGAAAAGTCAAGGATAACATTCGACCTTTACACGTGGATGCTAAAAAAGTTATGGCTTTGCGTCCGGTGATTTATAACTTGAAACCTGCATTAGGTGGTGGACAGGAAGTGGGTTTAGTAGCTGAGGAAGTGGAACAAGCGGTTCCTGAGTTGGTGATTTATGGCCCTGCACGCACTTGGATTGGCGACTCAGGCTTAACAGAGATGAATGCCGATGGGTCTGAAAAGTTGGATCTTACCCGCCAAGAGCCCTACACCGTGGCGTACGATCGCCTGCCTGTGTATTTGCTCGAAGTGATTCGTTCCCAGCAACAAACCATTGAGGCTTTAGAGCGCCGAATTGAAGCCCTTGAGCGTAAGCCTTAATTAAGTAAAAAAGATAAAACGCCTTTTCACGATGTGTGGAAAGGCGTTTTTTTTGTCTAATCACTTAAGTAGTGGTGCGCCAGGGGGCGAAGTGGAAAGCCCGGACGCGCCTCACACTATTCCATGCAGCGCTCTTGGACTTTTGTGGCGCGGAGGACTTGTAACAAAGCACCCGGTGCCGCCTCATGAAGCGGATACATGAAGGTTGGCATCATGCGGAGAAATCCGGAGCTGGCGGCAGGCGCCCTATAAGCTATTCACGCGTTGTTTCTCTTTTTGTAAACCCTGCCACACCATTCCTCCTTGCAAAATCGCGGTGAGCCATTGGGTGGCTAAACATACTTGGGCCGCGCCTAATGCGCCCAACTTGGGTTGCAGGTAAACATTTCCAAGGATACTCAGTCCCACCCCAAGGCCCATGGCCCAGTGGATTTTCTTGAGTTGACCCGCCGCGGTGAGCCACGCGCCAAAAAACAAACTTAAGCCCAATGGCATGAGGCTCATGGAAATCCAACGAAAGGTGGGTACAATATCGCTTGCATGCTGTGGATACAATTGTGCGCAGATCCATGGCGCGCCGGCGTACGTCAGTAAACTGGCGCCCAATCCTAGCATTCCGATAAAAACGAAGGCCATTTGTGTCAGGCGTTGGGTAGGTTGTCCGCCCGCCATTTGTCTGGCCAACATGGGCATGAGAATGACCATAAACAGACTAATGAATTGCATAAATGCATCGAAAAACCTAAATGCGGAGCCGTAGATTCCATTTTGCATGCCGCTTGGGTCGGTCATGGTTTTGAGCCAAATGGCATCGAAGCGGTATAAAATGCCCATGAGTAAAATCATGAGCGCAAAAGGCCCGGCTTTTTTCAGGAGCGTAACCACATGAAAAGGGGCTTTGTTGTTCCATTGCCCAAGGTGTGGCAGTACTGACCAACTGGTTACCACCAAACTTAAAATGGCTGAAATCAGCATAATCAAGGCCATTCCTTCGGCCCATTTGGGTGCGGCAGGAAAAAGGAGCCAAACACCGCCCAGAACCATCATGATGATTTTATCCAGGTTGGCCAAAACGCTTTCAAAGGTGTACCGACCTTTGATGCTCCAGATGCCTCGTAAAAATTGGGCTGTGTTTATGCAGATGGAGGCGACGGCCACCCCTCCGACCATCCAAAGGGAACGGGTTTCCCATTCAAATAGGTAGGCCATTCCTCCCAAAACCAAAATGTACAGGAGCGCGGAAAAAAGTCGTAAGCGGAGAAAAGAGGGTAATAGGGTGGGAATCCATTTGGGGTTTCCCGCCGCCCGTTGGATAAACATGGTGTTGATGCCCGGGTCCAGTAGAGCGGTAAACATGACCGTGATGCCCATGGCGGCGGCATAATCGCCATACCCCTGCAAGCCAACAGCGTGTTGTAAAGCGGGTTCCATGCCCAGAATCCAACTCATTTTCACCACCAAGTGGAGGCTTCCGGAAGCGAGGGCATGTTTGGAAAAATTAAGTGCGGTTGCCATGTGGGGGAATAAAAACCAGCCAAGTCAGGAAAAATGCCAATTGGGTAACGCCGGCTTGGGTTTCCAACATGTCTTCCGTGAACAAAGCGAGGCTAAAGATACTAAACCACCAGAAAGCAGGTGTACGCCAGCAGGACCAACCTACCCAAGCCCAAAGACTAAGGCCAAGCAATACGCCCAAAACGCCATAATGCAAGCCGATACTTAACCATTGATGATGTGGATGCATCCAATGAAAACTTGGTTTGAGTCGGCTTTCCGGGGTTTTGAGTGATTGGGCCAATTGGTTCCAGCCATCCGTAGGGCCATGCCCCAACCAAAACTTTGTTTGCCAGGTTTCCCAGGTTTTTTTCCAAAGAAAAAGTCGGATGGTGAGAGATTCCTGCATGGGATCTCCGGTCAGGATGAAATAATCCAATGACTTAAGCATTTGGTTGAGTCGAAACCGCCAAGGTGGGGTTTGCAGTTCCAGCCAATTCACCGTTCCGTCTTCTATGGCACGAATTTCCTCCGGACTTAGTTGGGTCAACCCGAATTGGTCTTTGGGTAAATGTCTGGAGCTGAGATAGCGCAAAAGGTTGAGGTACAAAGGATGCCCATTGGGTAATGGTTCCATTAAGGGATGTTGGCTCAATGTGGGCCAAGTGCTTTGTAACTCTCCCGGACATACCTGGTGCCAGATGTACGCGCCATTCTCTTTTTGGACAGAGGTGGTGTCGTATTTATAGGGAAATCCTCCGGCAGAAAAACCGGGCCAACTTTCCATGGGTGGTTTGGGTTTTCCCTGAACCCATGTCCATTCCTTGTAGATTCCGAAAACAGCCACCAGCGAAAGCGCAGGAAGTCCCCAACGGACCCAAATCGGGCTGTTTCGGTTGAAAATAGCCCAAAGGGTAAATAGGAAGCCGCCAATGCCTAAGGCAGTGTACGCTTGTAAAAGGAATAAATATCCTAAGATCCAAAGGCCAATTCCCCAACGCCATGTGGCAGAAACACGCGTTATGTGTGCAGCGGGCAGCCAAAGCATTCCAAGATATCCCAACCCCAAAATGCCCATTCGTACATTGCTAATCCATGGCGAAGCTTCACGGAAATGAAGTGCCGAAGTGCCGGCATGCTGAAAAAATAAAATACTTCCTGCAAGGCTCACGAGGAGATAGGCCAAAAGCCCCCCACGAAAAAAAATCGGGTTTAGTGAGCGTAGGTTTTGGCCCTCGCTTAACCCCATAAGCAACAAAAACAGGCTGATTTTTACGTTGTAATCATTCCAAAAGGGTAGGGAAGAGGTAGGGTGATAGGCGGCTCCCATACCAAAAGCCAAAGCAAGGCTTATTCCTAGCGCCACCTGAGGTTTTTTCCAAGAAAGGGCACCTTGAAAAATGCCAAGGCACCAACCTCCAAAGACCAATCCGGTTCCAATACTCATCAGCGTATTGGACCAAGGCAATCCGGCCAATATCGCGAAAATGCCTAGCGCACGGATTTGGTCAAAACGGGCAAGCGCCTGCCAAACGAGTTTGAAAGCGTGCCCCGTCATGAGACTTAATATCTAATGCAGCGGCAGGGCCGTGTGGCGCCGTCGATTTGTGAAAGTGAAATTTCGTAGCCGGTGATTTGCAGGGTGCCGGAACGGTTTCCATCGGTGCCGCCTGTATTTCTAACTTCCACTTCGATGGAAAGGTAGGCAGCGGCCTCATTGAGAATGGGAATCGAATTCAAATTGAGAAAAGTATTACTTCCACAACTGGCGGTAGATACCCCACTGTAGAAAAATGAACCATCTGGAAAATTGTATTTTAACCTACTTTGTAAACTGTTGCCACATGAACCTGAGGCCGACCCAGTCCAAGTCATGGCGGTAGGAACAAACAGGTTTCCGGGGGTTAAAGCGGTAAAGGTGGCCACGGAGGTAAAGCTGCTGTTCATGGTGCTTCCGGACACTGAGCGGCTCGGGAAAAAGAAGCGGTTGATGCCTCCGTCCGTCCATTTGCCATCGGACAGGCGGTAGGCGATAAAATTTTGGTTGGTTGCAAAGTCTTTGCCGAAGGTAAGTGACTTAGTCCAAAGGAAATCGGTGGTGCTTCCGGCGGTTTTGGTGAAATAAGCGATTTCATCTACCGTGGGCAGGCGCCAATTGGATTGTCCTCCGGCTGTGAGTGAGTCACAATAACGCACTGCGTCTGCGAAAGTGTATGCTGAGGCAGATTGTGCGGAAATGGCTACAGGTGCAGCCATGCCAGTTCCGCCTCCGCCCCCGGAAGCGGCGATGAGGTTGTCCACATAAAATTTGTTCACGGCATCTTGTGCATTCACAGGAGGCGGTAGATTCTGAATCGCCTGGTTGTTCATGTCAATGGACGATTGTGCAGGATTGGCGACCAACAACACCCACACGGGGGCAGAGGGACTTCCTTGGTTATAATAAAGACCTGCGGGCTGAAGGGTTTGTCCCAAATTATATACGACCAATGAATGGGCAGGATTGGGAACCGTTACGCCATCGTTGGCTGCTTGCAAATTTAACCTCGGCACCATAAAACCTTGGTTGGCCGATTGAAGTTCAAGGACGGCAGAAGGATCCGGGTTGCCGGGCGTAGGAGCAATTTTAACTCCTTGGGCCATGGTGTGTAAGCTAAGCGCTAATGAGAAATATAATATTCCTTTCATGAGGAGGTATTTTGGTTAAAATTACAATGGAAAATTGGGATGCGGAGGATTTGAAGGCCTATTCTTTGGACAAAAAAATGGTAAATCTTCCTTTGGCGGGGTTATCGGTAGGTGCCTTTGAGTTTTCCGGAGGTGCGGATTCCAAGGATGAAAAAGTTCCATACTACAGAACCCATAAATAAAGGGTGGACGACCCCGGTAGGTTGTTGTTTTCTTTTTTGTACCATTTTTCCGAAATTCCTGTAAAAGGAAAGGTGGGCTTTGAAGACCGCATAGCACTTTGCCGGTCCTTGAGGTTCTGCTAGAAATTTAACGGCCGCAATGCCATCCAAGACCAGCCGCAGGGGAAGGAGCCAAGCCAAGCGCCCTTTGGGTAAATTTTTGAGGAGAAGAAAAAGATTGTTTCTAAAATTTAAAAAGATTTTTCTTGGTGAGCCGGCGGCCAAAGTGCCGCCTCCTACATGGTACACTGTTGAATTTGGCACATATCGTATGCCATACCCTAAATTTTTCAACCGCCAGCAAAGGTCTATTTCCTCCATATGGGCGAAAAAATCTACATCTAATCCACCCGCTTTTTCCCAAGCTTCTTTTCGAATAAAAAGCGCTGCACCGGAAGCCCAGAAAATTTCAGCTTGGGTTGAAAATTGCCCATGATCCGTTTCATTGACATTGAAAATACGACCACGACAAAAAGGATAACCCAAATGATCCATCATTCCTCCGGCAGCACCTGCATATTCGAAGGTGTCCGGTTGGTGAAAACTAAGGATTTTAGGCTGCACTGCGCCTACTTCGGGATTGTTTTCCAAGACGGAAAGGGGTGCCGTGAGCCAATTTTCCGTGACTTTTACATCGGAATTGAGTAAAATGTAAAAAGGAGCGTGAATGTACTTCAGGGCCATGTTATAGCCGGCTGAAAATCCCAGGTTTTTTCCTATTTCAAAGATTTTGACCGTAGGATAATTGGTTCGGACCCACGGTAAGCTATCGTCAGTGGAGCCGTTGTCCGCAATCCACACTTCGGCAGGCGAAGGGCTATGGCGCACTACGTCCGGCAAAAATTGCTGTAACCAATGCAAACCATTCCAGTTTAAAATGACAATTGCGGCCTTCACCCTAACGATTTGTGTCAAAGATAAGGAAGTTCACCTCATCTGGGCTGCCTGAAAATGTCATTGGACCAGTTTCCGTAATGTCGAATCACGTTGTTTTGGTCCACATTAAAGGAATTGTTCCGGTTGTGGACAAACATTTCCCATTGGCGGTTATTGATTTCGCCCCGAAGGTCGGAGTGTAACAATACAAAAGTGTTGTCCATCCCGCTGTTGTTGTAAAAAACAAAGCGAATATTGGTTTGTGATTTCAATTGATAATATTGCCAAATTTCATACGGATAGGCCGATGGCTCGTCGTATCGTTTGTTAATCACATTCGGAGGACCATATTGCAAGTAAATGCGGCCACGGTCTGTGCGATATCCGGGCGTATTGGGCGTGCTAAACTCTTTATTGACAGCATTGACGCCTTTGGCATAATTTTGCCAACCGGAGGCGGCATTTTCCCCATAGCGTCTTTGCCAGAAACTTAAAATGAATTGCTTCATCTTTTTAATTTCTTTCTCTTTCAATACGTTTTGGGCAAAAACTAATTCTTGGTTCGAGGAAACCGGCGCCAAACATTGTATCATTTCTACCAAGGTGTCCCGACTTTGTATGGGTTCCATGAAGGTACCTTCCACCGCCAAGGCAAACAATTCTTCTTCAGAAAGCATTTGGTCAGCATTTTCACGTGCAAAAAACACGCGGTTGGAGGTCACAAATTTCCCTGTACTATCCAGAATTTCGACAGATAAAAAATATTGTCCTGTAGGCAAGGTTTCAATGGGCAAATCTCCGGAAAGCACCATGGGATGCGTGGCTTTCTTTCTTTGAATGATGGTGAATTGGTCCAAAGACACTTGGGTATCTGCGTTCCGAATAGTGTAGCGAACGGCCATTTTTCCTTGTGGACCAATCCATGAAACGGCATGATAAATGGGCGTAGAAAAGCGGATTCGCTTGGCATCTGCGGTGTACATCAAACTTGCCCTATGGGGCATGGGGTTGGCCTCTCCCGGTGCATTTTCATCAAAAAGTACAACAGGTCCAACCGTCACCTCTTTTGTAATGGGACTGATGTGGACAGAGTCGATATGATGAATGCCTTTGTTTTGTCGGGCCGCCAAGTCGCGCACCATAACATCCAAGGCGCAGGCGCCCGGTGGGGTAGGTAATCTGCGCACATCAAATAAATCGGGTTTGTCGCCTACAGTGTCTTTGAGGGGCGCGGAAAACAATTCTACTTTATCGAAGGCTACAATTTTGCCTTGCTGCGAAAGGGCTAGCGTGAGTTCCGCGCGGCCCCTGTACATCCCGTCTTGTTCTTTTTTGTACTGAAGTGCATTGCCGGAAATCCATAGCCGGTGTTCGAATACCGTCCCATGCTGATCATCTTGAAATACATCGTAACTGACCCTTGCAGAAAGGTTTTGCGCCTGTAACAAAGAGCAGCTACCGGCAGCTAAAAAAATGAAGCTAAATCCACGCATTGTTACAAATTTAAGGAACACCAACGGCAGTCGCATGGTTTTGGCAAAAAAAAACGCCGGAACAGGTCCGGCGTTGTATCATTTTAAGCGCTTAGGCTTACATATCCCGAAGGAATTGACGTAATACATAGTGTAAAATTCCACCATTGCTGTAATACTCCACTTCAATTTGGGAGTCTAATCGGCTTTGGGTCGTGAAGGTAAACTGGCTGCCATCTTCACGCACGGCGGTAACCTCCAATTTTTGTTGAGGAATAAGTCCTTCACTAATGCCATTGACATGGAAGGTTTCTTTACCGGTAAGTCCAAGACTTGCAGCGGTGGTTCCGGGAAGATATTCCAAAGGAAGAATACCCATACCCACCAAGTTACTGCGGTGAATACGCTCGTAGCTTTCGGCAATAACCACCTTTACGCCCAACAGATTGGGGCCTTTGGCTGCCCAGTCGCGGCTGGAGCCGGAGCCATATTCTTTACCGCCTAACACCACCAATGGAATGCCGGCCTCTTGATAGCGGCTGCTGGCTTCGAACACGGTCATTTCCTCGCCGGTAGGCAAGTAGGTGGTGAATCCACCTTCTTTGCTGCTCAAAAGGTTTTTGATACGCACGTTGGCAAAAGTGCCGCGCATCATTACCTCATGGTTTCCGCGGCGGGCTCCGTACGAATTGAAATCCTGACGTGCCACACCTCTTTCTACCAAATATTGACCGGCAGGGGTTTCCGGTTTAAAGGACCCTGCGGGAGAAATGTGGTCTGTTGTAATGGAATCTCCCAAATGGAGGAGCGTGCGGGCGCCAGAAATGTTTTGGGGCGCGTTTACGTCCATGGAAATGTTCTGGAAGAAGGGTGCTTCTTTGACATAGGTCGATTGCGCATCCCACTGGAAAACTTGTCCTTCCGGAGCTTGTAAGGCTTGCCATTCGGCATCTCCATCGAAAACGGTCGAATAATTGGAGCGGTAATCTTCAGGATCTAAAACGGCATTTCGAACGGCTGCAATCTCTTCGTCAGACGGCCATAAATCTGCCAGATAAACGGGTTCTCCGTTGGCATCGGTTCCTACGGGCTCATGGTATAAATCGATATCCACGCGGCCTGTAAGTGCATAAATGACCACCAACATCGGAGAAGCCAAGAAATTCATTTTGACCTGAGGATGCACGCGGGCTTCAAAATTCCGGTTTCCGGAAAGAACAGACGCCACTACTAAATCCTTTTCATCAATGGCTTTGGCAATGTGAGGAGGTAAAGCACCAGAGTTACCAATACACGTGGTACAACCATAGCCCACCACATGGAATTTCAAAGCTTCCATGTATTCCAACAGGCCGGCTTTTTTCAAATATTCAGTCACTACGCGGCTTCCGGGCGCCAAAGAAGGTTTTACCCAAGGTTTGATGTCCAAACCGAGTTCTACCGCTTTCTTGGCCACCAATCCTGCTCCGAGCATAACGCTCGGGTTGGAGGTATTGGTGCAAGACGTAATGGCGGCAATCACCACCGCGCCATCGGAAAGTTCATAGCGCATCTCACCGTTTTGGATGGTGGTGGCGCGCATGGAACCGGGTTTATTCTCGGCCGTGGCCAAAGCAAAACGATCGGCCACAGGTACATGGGCGCGCTCAAAGCTTTCGGCCATGATGTTCCGAACGGTTTTGTCCAGGTTTTTCAATAAAATTCTGTCTTGCGGACGCTTAGGTCCTGCCACGGCAGGCTCAATGCTTCCCAAATCCAAGGTCAGTTCGCGGGTGTAGGCAATGTCTTCTTTGCCGGTTCTCCACAAAAGGTTTTCCTTGCAATATTGCTCTACCGTTTGTACATGGTCTTCTGGACGGGCGGTACGACGCATGTAATCCAAGGTTTGGTCATCGATGGGGAAATAGGTAATGGTACAACCAAATTCCGGGGACATATTGGAAATGGTGGCACGGTCAGTTACCGATAAGCGGTCGCAACCATCACCAAATACTTCCACAAATTTGCCCACCACTTTTTCTTTGCGAAGCAATTCAGTAATGGCGAGTACTAAATCTGTGGCGGTGGCACCGGCGGGTAAATGTCCGGTGAGTTTTAGACCAATCACTTCCGGCATAATGAAGTAAGAAGGCTGGCCTAACATGGCAGCTTCTGCTTCAATACCACCGACACCCCAAGCCACTACGCCCAATCCATTGACCATGGGTGTATGGGAGTCTGTTCCGAAACAGCTGTCAGGAAAAGCGACGCCATCTCGTACCAAAACGGTTTTGGATAAGTATTCCAAATTCACTTGGTGGCAAATGCCCATGCCCGGAGGAACGGCTGTGAAGTTGTTGAAAGCTTTTTGCGCCCATTTGAGCAGTTGATAACGCTCGGCGTTCCGCTCATATTCTAAGGCTACATTTTTGCCCAAGGAGCCGGAAGAACCAAAATATTCTACTTGCACGGAGTGGTCAATGACCAAATCTACCGGGATAAGGGGATTGATTTTAGTCACGTCTTTGCCTTTACGGGCAGCTTCGGCACGCAAAGAAGCCAAATCTACCACGCAAGGAACGCCGGTAAAATCTTGCAGGAGCACCCTGGCCGGCATAAAAGGAATGTCTTTGTCGGAGGGTGTAGGATTCCATCCTAGGATGGTTCTTACATTGTCTTCGGTAACCCGCAATCCATCGTAGTTGCGAAGGGCGTTTTCCACCAAAATCCGTATAGAAAAAGGAAGTTTGGAGATGGGGAAACCTTGTTCTTCCATCGCCTTAAGGCTGTAAAACTCGACCTTTCCTGAGGCCGTGTTGAGGGCCCTGCGTACTCCGAATAAATCTTGTTTGCTCATAGCGTTATCCCAAATTTTTATGGGCCGAAAAAGGCGTTTTTGTCGGCCGTGCGAATATACATTTTATTGACGCAAAGCGGGAAGATTTTGGCGGGGTTTTTCCCAAAAAAAGTAAATGAGGGGGCACGGGTGGTTAGGGTGAATTCAATCAAGGGTGGGTTGGGTCTTTAAATTTTACAAACTATGTTGCGCTTTACTTGCTTTGTGAAAATGTAAAAAGCGATTTAGACGATACGTTCTTCCACCTCATTTCCCTTTTTCTCCCCGGTTCTCTGTTGTATATTTGTGCATGCTCAAATTAAGCGTTGTGGTGGGTGCCCGCCCTCAATTTGTGAAAGCTGCCGCCCTGCATCATGCGTGGAAGGCTGATTTCCAAGAGGATATTCAATGGGAACTTATTCACACCGGACAGCATTACGACCAAGCCATGTCCGGGATATTTTTTGAGGAACTGGGTCTTTCACCTCCCAACCATAGCTTGCATATTCATGGGGCAGGGCCGGTAGATACAGTGGCCGACATGTCCAAAGCTTTGTCCACCTATTATGGACAGCAACGGCCGGATGTGGTGTTGGTGTTTGGCGATACGCATTCTACGCTTTCTGCTGCCCTCACCGCCGCCGGTCTGAGCATTCCATTGGCCCATGTGGAAGCCGGACTTAGGTCTTTTCGCCGCGATATGCCGGAAGAACAAGCCCGGGTGGTGACCGATCATTTGTCCCATTGGTTGTTTGCCCCTTCTGCACAAGCCATGGACCAACTCCGCAAGGAAGGTTTAACGGAAAAGCCCGACACCTTTTGTCGGGAAGTCGGAGACATTATGCTGGACGCCGCTCGAATATTTTCGGATGCTGCATCCACCAAAGAAAGCAATGGTCCCATTTTGGCCACGTTGCACCGGAATTTCAATACGGACCAGCCGGAACGTTTGGCTGCCGCTTTGGCACGCATGCAGGATACCGCAGCATGGACGCGCAGGAAAATTCATTTTATAGTTCATCCCCGTACCCAAAAAGCCATGGACTTTTTTGGCTTACAACCCGGAAAAGACTTGGTTTTGGTTGCGCCTATGGGATATAGAGAAACCCTTACGGCCCTTCATCAGGCGCCTTTTGTGCTCACCGACTCAGGGGGTTTGCAGAAAGAAGCATTTTTTCTTGGCAAACGCAGCATTTGTTTTCGGCCGGAATCCGAATGGCGAGAGCTTGTGAGCTCCGGATGGGTGCTTTGCCCGGATCTGGATGCCACGGCCTGGCGACAAGCCGTTCAAACCATACAAAACACGCCAAATCCCGTTCAGGGCCATTGGTACGGCAATGGAGAGGCAGGAAAGCAAATCCTAACCAGTCTTTTATCCTCGCCCTAACATTTGAAACGACTTATTCATTTTGAAAGATTTTATGAAAAAGACATTTGGTATCCTTGGTTTTCTTGCTTTGTTGGTTGGATTGGCTTACCAGTTTTGGCCGGATTCTACCTCGGCCCCATGGCCCAAAGGAAATCCTGCTCATCCGGGCTGGTTGGAGCAGTGGAGGGCCATGCGGGTCGATGCCAATGGCCAAATTTCCATGGAGCGTTTTCGCCAAATCAGGGATCAAATCCATGCCTTGCGAACCGTGAAATCGGACGGTGGACTTTCTCAGTTAAGGGAAGTCGGCCCCGATGACGTAGGCGGCCGGATTCGCGGTTTTATTATCGATAGAACCGATACCAACCATTATTTGGCCGGTGGTATTTCGGGTGGACTTTGGCGTTCGACCAACCGCGGCGGCTCTTGGACGCCGGTCGATGACAACGCCCAGAACCTGTCGGTAACGTGGATTGAACAAAATCCCTTTTTTCCCAATGTAATGTATTATGCTTCGGGTGAACCTTCAGGGAATTCAGCCGGGATTCCCGGAGATGGAATTTTTAAATCTACCGATGGAGGAGCAAACTGGCAGCAACTTGCCGCTACTGACAACAATAACTTCTTATATACGTGGCGGGTTCGATGCTCACCCGTGGATACCAACACTTTGTATGTGGCTACTTCTTCTCGTGGACTTTGGCGCAGCACCGATGCCGGAAATTCATTTCAGCAGGTATACAGCAACGCCAACATCACCGATCTTGAATTGACACCCGATGGGAAAGTTTGGATTGGCGTGAGAAGTTTGGGCGTTTTTAGCTCGGCGACCGGCGATCAGGGTACTTTTACAAATGCAGGTACGGGCTTACCAACCTCCGGGTTCCGACGCATAGAAATGGCTTTTGCCCCTTCGGATTTTTCCAAAGCGTATGTGATTTATGAAACGACAGCTGGTACAGATTGCTATGGTTTTTATGCTACAGAAAATGGGGGCCAAACCTGGGAAGAACGCCAAAATCCCACCAATTATGGCATTCAATTCGATTTTCCATGGTATTGTTTGGCCCTTGAGGTATCACCTCAAGACCCGAATTATGTGTTGGTAGGCTCCGTAAATGCAGGTTTTACAAATGATGGCGGACAAAGTTTTTCCACCATGGCCAATAGTCATGCAGATTACCACCATTTTGTGTTCATCCCCGGTGGACAAGAGGCTTTTATTTCGGCCAATGATGGCGGATTGTATCGGTATAGAAGACAAACCGCGGTGAATGGATTCACGAGTTTAAATAATGGACTCAATATCACACAGTTTTATGCTGGAACGTATTTTCCTACCGGAGACGATTATATTGGTGGCACCCAGGACAATGGCACCCGTCAAAGGTTTCAAACGGGGCAAAATGGCGCTCGTAGGATTTATGGTGGAGATGGGGCTTTTTGCCATGTAAATCCGCAAATGCCCACCACCGCCTATGCCTCTTCGCAGAACGCCAATTTGGTTCGCACAGACAATGTGAACAGCACTTCGCCACAATTTTACCGGATTCTTAATGGGTTAGATTTAGATGGTGACGACCGCATAGATGATCCCGTTTGGTTTATTAATCCATTTGAAATCAATGTACTGGACGGGAATCAGGTATATTTAGTGACGAAGCGTAGAATTTATGCTACGTTTTCCGGCGGAAGTTCATGGATTCCCCTTTCCAATACCTATGTGGATTTATATGCTCTTGGGGTGAGTAAGGATGAAGCGCCCACGCTGTATTTTGCTTCCACAGGAAGGATGTATCGGATAGATGATGCCTTGGCGGCGTTTCCGGGCTCAGAAGTAAACATCTCTTCCTCCATTCCACCCTCCTTAAACGCTTCTTTTATTTCTCATTTGGCGGTAAGTCCACGGGACAAAGGCACGGTGTATGTCACCTATTCTAGTTATGACGCTTTGCCATCCGTTTGGAAAGTTACCGGAGCCAATACGGCGAATCCGGTTTGGACCAATATTCATGGCGATTTGCCTCCAGATTTACCTGTCAATGGTTTGGTTGTTAGTCCCTTTTCTGAGGATGTGTTGGTCATCGGCTCCGATTTCGGACTGTTTGTAACAGAAGATGGAGGCCAGCATTGGACGTTGGTTTCGCAAATGCCCTTGGTGTCGGTTCATCAGTTGCGTCTTCGCGAGGATGGACAATTGTATATTTTCACCCATGGGCGTGGGGTTTGGATGGCTACCATACCTTTAACCGGTCTTGGAGATGCTACGGAATCTTCCAATGCGCAGGGCCAAGTTCAAGGATTTTGGTTCCCGAATCCAGCGGTTTCCGGTGGCACACTAACGGCCAAATCACCGGTACAATCGGTAACGGTTTTGGGCCCACAAGGGCAACACATGGGTCATTGGGAAGGCTTAGAAAAAGCATCCTTTGTCGTTCCAAACTGGCCTTCTGGTATCTATACTTTGGTGGCAAAAAGGTCTTCCGGCGAAAAAATGGTTCATCGCTTGGTATTGACCAACCCCTAATGGACCAAAATATTTAGCGAAGCACACTCCTTTTTTTGAAAGGCTAGGAGGTGAATTGACTTTAGTTGTTCACCTGAATCACGGTATCCGAGACAAAATGAAACGGAGGCTGCACTTGAATGTCGCGCCATTTTTTTTGATAAAACAGAGGTAATTGGTCAGCAGCATGAGGGTGGTTAGGTCGTTTGGAGGCACCGAAGGGTTGCATGGCCCACGCCTTTAACTTTCCATCTGCCCCGAATTGCACCAACATCATAAATGAATCTCCGCCGTTGGCTCGCCAAATGCCATTTTTTTCAGGTGCCGATTCTACCTCTGCCAACGTTTCTTTTAATCCGCTCATAGGCGCATCAAATGTTCCTCGTTGCATTCTTTGCATAGTGCCTAAGGGAACATCTACTGTCCCAAAATGCCGGAGCAAGTATCGGGTTACTTTTCGCAAGGTTTTATGCTGGATTTGAAGGGGTGGCAGAAAATCATAGACAAACATTTCATCCAAACTGCACTTCATTTCATCAGCTAAAAAGTGCATAAAAAGCAGAAAATGTGCTGCGCCGATGTTGCTTGTATCGGTTTTCCCATTCCAATCTTGCAAAAGTTTGAAGGTCCTTTGGTTCATTGCTTCATGGGGAGGAACGAACTGCATTAGTTGGTTGGCCCGTGACCGGATAGGTCCAGACTGTGGATAGGTTTGGTCGAATTTCAAGGCCAGCAGATCTTCCCGCGACCAGGCTGTTTTTTCGGGTAAAAGCTCTGCAAGTCGGGCACTTCGGTTGGTTTCTATGGTTTGAAATCCTGAAATATGTTGGAAAGTAGAGGCGGGTAGGGGGGATTCGGGCCAGCGATGGTTCAATGGTGTGTTGTTTACATTGAAAAGAAATCCGCCTTCGGGATAATAGAAATGTGGTCTTTGGTCAAAAGGCACCCATCCTTGCCAAACAGGTTGTCCGTCGGTAAGTGTTTGCGGATCTTGGGTATTGGGCCGCGTGCGTTGTGGGAAATGGCCAAGCGAGTAATAGGCCAATCCACCCTCGGCGTCGGCATAAATCAAATTGAGTAGGGGGAGGGCGTCCAGTCGCAAAGCCTGTTCAAACTCTTGCCAGTTGTTGGCCATGCCCATGCGCCACCATTGTTCGGCCCCTCTAATCTCTCCCTCGGCGGCAGACCGAATCACATAACCATGCTTTTTCCCGAGAATAGCTGGTCCCCAAGGGGTTTTTGCCACTTTTTTGGAGAGGGTGAAAACCATACCTTTCACTTTAACCTTGACCGCAATTTTTTTTATTTGCATCTGTTGGCTGTAGCGTTGGAAAAAAGCCTCCGGAATGAGGAAGGCATCTGAAAAATCATGAAAATTGAAGGTGTGGGTCCATGCCAAATGGGCACTACATCCCATGAATAAACTGACCCCGCCAGGGAAAGTTGCGCCATATCGCATAGGTTTTCCCGCTACATGTATGGCCGCTTCGTACCAAGAAAAAAGCCCTTCATAGGCATTGTGCGGATTGGCCAGCAGCATCACGCTCCCATCGGTAGTTACATTTTTTCCCAAAGCAAACGCATTGGAGCCGGAAGGCAGCGGTGGCCATTGATCCATGGCGGCACGACCCAACGCGCCTGCGGCACCGGAAAATAGATGGAAAGCCAAACTATAGCCTGTAAGCACATCTACAGGTTGGACGGGAAATAAGGCTGGATGAAGGATTTCATTCGGGTGGTCTTTGGCAAAAGCATTTAATCCGGCCGTATAGCCCCGTAATACGTCTAGAAATTCGGGGGGAATGGCTGTTGGAAATTTAGCCTCTACCGTATCTCTTAATCCAAAAAATAAAGTGAAAAAGTCCAATAAAGCACCTTCTTTTCCTTGGACGGAACCCGCCAGGGCACGGGTGGGAAGCAAGGTTTTTTGTAGCGTGAGAAAATCGTCTTGGGCATGGGCATACGCTAATCCCATGGCCGCTTCGGCCTCGGATGCTGCAAAAACATGTGGAATGCCCCAAGCATCTCTACGAATCTGACACGTAAGGGGATTTGAGGCCTTCACCGCACCTAAAATTTGCCACATTAAAAAAGCCAGCCACCAGCAAGAAAATTTCATAAAACTGCCTTATCTTTCAATCCGTTTTACAACCATTTTGTTTATTATGAGAAATGTACTTACAATTCTTGGTTTTTGTGGCATTTTTTGTTTTTCATCCTGTGCAAAAGATGAGGCTTCGGAACCCAGTTTGGTGTTTCGGTTTACGCTAGATTCCACCCAAGTTCGGTTAAATAACATTGGGCAGCCGGCCAGCCTTCCGGCCAATCATCGTGCCCAACATCCAAAGTTCAATCAAATTGCTTTGCATTACATCGAATTAGCCCCTTCGGCTTTTACGCCCTTGGGAACCGGCGAGGTGATTTATCAAAGCCCTTCGACATCGGCCGGTGGTGCTGAAGCCATTGATTTTGCTCAGCTTCCTTTTACAAGCTCCGGGGTCGATTTTATGCGTATTCCGCTTAAAAATATTGCGCCGGGGGAATATACTTGGATTCGGGTGAGTTTGGCGTATCAAAATTATGATATTCAACTACGGGTTTTTATCCCACAACTGAATACCAACTGGGACGGAACGGCTACCGTAGCTTCTTTTATTGGGTATCAACAATACATTACTTCTACCAATATCAAAACCCAATCTTTGGCGGTCAATGGAAATCGCAGACAAGGTTTTTGGGCGTTTGAAATTACTTATCCGGGTGTGGCACCCATTGTGCAATCTGGGTTGGCTCCGGAAGGCGCCACTACGGTGCCCAATCCATTGTTTGCTTCCTCACCCATTCCGCAAGGCTCCTGTGTGGTGACCGGAGCGTTTAACCAAAATTTGGTGATTCCATCCCAACCCACCCAAGACATCGTTATTGATTTACGTGTTTCCATCAACCGTTCTTTTGAATGGAAAGAATCCGGAAACAATAATTTTTATGAACCTTTGGCCGGAGATACGGTTGTAGATATGGGCGTAAGAGGCCTTATTCCCGTTGTAATACCTTAATATGATGAGAAAATCATTTGTACTTTTTGGCGCTTTGGCGCTAAGTTTCGGGTTTCATGCCCAATCTACCACGCATGTAATATCAAACGCTGGTTTTGATTTTACGCCGGACTATCTGGAAGTCCAATTGGGAGATACCGTTTCATTCCAGCTATCGCCGAGTCATGACGCTAAGGAAGTCTCGCAAACCACATGGAATAACAATGGCAACGCGTCCAATGGCGGTTTTGCCGTAGGTTTTGGCGGTGGCATTTGGGTACCGGCGTCGGTGGACACTTTTTATTACGTATGTACGCCACATGCGGGTATGGGTATGAAGGGCAGGGTCGTGGTAAAGCCGGCCTTGAACCAACCTGATATCGCAGAAGAAAAACCACACCTGCTTTTACAGTTGCAACAAGAACGTTGGGTGATTTCTGGGGAAAATTTTACGCCGCGGAACTACCTGCGATTGGACCTTCAAGGACGGGTGCTGGATCAAGGAAATTGGCCCGAAAATGGCACATTAGCACTTAATCCTAAGGGACTTTCTGTGGTACTTGTCCAAGGTAAAAATCCAGCTGAAAAAACCTGGGTGTGGTTGCCGGAATAAAAAAAGGAAAAAAACCTCCTTCAGTTTGGTTTTTGAACTTAAAACGCTACATTTGCAGTCCTAAAATTTAGGGAGATGGCAAAAAAAGGAAACCGTATCCAGTGCATTCTGGAATGTACAGAACATAAAAACAGTGGCATGCCGGGAACATCCCGTTACATCACTACTAAGAATCGGAAAAACACCCCCGATCGGTTGGAAATGAAGAAATACAATCCGATTCTCCGCCGCCACACTGTTCACAAAGAAATTAAATAATTAGCGCGTCATGGCAAAGAAAACCGTAGCAACGCTTCGTACAGGACAAGGTAAAGATTTTACCAAAGTCATTAAGATGGTAAAATCTCCTAAATCAGGTTCTTACCAGTTCCGTGAGGAAATTGTTCATAAAGATATCGTGAAAGACTTTCTTGCAAAGTAATCATGATTTAAACGCTTAACTGATAAGCTTTTCTTTCGGGAAAGGCTTTTTTTGTTTACATCCTATGGCTTTTTTCGGATTATTCGGTAAGGACAAAAAACAAGCCCTCGATCAGGGCCTTGAGAAAACGCGGGTGTCACTGTTTGATAAAATCAAGCGTGTGATTGCCGGTAAAAGCAAGGTCGATGATGAGGTACTGGACCAATTAGAAGAGATTCTCATTTCTAGCGATGTAGGCGTAGAAACCACCCTGAAAATTATTGCTCGCATTCAAGCCAGGGTAGAGCGTGATAAGTTTTTAGGTACCGCCGAACTTCAGTCTCTTTTACGTGAAGAAATTGCGACCTTGTTACTGGAAAATCCTGCCGCCAAAACCTCCGCAGAAGGCATTCCCGGAGATACCAAGCCTTTTGTCATTATGGTGGTTGGCGTAAATGGGGTAGGAAAAACCACTACCATCGGAAAACTCGCCTGGAATTTTAAAAAAGCCGGCCATCAGGTCCTCCTTGGGGCAGCCGACACATTTAGGGCCGCTGCCGTAGATCAGCTGAAAATTTGGGCCGAGCGCACCGGTGTTCCCATTGTGGAAAAGGGCATGGGGGCTGACCCTGCCTCCGTAGCTTTTGATACACTTAATGCTGCGGTAGCCAGAAAATCAGAAATCGTCCTTATCGATACCGCAGGAAGGCTGCATAATAAAGCCAACCTGATGAATGAATTGGCGAAAATTCGCAGGGTAATGGATAAAGTAGTTCCGGAGGCACCCCACATGGTACTCCTGGTTTTGGATGGTTCAACAGGGCAAAACGCCTTTGAACAAGCCAAACAATTTACCCAAGTGACCCAAGTCAACGGGCTAGCCATTACCAAACTCGATGGCACCGCCAAAGGTGGCGTGGTTATTGGTATTTCTGATCAACTTCAAGTTCCCGTATTATACATCGGTGTAGGTGAGAAAATGGAAGACCTACAAATTTTTGATCGACATGCTTTTGTTGATGCCTTGTTTCAATCCCATTCCTTGTGAAAGCTAAAGCTCAATCTCCCAAACGGGTCAATGTAGTTACCCTTGGTTGTTCCAAAAATATTTATGATTCAGAAGTGCTCATGGGACAGCTGAAGGCCAACGCCATTCCTACCACCCATGAATCCGAACAACCGGACTTTGACACCGTGATCATCAATACCTGCGGATTCATCGACAATGCCAAGCAAGAATCCATTGATACCATTTTGCGGTTTGTAGATGAAAAATCTGCGGGAACCTTGCAGAAAGTGTATGTGACGGGCTGCTTGAGCGAAAGGTATGGAAAGGAACTTGCCCTGGAAATTCCGGAAGTGGATGCATGGTTTGGCACCAAAGACTTGCCACGTCTGCTCAAAACGCTCAAAGCTGATTATAAGAAAGAATTGGTGGGTGAGCGTTTGTTGACCACGCCTTCGCATTATGCGTATTTCAAAATTTCTGAAGGTTGTGACCGTCCGTGCTCCTTTTGTGCCATTCCCCTTATGCGTGGAAAGCATGTAAGTACGCCCATTGAAACCTTGGTCGCAAGAGCCGAAGCCTTGGCGGCTTCCGGAGTGAAAGAACTCATTGTGATTGCCCAAGATTCCACCTATTATGGATTGGATATTTATGGGAAAAGGCGGTTGGCCGATCTACTCCAAGCACTTTCCCAAGTAAAAGGCATAGGTTGGATTCGTCTGCATTATGCTTTTCCTGCCGGTTTTCCTGAAGATGTATTGGATGTCATGGCCCAAACGCCCAACATCTGTTCTTATTTGGACATTCCCCTCCAACATATTTCAGACCCCATGCTCAAATCGATGCGCAGGGGTACCACCAAAGAAAAGACGTACCGCCTTTTACATAACTTTAGGGAAAAAGTTCCCGGTATTACGCTGAGAACCACCTTGATTACCGGGTATCCCGGCGAAATGGAGGCGGATTTTCAGGAAATGCTTCAGTTTGTCCAAGATATTCGCTTTGACCGGCTGGGCGTATTTACCTATTCGCACGAAGAAAATACCCATGCCTACGCCTTAGAGGATAATGTACCCCAAGAAGTCAAGGAAGACCGTGCAGCTGCGATTATGGAGGTACAACAAGGAATTTCAGCCGCTTTGAATGAAGCCAAGGTGGGAACCATTCAAAAGGTGCTCATCGATAAGTTGGAGTCGGGCCATTATGTGGGACGCACTGCCGCAGATTCTCCGGAAGTGGACAATGAAGTCCTTATTCCACAGGCCGATGGACCTTGCACCATTGGTGAATTTTGCGAAGTGGAAATCACCGGGTCAGATGATTTCGATTTGTATGGTGTGGTGGTGAAGTAAGGCATAGCTTTAACGGATTTTAATCGATTTTTGGGTTTTCTTTTTTTATAAATTCCCATCTTCACCCCATGCAGAAGTTAAACGGTATCAGTTTTCAGGAAGTCGGGCTGGGAAGTACCGTTTTTCGGGATTATTATGCAGGGACCTTGCCCGCTGAATTGCCCTTTTCTCCTCATGTTCAATGGAAGGATAAAATAGCTGCCAGGGCTGATTTTTCCCTTGAAACGCGCCAAAAGCTGGCCGAAATTATACGTCGCCAATATGGCCCCGTTTTAATGAAAGACGTGGAACCGCTTTTGACACGTTTACAAGCCCCCAATGCCTTCACGGTTACTACGGGTCATCAACTCGCGTTCGCCACCGGTCCGTTGTACTTCTTATATAAAATTGCCTCTGCCATTCGCTGGGCCCATTGGCTCAAGTCGGAATACCCGGACATCGATGTGATTCCTGTCTATTGGATGAATTCCGAAGACCACGATTTTGAGGAAATCAACCATTGTTTTGTTTCGGGTGAAAAGTTGGCTTGGGCTACCGAAACTCCCGGTTTTGCCACAGGCTCCATGAAGCCTTCTTCCGCTGCAATAGCCTTGGCAACCTGGGCCAAAGAGCAAAAGGTAGAGGATTTGCCTGCCATCAAGCAACTGATTCAAATCTATCAGGACGCGCCGGATTTGGCCACCGCTACCAGGCAACTGGTTCACGCTTGGATGGGCCACGAAGGTGTGCTGGTAATAGACCAGCAAGATCCTGCCTTAAAGCGGCTTGCAGAACCTGTTTTTCTAAAAGAATTGTTGGAACAAGTCTCATATCAGCCCGTTCAAGACATGGGTGAACGATGGACCCAACATGGATATCCTCTTCAGGTGCAACCTAGGCCGCTCAATCTGTTTTATCACCATCCTACATCAGGCAGAAAACGTATTGTATATGACCAAAAACAATGGACAGTTGTAGATACGGACTTGGTTTTTTCTAACCAAGAATCCTTGGTCGCTGCATGGGAAACACATCCTGAGCGGTTTAGTACCAATGTGATTACCCGCCCGCTTTATCAAGAAATGGTATTACCCAATCTGGCCTATTTGGGCGGTCCGGCCGAAGTCCATTATTGGCTGCAGTATCCCCTTCTTTTTAAAGCGTTTTCGTTGCCGTTTCCTGCCGTTTTGATGCGGGATAGCCTCGTCCTTTTACCGGCAAAAACTTACAGGAAATGGGAGAAATTGAGCTTGTCACATCAAGACTTTTTCAAACCACTGCATGGGCTGGTCAAAGAATTTATCCAACAAAAGGAAGGGCAAAGTAGTTTTGAGGAAAAAGCGGCGTCATTATCTGCCA
>CAZRHR010000015.1:29831-41882 GCA_964599915.1 uncultured Candidatus Competibacteraceae bacterium | reverse complement strand
AACCTAAATGTTTAACAATAACATGCTTACGATTATGAAGATAGTAGACCTGAACGGCTATCTTCCCAGACCCCGTTTTGACTTCTCTAAACTTTAGCATAAAAACCCCTTAGTACAACAAATGTCGTACTAACAAAAACATAAAACAATGACAACAAGACAATTATAAAATAATAAAAAAAATGGTGGACAAGTCAGGAAAAATACTTCATGAAATTCAAGCGTATTATCATGTAGAAACAAGGTCTCCAGCTGCTTTCATCATCGGAATTATTTGCATCATCATTTCGGTCGTTCTATTGGAGAAAAATGACGTAAACAATATTCCTGAGAGTTTATTTGGGATTGTTGGTGGGTTTTCTGCCTTTTTTGGAGTTCTATATTGGCGGGGAATTCTTAAATAATAACCAAAACCAACTTTCAGAAAATGGCTCATCTTCCTCCCTTTTACCTTGATCCCTATACAAAAAAACTCCCCTGCATGTCATTCACATCCAGGGGAGTTTCATCCTACCATGTATATCTCATTTTACTTGATGCCGTGCATCCATCGCGTAACCATGGGGCCGAGCAAGAATAGCAATCCACCACAGCCAATGGCCACAAAACCAAGCATCTGGAATACGCTTAGGCCGATGGACAATGATTGCTGACGCAAGCTGGTGATGATTTCGCCGGTTGGGCTCGCATGAATGCGCGCTTCCATGTCCGGAAGATTCGTGAGTTCGGGGCTTGGCAATGAATCCGACGCAGCCTTGCGGGCCAAGAAATATTCCACATTGGTTACTTCTCCCGTTGGCACAGAAACGCTGTCTTTAAAATAGGTCCATTCCGTACCTTGGGAATTCAAATTGGAAATGGCCGATGCGCTAACCAATGCTTTTTCAAGGCTCACCGAATCTAAGCTGGCCATAAAAGTTTTGTCGGCAAACAGCACTTTATAGGCCGGATCGGAAAGAGATTCCACAAAAGCGTTGTCTTCTACGATCGTTTTCTCCGAAACCGTAGTCAGTTTTGCAATATGCTTTCCGGCTTGGTGGGCAATGGAGGAAGACAGAAACCAAATTCCCATGAGAAACGCCACAATATTGGCTGGGCTCAACTTGGTCACCAACGAAAGTCCAACTGGCGAAAGGGTAAGTTCTCCCAACGTATGCAGCAGATAAAGCAAAATCAATAAAAAGGCCGGCACCAAACCTGCCACGGCATATCCTTTACCCAAAGTAAGTACGAGGAAACCAGCTCCTAGTAACACCAAACCTAAGGCAAATTTATATGGCGCGGAAGGCTCTTTGCCGGAATTCCCCAATGTAATCCAAAGCCAAGAAAACAATGGCGCAAACAACATGATAAACAATGGATTCACCGACTGAAAGAATGTGGTCGGAATATCAAATCCAAGGAAATTCCGGTTTACATTCCTTTCCGTAAATAAGTTCATGGCGGATCCGGCCAATTCGAAGAACGTCCAGAAAACCGTGGTAAACAGCAACAATATGACAATTACCCAAATACGCTGACGCTGGGCCACTTCGTATTTGGTCGATTGAAACAGCAAATAACCTAAAATGAGCACCGCTAAAACGGCTAGGCCAATGTCTACCACATCATTTTGCTTAATGAGCAACCAAGCCATGGGCACCATCAACAAGGACGTAAGGTAAGGCAACCATTTGTTAGGAAGACCTTTGAGCATCGGCTTTTGATCTTGCGGAGCATAACCATACGCTTCAAACCAGCCTTTGGATTGCGCCCACATGAAAATGCAAAAGCCCAAGAACATGCCGACGCCGGCCGTTAGGAAACCATATTTCCAACCTTCAATTTCCCCAATGGCGCCGCAAGTGAGCGGAGTAAGAAACGCTCCAATGTTGATTCCCATGTAGAAAATGGTAAAAGCACCATCTCTGCGTGGATCGCCATCCGGATAAAATTTACCAATCATGCTACTGATGTTGGGTTTGAAAAACCCGTTTCCAATAACCAGAAGCGCCAAACCAATGTAAAAAGTGGTTTGGTTATCCATAAATAAAGTAAACTGACCTAATGCCATGAGGAGAGAGCCCCAGATGATGGCTTTACGAAATCCCATGATCCTGTCTGCGAACACACCACCTAAAATGGGTGTGAGGTACACCAGTGCACCATAAGCACCATAAATACCGTAGGCTTTGGCATCGTCAAATGCGAAACCGCCTTTAATGAGTTCCGAAGTCATATAAAGCACCAGAATGGCACGCATGCCATAATAACTAAATCGCTCCCAAAGCTCCACCATGAACAAGGCAAACAAAGCCTTCGGATGGACTTTTCGGTTCATGAAAATAACAGCTGCCACCCACACGGCCACGGCAGACCACGAGATGAGCATTAATTGATACGCTGGATTCATAGTTTTTCTATTTGTAGATGAACGAAACTAAGAAAAAATGCTTTCTGCCAAGGCACCGAGCCATTTAAAAATACAGCACGCACCCCTGATCCAAAACCAAAATACTTTCCACCAACCAGCAAAAGACAATAAAAATAAATCCTTAAAAATCATTGAAAATCAAACACATAAACCCTTTTCGCCTATGAAAAAAGGGAGCTGGCTCAAAAAAATAATGGCCTCCGGATTCGAGGGAAAAAATAAGACGCTATTTTTGAAACATGCAAGCTCCTCAAGAGATTCGTATGTGTCATGTTGCATGAAGCCCGAATTTTTTCTGTTTGCATGCACTTGGTTAGCATCAAACCACCCATTTCAATCAAAAATCATTGCCATGATGCATGGCATTCGCTAAGGAAAGAACCCCATGGCAGCAAAACATCCCAAAGCCCTACCCTTCCTGTTTTTATCTGAAATGTGGGAAAGGTTCGGCTTTTACCTCATGCTTGGTATTTTCACTTTGTATCTGAAAGATGCGAGCGACGGCATGGGCATGGAGGAACGAGAGGCCTCCGATTTGTATGGAACTTTTATTGCGCTGATTTATCTCACCCCTTTTGTGGGCGGTCTGCTGGCAGATCGGTGGCTTGGCTACCGAAAATCCATCATCATTGGCGGCATCTGCATGGGTGCTGGTTACATCATTATGGGCATCCATAACTTGGCCGCTTTATATGTAGGCATGACCCTTGTGATCTTGGGTAATGGTTTTTTTAAACCGAACATTTCGGCCCTGCTTGGCAACCTTTACAACACGGAAGTTTATAAACCCAATAAAGACGCCGGATTCAACCTGTTTTACATGGGCATCAACATCGGAGCCTTTATTTGTAATTTTTTCGGCGCCGCTTTATACCATGCGTTTGGATGGAATTGGGCTTTTTTCGCGGCAGGTATTGGGATGTTTTTAGGGGTTATTGTGTTTATGCTCGGTTATGGCACCTATGCCGATGGGGATGTGGTAAAACCTGCCAGGCCCGGTGAAATGGGTTTAGGAAAAATTCTATTGGCCACCCTCGGCCCTAGTTTTGCTTTCGGCATTCTTGGCTGGCTCATTCCGGGTAACCTACTTGGCTCCGATTCTACGGATGCGTTTATTTTTGGCGCCATTCCGGTGGTTGGATTTTTTGTGATGCTCTTATTAAAATCTGAGCCCCAAGAGAGAAAGCCATTGGCCGCCATGCTGTCCATCTTTGGTGTTGTGGTTATTTTCTGGGCCGTTTTCAAACAAAATGGTAGCGCCCTGACCACTTGGGCCGACCGCTACACCGACAGGGAAATCGCCCCGGCGGTGGAACCTTTGGCCGAAACGTTAATGCTGGCGCAGGTCGTTACCGCGGAACCCGACAGTTTCCCCGTATACGATGCACAATTCCGGACTACAAAAGAAAATGGGGTATTGGTTAAAACACAGTCTCAACACCCTTACCTCCAAAATTTACCTGAGGAAAAAAAGCCCACAGGTGACGAAAGCTTGAAATTATATGCCACCAACCTCTACCAATCGGTGAATCCATTTTGGGTTATTCTGCTTACTCCGGTGGTGGTGGGATTCTTTGGATTTTTGCGCCGACGTGGCAAAGAGCCCTCTACTCCCAGTAAAATTGCGCTTGGACTTTTAATTTCTGCCCTCTCCGCTTTGGTGATGGTAGGCGCAGTGTATGCGGGAGAAAATGGCGCCATCAAAGCCAGTCACTGGTGGCTTATAAGTTCGTATGCTGTGATTACTGTAGGTGAACTTTGTTTAAGTCCCATGGGTCTTTCGTTGGTATCGAAACTTTCTCCACCTCGGCTAGCCGCTGTTATGATGGGCGGTTGGTTTTTGAGTACATCCATTGGCAATAAATTGTCCGGTGTCTTAAGTGCCCTTTGGGATACGTATGAGCACAAAGACCAGTATTTCCTACTGAATTTCTTCCTACTTTTCGGTGCATTCTTGCTCATCTTATTGTTTATACGCTGGCTCAACAAAATTTTCAAAGCGTACGCCAGTTAACGACATTTCCCATGCAAAACCTCTTTAAACCCCCTTATTCACGCCCAGGTTGGGTGGTGTTTCTGTTGTTTGTACTCGTATCCGGTTTTTTCACTTTTAAGCAAGCCCTTAATCCGGAACGCCCTACCCTTGGCTACGATGAGCGAATGTGGACTTCTGCATCCATTGCCTCTTATCACATGGCCACAGGACACATCCGGAACACCCAAAGCTTGGATAATTGGTTTCCATCCTATGCCTGGCGCCACAAAGTGGATGTATTCACTGGAGCTTCCTGGACTCAGTTCGATCCTGACACCATTCGCTTTCCCTACGATTTCGTAACCTTAGAAGAAGTAAACCAAGGCAATTCCATTGTGGTGGAATTTGATACATTGTTATTTCCACGTTCCCGGTTTCAATGGTTCGACAAAGACCTTTGGACCTTTGGTTGGAAGGCACCCAATTTGGGAAAATATGTAATGGGGGCATGGCTGACATGGACCAAGGAGGTGTCGCCAAACGGCTATTTCGTGTACCAGGACGACCAAGGAAATCCAAGTTCCGCACCTTTTGCCAATCCACCTGCCGACCTCATTCGGCATGCGCGTATTCCCAATGCTTTACTAACCGTTGGCATTTTGGCTATCGTCTTCTTGCTTGGCTGGACATTGGAACATTGGGTGGCGGGATTAGCCGCAGGACTTTACCTCCTCTTCAATCCCGTTTTCCTTCAAGTAAACACCGCCGTGGGGTTGGATTCCTTTGTCACCTTTTTCATGCTGCTTTCCCTGCTTCTGTTGTGGCGTCAATTGACCACATTAACCGAAAATGCTACGTGGAAAAGTTGGCTTCCGATGGCGTTGTGGTCTGGATTGGCCATGGGAGCTTCCATCAGTAGCAAATTAAATGGCGGAATGGCCATGGTGATTGGCGGAGCAGGATTTCTTTGGGTGGCTTACCAACACAGGGACCGCATGGCCAGCTTTTGGAAAACATGGCTGGGCTCAGGTGCAGTAACGGTAGCAACAGCACTTTTACTTTTCTATGGTCTCAATCCACAAATTCAACAACAGCCCGTAGCATCCGTGACCGCCCTAAGAGAATCGGTAGACGATTATTTTGAAAAGAGAGCCAATATTCTCACCGTGAATCAGTTTTCTGATCGCATGCAGGGCATTGTCACCAAGATGAACGAGGCACAAGCCCAAGGCATACTTGCGCCGGAGCAAATTAATCCTTTGCTTACCCCCTTGATTAAACTAAGTCAGGAATTACAACAGAATAACCAGGGTGATCGGTTCCATAAATCTGCCCCAAAGTACTGGAAGAGACTAGAAGAAATACAGGCTGAAATTGAGGCTGCTGGCGTAAAAGATTTACCGGCGCCCAAACCCTTTTATGACTGGGTGGTCATCAAGAATGAATTTTTACCGTCGGTTACTTTTAGTACGTGGCGAACATTAATCACGCCGGAGCGACCCGAATTGTATTACGGCACCTTGGGGCTTTTACCCGGATTACTCACAAGCCTTTCCGGAAATGACCTACCAGCTTATGCGATTATTCCATATAATCCACTTGATTTACTTTGGGTATTGGCAGGAATTTGGGCGCTTTATGTAGGGTTAAAAACCAAAAATGAAGTGTCCTTAGGCATGGTACTTTTTGCCATCGCCACCTTGTTGGTTTGGGTAGGGAATGTGCAGTTTTTGTGGAACGATTGGGCCCGGTATTTCACCCCATTCCTCCCCTACTTTGGGTTATTAGGTGGACTTTTCGTAGGGCTAATGCGCCGTAGGCTGCGAAAACTTCCCCGCTAAAAACGGATTTCCTTACCTTCGCAGCATGGGAAGAAAAAATAAGCCACCTGTCCTGCTGGAGCATTTGCACGTGACAGACCTTGCTGCGGAGGGCAATGCATTGGCCAAACACGAAGGCAAGGTCATTTTCTTTCCTTTTGGCGCACCTGGCGATGTGGTAGATGTGCAAGTATTTCGTTCTAAAAAAGATTGGGCAGAGGGAAAAATTGTTCGTATTCACACCCCTAGCGCCGAGCGCGTAGCTCCTACCTGTAGCCATTTTACCCATTGTGGTGGTTGTAAATGGCAACATTTACCCTATGAAATTCAAGCCGGCTACAAGGAAAGACAAGTATTGGACCAGTTGCAGCGGGTAGGGAAAATTTTCCCAAAACAGGTTTTTCCTGTCGTACAAGCCCAACCCATTTATGCTTACCGGAACAAAGTAGAATTTTCCTTTTCCACGGGTCGTTGGAGAACCTCAGCAGAAATGGACCAACCCCACGAAGGGCCCACGGATGCCTGTGGTTTTCATGCCCCCGGTCGTTTCGATAAGGTGTTGGAGATAGACCATTGTCACCTTACCGACGATCTCACCAATACCATTTTACATTTTACCCGAGATTTTGCGCGCGCCCATGGGTTTGCGTTTTATGATCCGCGCGCCCAAACCGGCGTCATGCGCAACCTGCTGTTTAGGCAAACCACCACCGGCCAGCGTATGGTTGTGGTTATTTTCGGACCTCAAGCCAGTCAAGCACAAATAGAGGCGTTGATGCAGGCCTTACAAACCCAATTTCCAGAACTCACCAGTTTGTTGTACACCCAGAACAACAAGCCGAATGATGCGTTGGCAGGGCTTACCTTTGAGGTTTGGGATGGCACCATGACCATTGAGGAAGAAATGGAGGGTTTGTATTTCCGGATTTCGCCCCCCAGTTTTTTCCAGACCAACAGCTACCAAACCCTGGCATTGTATAGGAAAGTCCGTGAGTTGGCAAAGCTCACAGGAACAGAAAAAGTGTATGATTTATATACCGGAACAGGAACCATAGGTTTGTTTTTGGCACCTCATGCCAAAGACATTATTGGCATTGAATACGTAGAAGAAGCCGTAGCGGATGCTGCAAAGAATGCAGAACGAAATGGTATAGAAAACGCCCGATTTTATGCTGGTGACATGAAAGATGTACTGTCTCCGGCCTTTGTGGAGCAGCATGGCCGTCCAGATGTATTAATCACCGATCCACCGCGTGCAGGCATGCATGCCACCGTGGTTGAAAGAATTTTAGAGATGGCACCGGATCGGATAGTGTATGTGAGTTGTAATCCAGCCACCCAAGCTCGGGATTTGGCTTTAATGGACGCAGCCTATGAAGTAGTGGCCATTCAGCCCGTGGATATGTTCCCCCACACCCATCATATTGAGAATATTGCTGTTTTAGAAAAAAGAAAATGACACAAGAAGAACGCATTCTTGCCGCTTGGCAACAGCGCGAATTGTTGCAAGACGCCGCGTATCGGCAGGCTGTAGAAGAGGTGATGGCAGGTTTAGATGCCGGCACGCTTCGGGTAGCAAAGCCTGTAGGCCAAAGTTGGGAAGTGCAGGAAACGGTAAAAAAAGCCGTATTACTTTATTTCGGTATTTGTGACATGGCCGTTATGGAAGCCGGACCCATGGAGTTTTATGATAAAATGCCTTTGAAAAGAGGTTATGCCCAACTGGGCGTACGTGTGGTTCCCCATGCTGTGGCGCGTTATGGCGCTTATTTGGCGCCGGGCGTGATCATGATGCCCAGCTATGTGAACATCGGTGCGTATGTAGATGAAGGTACCATGGTCGATACTTGGGCCACCGTAGGTTCCTGTGCCCAAATTGGGAAAAGGGTTCACTTAAGTGGCGGCGTTGGTATTGGAGGCGTGCTAGAACCTTTACAAGCAGCACCAGTGATCATCGAAGACCATGCTTTCATTGGGTCACGCTGTATTGTTGTAGAAGGCGTACGTGTAGGTGAAGGGGCTGTTTTGGGCGCCAACACAGTCCTTACGGCTTCCACAAAAATTGTGGATGTAAGTGGCCCGGAACCTATGATTCATCAGGGATATGTGCCACCACGTTCCGTCGTTATTCCCGGAAGTATGCCCAAAACTTTTGCGGCCGGAACATTTCAGGTACCCTGTGCGTTGATTATTGGGCAGCGTAAAGCCTCCACAGATGTAAAAACCTCTCTGAACGACGCACTCAGAGATTTTCAAGTAGCCGTATGAGTAACGCCGTTTGGACCAACATGGACGCCCGCGACCGCATTTACCTAATAGGTTTTATGGGGGCGGGAAAAACCACCAGGGGAAAAGAAATCAGTACCCTTTTGGGCTATGGTTTTGTCGATATTGATGACTTGGTGGCCGAGGAAGCGGGCATGCCCATTCCTGAGATTTTCGCCAAGCATGGAGAGGCCCATTTTCGAGCCTTAGAATGGAAAGTGCTTCAGCGCACCCTCATTTTAGGGAGAACAGTCATTTCCACCGGCGGCGGTACGCCTGAAATTCCGGGCGCCATGCATTGGATGAACCGCAATGGTTGGACGGCCTACATCAAAACTTCCGAAGAAGTATTGACCGACCGCCTTATGAAAGACCACCGTCCAAGGCCCATGCTGGGCGAGGGCCGAACTTTAGATACGGTGGAAAAAATCCAAACCTTGTTTCGTAGACGGGAGCCACTTTATTTACAGTCCAGGCAGATTTTATTGAATCATTGAGTTGCCTTAAGTTTCGCTTGGGGAAGCGGGGCTACGCCCACCCCTCCCCGTGGACAATCTATGGAATCTGCTTGAATTTACCCGGAACGTATCCGTGTATAGTCGATTAAAATGGGTTTGAGATATACAAAGGATGAGCAGCCGCACAACCTTCAACCAGCCTTGAATCGAATGCGCCAATCCAAACCATGAAGGTTAAAAACAAGTTCAAGCTGTAATGAAAATTGGGGCTACGCCCACCCCTCCCCACAAGAAAGTAAATGTCCCCAAGCGGACCCGAGGTACCCGAACAGAACTAAAGGTGCCCGAGCGGAGCCGTGTTGCCCGAGCGGAGCCGAGGGCAACTTAACCCGTGGTTTCGGCTACGCTCAACCACCGAAGGATAGAAATACTCAAACGCAAATTAACCTTTATTACAGACTACAGCCTCGACTTACCAATACATTCAATTCAACGAGTATTATTACGACTTTTATTGAAGGGAAACAAACCCGTTGCCCGAGCGGAGCCGTGTTGCCCGAGCGGAGCCGAGGGCACCGCCCCCCCCACGCTACCACATGCAAAACCATACCATTTCAAAGGAAGGAGTCCAACCTAAAGTCAGCCTTAAATTACTCTTCTTCGCTAGATAACTTAATCGCCTTGATGACCATTGAAAGCCTTTGATTTTCTTTTGATTTTTCAAGTTCGAACAGCCGATACAGTTTTTTAAGTGCCGATTTCACCCCTTCCTGACTTAGTGCAACCATAGCAGCCAATTCCTTGTTTGCTAGCGTTGGATTGGCCGTAAGTGTCGTGAGAATGCGCCAGTCGGAGTCATTGATTCGTCCACCTAGCGCCGACTCTATTTTTTTACGATTCAAAGGATGTAAAGTTGTTTCAGGCGAAGGCGTATCGCCAGCAGCATGAAACACCGTATATTGGGTTTTCAATAAATTGATTTCCTGTTCCATCATTTTTCTTTCAGCAACAGAGGCCCTTTGCAATTGTAGATATAAGGCAACCAACAATAAGGATGCGAGTACAGCCAGTGCACCTACAACCAAAAAATTTCGGCTGCGCTGCTCTACAAGTGCAAGTTCTGCCACAAGGGATTGGTTTTCCATCCGCTTTACCTCCGCTTTCCAAAATTGTCCTAAGTTGGCAACAGCAGTTTCCAACAATTGTTGGTTTTGGACCAAAAGCAAAGGGGTTTCTTTAGATTTAAGGAGGAATGCTTGGCGATGATTTCCCAAATCAGCCTCAATAGATGAAAGAATGCCATATAACTCTCTTCGCTTATCTTCTAATGAGAGTTCTTCCGCAATGCGTAATCCTTCATATAAAAAAGTACGTCCCAAGTGGGTATCGCCTGTCTGGTGATGGGAAAGTCCAAGGCCAGACAAAGAACGGCACACACTGATGCTATCGCCAAGGATTCTATAGAGCGAAAGTGCATGTTTAAACTGAACTTTGGCCTGACGGTGCATTTGCTTTTCGCCCAAGACACAAGCTAAATTCAATCGGGCTGCTGCTTCACCCCGAATATAACTTACTTGCTGGGCAACTTTTAAACCCCTTGACAAATACCCTTGCGCAATTTCATAGTCTCCTAAACGATAGGCATTTACGCCTAGGTTACCATACATATCTGCCACAAAATCATAATCGCTCTGTTTCAGACCCATATAAAGCGCACGGTTGAAAAAAAACCTGGCCTCCAGGCCTTTCCCCAAAGCCACCAAATGCGAACCTAGATAATTGCAAACATGCTTTTCCAATTCGTGGTCCCCAGTTAATTGGGCAAGTTGAATGGCTAAAACAAAATAATGTGTCGCAGCTCCTGGAGGACCCAAGTGCATCAAGCATAAACCCATATTCGCATAGGCATCGCCACGTTTCACGCCACTTCTCCATGCCAAACTTAAAGTATACTTCCTCAATGCCTCCCGATAAGCACCCCTTTGATAGTCGGTATTCGCCCATTGGTTCCACAAAGAATCCCAGGTTTTCAGCTGCCGAAACCGCCACGACCTTTCCAAAGACGTTACCCAATGTTCATCCGCTTCTTGCAAAACCACCTGCTCTCCAAGGGCCTTTTGAAAAAACGTCAAAGTGGATTGACTTCTTCCTTCTGAAAAGTAAACCACAAGCAACCAACAAACAAAAAACCTTACCCCAAAGCGCATGAGGTAAGGTGTTCTATTGTTTTTAATGAATTTGGGCATGACAAAATTGGAAATACAAGTTAATCAAAAACCACTGCTTAAAGTGGGCCTTGTACTCAATCCTGCCACACTACCTTAAAATGTTCATGCTGTCCTTGGTTAAATTGTACATCTAAGAAATACACCCCTGAAGGAAGTTCACCTCGATTTAACCATCCTTTGTCTCCGGAAAAAATGAGCTGGCCTTCTTGAACCAAACGGCCATCTATCGCTAAAAGACGATAATTCACCTTATCCGACATCATGCTGGTACATTGAATTTGCACCTGCCATTGGGCTGGATTTGGAAACATTTGACAAAGTGTATTTCCATGATTATCAAGGCCCATGGTGGTGCTTTTCACTTCACCGGTAGTGGTAACCACGGAATTGGCTGCTCCTCCCCCCGCATGGGCAATGGTTAATCCTGGATAAAGACCTACGGGTAATCCCGCTTTTAAACGCACAAACAACGTGACCGGCTGACCAATTAATTGACCTGAAGCGAAAGGCAAACTTAATGACCCAAGAAAACTGACATTATCCGTAGATATCTCTAATTCGGAAGCGGCTTGAACGGAAATATTCCCGGAGCCTAACAAATCACTACCGCTAAGTACATAGGTCCTTGAGGCGGAAGGCCCCATCCCAATTATGTATTGTAATGTATCCAATTGGGTGGGTAAGGTCGTTAATGTAGGTAGTGTCGTGGAAAAAGTACCTGGATTGCCATTTCCGGTTCCCGTGGCATACTGGTAATCGGGAAGACAATACTCGAACACTTGAACAAAATATTGCGTGGAAGCGGCTAAACCCGTTATATTCACCGGACCGCCGCCTGTTCCATTGAAAATACATTGTTGACCGCCGGCATACGCAGTGGAAGCGGTTGGAT